>JAMCWR010000063.1:0-18951 GCA_023480665.1 Gammaproteobacteria bacterium
TCACTCCTCTTCAATGCGTTGAACCCCGACCAATTTTTCTCCATCAGCAACATTGATTAATCTAACTCCTTGAGTATTGCGGCCAATAATGGAGATTTCATCAACACGTGTGCGCACCAAAGTACCATGGTCACTTATTAACATTATTTCATCACCAGCATTTACTTGTATAGCACCAACTGCTTTACCGTTACGCATAGTAGATTGAATAGAGATAACACCAACTCCTCCGCGATTAACCTCAGGATAATCGGAAATTGCCGTTCGTTTGCCATAGCCATTTTCAGTTACGGTTAAAATTGCGCCATCTGCATTAGCAATTAGCATCGAAATTACTTGTTGCCCATCTTTGAGACGCATGGCACGAACACCTCGCGCAGTCCTACCCATAGGCCGAACATGCTTCTCATTAAAACGAATCGCTTTGCCACCATCATTAAAAATTATCACATCAGATTTGCCATCAGTCAGAGCAACATTTACTAAGTAGTCATTATCTTGTAGGTCAATAGCGATAATGCCGTTAGTGCGTGGATTAGAAAATAGTTCTAATGGCACTTTTTTTACAGTTCCTTTTGCCGTTGCCATTAACAAATATTTGTCAGTAACGAATTCTTTTACTGGTAGAATCGTGTTGATGCGTTCGCCTTCTGTTAAGGGTAATAAATTAACCAATGGTTTGCCACGTGACACACGACTGCCGAATGGAATTAAATATACTTTTAACCAGTAGACTTTACCTCTATTCGAAAAGCACAAAACTGTATCGTGAGTATTAGCAATAAATAAGCGCTCGATAAAATCTTCTTCTTTAACCGAAGCAGCCATTTTACCTTTCCCGCCACGGCGTTGCGCTTGATATTCAGCAATCGCTTGAATCTTGGCATATCCATCATGCGAAAGGGTAACAACAACATCCTCTGGCGCAATTAAATCTTCACGCGTTAAATCTTCTTTGGAATCGATTATTTCAGTTCTTCTTGCATCAGCAAATAAATTTTTCACTTCAAGCAATTCATCACGAATTACTTGCATTAATAAATTATTATCAGCCAAAATATTAAGCAACTTTTTAATTGCTTCAAGTAGTTCTTGGTATTCGTTAAATATTTTATCTTGTTCAAGTCCAGTTAACCGATGCAGACGTAAATCTAAAATTGCTTGTACTTGTGCTTCACTTAACCGATAACCAGTTGCAACAACGCCAAACTCGCGAGAAAGATTTTCAGGACGGGAAATTTCTGCACTTGTTTGCGCTAATAGAGCTTTTACTGCGCCTAACTCCCAATCTTTTTGTAATAGCTCTTGTTTGGCGATTTGCGGAGTTTTTGCTGCTTTGATTAAAGCGATCATCGCATCAATATTTGCAAGTGCTACACTTAAGCCTTCTAAAATATGCGCACGGTCACGAGCTTGTTTTAATTCGAAAACACACCGCCGCGTAACCACATCACGGCGATGGCGAATGAAAGCATCAAGCATTTGTTTTAAGTTTAAAACTTTTGGTTGCCCACCATCTAACACCACCATGTTAATGCCAAAAACAACTTGTAATTGAGTATTTACAAAGAGATTATTAAGCACAACTTCCCCAATCTCACCTCGACGTAGCTCAATTACAACGCGCATGCCATCTTTGTCAGATTCATCGCGAATAGCGGTAATTCCTTCAATTTTCTTTTCTTTTACTAGTTCCCCAATTCTTTCCAACAAACGAGCTTTATTAACTTGATAAGGTAACTCGTGAACTATGATAGTTTGCTTAGAAGTTTCCTCATCTGTTTCGATACTAACTTTAGAACGAATAAGAATACGGCCTCTTCCAGTTCGATATGCATCTTCAATTCCTGCTCGCCCATTAATAATCGCAGCAGTAGGAAAATCAGGACCTGGCACAATTTTTATTAGTTCATGTAAATCAATTTCAGGATTATTGATTAAAGCAATACAAGCATCGATAACTTCACCTAAATTGTGTGGTGGGATATTGGTAGCCATACCAACAGCAATTCCAGACGACCCATTAATCAATAAATTAGGAATTCTAGCTGGCAATACTACAGGGGCAAACTCTGTTTCATCATAATTGGGAACAAAATCTACAGTATTTTTATCCAAATCACTGAGCAAATAATGAGCAATTTTTGCTAAACGAACTTCCGTATAACGCATTGCAGCGGGTGAATCACCATCAACTGAACCAAAATTACCTTGGCCATCAACCAAACAATAACGCAAGGAAAAAGGTTGCGCCATACGCACAATAGTATCATAAGCTGCTGCATCGCTATGCGGATGATATTTACCAATAACATCACCAACAATACGAGCAGATTTTTTGTATGGCTTATTATAGTCATTGCCTAACTCATACATGGCATACAATACCCGACGATGCACAGGTTTTAACCCATCACGAACATCAGGTAAAGCACGACTAACTATAACGCTCATCGCATAATCTAAATATGATTGTTTGAGCTCATCTTCAATATTTATTACGGAAATTTCTTTGGCGATTTCAGACATAATTAACGTTAATTATAAAATTATTCTCTCTCTTTGTGATGTGTTGCGGCAGCAGGAACAATAGTAGAAATGGCATGCTTAAATATCATTTGTGATGTAGAATTCTTTAACACAATTACATGATCATCATATGCTTCTATTTTACCTTGCAATTTAATACCGTTCATCAAAAATACCGAAATTGGAACTTCATCGTTACACATAGTTTGCAAAAACTTATTTTGCAGCTGCAGATCCTGTGGCATTGTTTACCTCCATTGTTTGTTCGCATCAAAAATAAAGTTTCTAACTTGATGATTATAACATCCATGGGGTAAAAGACAACCTTGATTATACGCCGCGCGATTGGTAAGATTAAATTATCGGGGGCTGTAGCTCAGTTGGGAGAGCGCCGCGTTCGCAATGCGGAGGCCAGGAGTTCGATCCTCCTCAGCTCCACCAGCACAAGTCCCGGTGGCACAGCTGGATAGCGCAATCCCCTCCTAAGGGATAGGTCGGAGGTTCAAATCCTCTCCGGGACGCCAACCAAAACATCAATTTTTTCACAATGCCCCTTAGGGGCGGGTTTGTGCTCGTAGGGTGCGGGTTTGTGTTGGAAGTAATACGGTTTGATAGAATCTAGATATGTAAAGTTCAACTCAGTTTATTAAATACTGCAGAAACCCGCCCGCGAATTGCCACAAATCTATCTGGCGGGTTTCAGATGGCATTTATAAAATCGTGATAACCTTTCCGAATTTAGATTCTATTTGATCGCAATATTTCCAACACAAACCCGCCCCTACTTTTACATCGAACCAAAATTTGACATGGACAAAGTCAATAATTGGTATGGAAAAGAAATTGTGTTACACTGGGTCATGAAATTACACCTACATCAAACTATCTCACCTTATGAGAAACAACTTTATTTCGAACGCATCAAAAAATTATTACAAGAACATGATGCAACTTTAGTAGCTCATTTTTATACTAACGCAGACATTCAGCAATTGGCTGATGAAACTGGTGGTTGTGTTGCAGACTCACTAGAAATGGCGCGTTTTGGCATGAGACAAACAGCCAAAACATTAATAGTCGCCGGCGTACGTTTTATGGGTGAAACTGCAAAAATCCTCAATCCAAATAAACGTGTTTTGATGCCGACCTTAGCAGCTGATTGCTCATTAGATATGAGCTGTCCACCAAAAGAATTTGCCAAATTTTGCAAAGCTCACCCAAACAGAACCATTGTGGTTTACATCAATACTTCCGCTCAAATAAAAGCTCTAGCAGATTGGGTAGTGACTTCAAGCATCGCTGTCGATGTAATAAACCGCCTGCATTATGCTGGCGAAAAAATTATTTGGGCACCTGATAAATATTTAGGAGGATACATTCAGCGCCAAACCAATGCTGACATGCTTATTTGGCAAGGATCGTGTGTAGTGCACGAAAGTTTTAAAGCTAAAGGTGTCTTACAACTAAAAAAACTTTATCCTGATGCGGCAGTTCTTGTACATCCTGAATCTCCACCTGCTGTGATTGAACTTGCTGATATTGTTGGGTCTACTTCACAGCTATTAGCTGCATCCCAACAATTACCCAATGAGACATTTATTGTAGCAACTGATGCGGGAATACTCTATAAAATGCGCCAGCTATCGCCTAACAAAAATTTTATTATTGCGCCAACAGCTGGTCATGGCGCCACATGTACTAGTTGCGCACACTGCCCTTGGATGGCTATGAATACTTTAGCAAACATCGAGCAATGCCTTATGACCGGCGAGGATGAAATATTAGTTGAGGAAAAAATAGCGAAAAAAGCATTAATTCCGCTGCAACGCATGTTGGAGTTTAGGAAATAATTAACAATCAAATAAGATGTAGGGGCGGGTTTGTTTTGGAAATATTGCGATTAAATAGAATCTAAATTAGAAAAGGCTAGCACGATTTTATAAATGCCATCTGAAACCCGCCCGGTTAGTTTGTGCCACCACGTGGGCGGGTTTCTGCAGTATTTAATAAATCGAAATAAATTTTTTACTAATCTAGATTCGATTAAACCTACGTACTCACAACACAAACCCGCCCCTACAGTGCCTCATACCATTATTTGATATATGCAGTGAAAAGGATGAAAAATAAATTGCTTATAATATTACTAATAACGCTCTTAATTGGCCCAACCATTGTCTTATTCCGCCACGAGGTTGATTTCAAAAGCCATTGGAGCAATGCAGATCGCGCCAGCACTAATCTTGCTCCTACTCCAGCAACATATAAGGCGGCAGTAATTCAAATTTATGCAGCACGTACCTATAACTGGCGTGGCTTATTTGCTGTTCACACCTGGATTGCGTTAAAACCTAAAAATGCAGACCGCTATTTAGTTTATCAAGTCATTGGTTGGCGTAAATACTGGCATTTGCCGGTATACGAAAAAGAACAAGATATTCCTGACCGAATCTGGTTTAGCAATAAGCCCTGGTTATTAAAAGACATTAGAGGCGATGCAGCTGAAACTTTAATTCCGAAAGTGCAAGCTGCCATCGCTGCTTATCCTTATAAAGAGACTTATTATTATTGGCCTGGACCAAACAGCAACACATTCACTGCTTTTGTAGCACGTGCTGTTCCAGAACTTCAGCTTGCAATGCCATCAATTGCTGTTGGTAAAGATTATTTGGGATTTTGGCGTGTTTTTGCTAAAGCTCCTAGCAATACTGGCTATCAATTTTCTCTACTTGGCATGTTTGGTATTTTAATTGCACGAGAAGAAGGCATAGAAATAAATATTCTTGGGATGGTATATGGAATTAGCTTCAAGCCATTTGGCATTGCTATTCCAGGATTGGGGAAGATAGCTTTTTCTAGAAAATAATTAGCTATTAACCAGCAATTCAAGCTTTTGAGTTTTATGGTTTATCCAGAATTTGGTTAAGTTTCGCTTCAGCATCATCTGAAATAAAGGCAACCATAGTTTCTTTCCCATCCATAGCAAATGCACGTTTAAGTAGACGAGGAGCCTCATCTATTTTTTCTATTTGCTCTTCTTCTAGCATTTGTTGGCTCATCTGTTTCCAACCTTCTGTTGCCTCTAAGCCTTTAATAAAAGTAGTAGCATCTTTGCCCTTTGTAAAGTCTGTAGCTCCTCCTTTTGCTTCCTTTGTAGCTTGCTCTGCCGCCTTAATTTCCTCTGCACTTTTCTGAAAAGTAAGCGATACTCCATATTGAGATGGGTTAGTTGGCACTTTGATCTGAACCGGAGTTCTAATGCCAAGTTTCTTTAGAAAGGCAATAAGTTTATCTTTTAAACTTAATTTTGCCGCGACTTTTTGTTCACCTTCTATTTCATTTGCTATATTTTTCTCCAAAAATTAATTATTAAGATTAACTAGATTATAGCAATAAAATTACTTCCGTAAACGAAATAATTTATCAAAATTTTCTGATGTTTGCTTCGCTAGCTGCTCAAGTGAAATGCCGCGCAAATTGGCTAGATATTCTGCAACGTAACGTAAATATGCCGGTTCATTAGGTTTGCCACGCATGGGTACTGGCGCTAAATATGGCGCATCAGTTTCAAGCAAGATTTTTTCCAGTGGAATTGTTTTTGCAACCTCTCGTAAACTTTCTGCATTTTTAAAAGTAATGATCCCAGAAAAAGCAATGAAAAAATTTAAGCCAAGCGCCTCTTCAGCAACAGATAAGGTGTCAGTGAAACAATGAAAAACTCCGCCTACTTTATTGGCCTTTTCTTCACGCAGTATTTTTATGATATCTGCACCTGAATCACGCGAATGCAAAATCAAAGGTTTATTTAATTTTAAGGCAGCTTGAATATGTAAACGAAGCAGCTCCTGTTGATAATTCCTCTCTGCTTGCGTTTTAGCATACGCATAATCAAGACCAGTTTCGCCAATGCCAACAACTAATGGGTCTTGGCCCAGAGATATTAATTCTTGCAAAGTAGGATCACGGCCTGTTTCAGTCGGATGTTTACCAAGTCCAATCACAACATCACTGCGACTTTTAGCAAGTGCTAAAATATCAGGAAAATGTTCTAAATCAATTCCAGGACAAAGAAAATATTTCACATCTACAGTATGTGCAGCAGCCAAAGCCAAATCTAATTGGCCATTATATTTAGTTAGATTTAATTGATCTAAATGACAGTGTGAGTCGATTAACATGTTACGCCATTTCTCCTTCTAAAAATAATTAAGAATGGCATGTTGCATAAATAGTTATTTCAACACGCATAAAATTTCTATATACATTGTAGGGGCGGGTTTGTGTGTGAAGTACGGAGGTTTAATAGAATCTAAATCCATAAAATTTATCGCGGTTTATTAAATACTGCAGAAACCCGCCCACTAGATTTGTGCCACTACACGGGCGGGTTTCAGCAGTGTTTAATACACCACAGTGAATTTTGCATATCTAGATTCTATCAAACCATATTACTTCCAACACAAACCCGCCCCTACAAAACATAATTCTTAATTGCTTTTTTGCACCCTCCCCAACTCAATCCACAAAGCTTCAAGTGCTGTTTGCTTGTTAATATTAATTTTTTTACTATTAATTGCGACCAGTTGAACCACTTTGTCGGAAAACTCAAGGATATTAGCCAAAGGTAATTTTGCTGCGAGATGCTGTAAATTATCCCGCAAATCAATATTAACTATAGGGCTAGCTAAACTAACTTGCAATTTTAACATATCAGCAATAAAACTTAATAATATTCCTAACACAAAAGAAAGCGGATAATTCTGGCACTCTTCGGCAAAATTAATCGCAGAAAGTTTGCCATTAGCAAAAGCAAAAAAAGCATTAGCAAAAGCACTGCGTTCGGAGCTTGCATCTGCGGTCGCAAATTGCAAAGCTTTTAACGGCGCACCTCCAGCAAGGCTTAATAGCAAATCTGGATCAGCTTGCTCATTATGTAGAGCAAGCTTACTACTTAACCACTCTTTTGCTAGCATATTAGTCGGTGATTTAAAAACTAATTGCTGACAACGGCTGCGAATCGTTGCTGATAAAAAAGCTGCTTTGCTGCTAATTAAAATAATTTGTACTTTTTGTGCCGGCTCTTCCAAAGTTTTTAGTAACGCATTAGCTGCAGCAATATTCATCGCGTCAGCAGGCTCAATAATCACTACTTGATAGCCTCCTTGTTGTGAAGTCTTGCCTAACTCAGAAATTACCTCACGAATTTGATCAACCTTAATTAACTTATCTTTCGCTTCAGGATTGACAACTAATAAATCTGGATGGTTTCCTGCTGCAAGCAACTGGCATGAACTACAACTGCCACACGCTATGTCATTTGGATTTTGACATAAAAGCGAAGCCGCAAAAGCATGAGCAAAATCGGACTGGCCTAACCCTTCCAATCCAGTTAAAAGCAAAGCATGTGACAACTTACCTTGAGCCCTACGCGAAGCTAGGTAGCTCCACTCAGCCTTTTGCCATGGCAATATTGTTTTCATCGGATTTCAGATTCGTAATTGTTGAGCAATTCCCGCAGCACTTCAGTAACCTGAGTTTTTACCTGATCCTCAGACAAATTAGCATTAATTATTTTATAGCGCTGCGGCTCCTTTTGTGCCATTTCCAAATAACAGTTACGAATGCGCTCAAAAAAACTATGCTGTTCAACTTCTAAGCGATCTAATACTCTGTTCTTTTTGATACGCTCCATCCCTACAGTAACATCAACATCTAACAACAAAACGTAATCTGGTCGCAAATCGCCCTGAACCCATTGTTCCAGTTGTGCAATACGTTGCATCGGAATACCACGCCCACCTCCTTGATAGGCATAAGTAGTTTCAGTAAAGCGATCGCACAAAACCCATTTACCTGCTTGTAAAGCTGGTAAAATAACATTTTGTAGATGCTGCGCCCGACTTGCAAAATAGAGCAAAATTTCAGTATCGACATGCATTTTTTCATTATTATGATTGAGAACAATCTGGCGAATCTTCTCAGCAATTTCAGTACCTCCAGGCTCTCTTGTTACAACAACTTTAATATTATGTTTTAATAAGTAATTAGCCACAAATTGCATCACCGTGCTTTTACCAGCACCTTCAATACCTTCTAGTGTAATAAAATAATTTTTCTTCATTTTAGTAATATATATTTTTTTATTGCTTGATTTTGCTCTTCTAGTGTATTTGAAAATTCATGTGTGCCATCTCCTTTGGCCACATAGTATAACACATTTCCTGGCGCAGGGTGAAGTGCAGCATTGATTGATGATAAGCTTGGCATTGCTATGGGTGATTCTGGCAACCCTTTTCTAGTGTAAGTATTATATGGAGTATCTTTTAACAAATCAGAAGAAGTAAGCTTTCTAGTAGCATTGGCCAATCCATAAATAACTGTTGGGTCCAGTTGGAGAAACATATTTCTCTCTAGGCGGCGTAAAATTACCCCTGCAATAATAGGTTTTTCGCTTGCTACTGCAGTCTCCTTTTCAATAATTGAGGCAATAATCAGCGCTTCATAGGGACAATGCAAATTTAGTGCTAAATCACGTGCTTGCCAGGCAGAACCTAATCTTTTTGCCATAAGGTCGTATGCAGTCAATAAAATATCAGCATCAGTAACCTGGCCGCTAATAACATACGTATCTGGAGCAAATCGCCCTTCCGGCATCTCACCTTCATGGCCAATTTTACTCATTATTTGTTCAGTAGTTAAGCCATTCAGAGTATGTGTTATATAGTTATTAGAGAACAAGGCAGCTAAGATTTGCGCAAAAGTCCAACCTTCAACAATTAAAAATTCGTGTTTAATAAAACCACCATTTCGCATTTTATTTAGCAGCATTATCGGCGTGTCGCCCGGCAATATTTCATACTCACCGGCTTGCAAATAATCTGCATCGCCTTTTAAACGTGCCAACATTGCGAATCTTTTAGGATGAGAAATTAAATTTAACCGCTGTAACTGATACGCTAGAGTGGTCGCAGAAGATCGAGGTGCAAAAACTATATTTACTGGCTTTGAGTGCTCTGCAAGCAATGGTGTTTGAGTGAAATTATAGAAGATAGCACCAAACCATAAAAAAAATCCTAAGCACACAATACCAATAGTAAGATATAATCTACCTAGAGTTTTCATTGGACTTATTTCTAAATCTTCATCAAGAAACTACGGTTTGCGAAATAGTAAACTGACATTAGTTCCGCCAAAACCAAAAGAATTTGACAGCGAAACGTCAATGCGCATTTGGCGAGCAACATAAGGAACAAAATCCAAATCGCAACCTTCATCTGGATTATCTAAATTGATGGTAGGAGGCGCAACCTGATCGCGCAAAGCTAAAATAGCAAAAATTGCTTCAACTGCTCCAGCAGCACCCAACAAATGTCCCGTCATTGATTTTGTAGAGCTAACAGGAATCTTATAAGCCGAGGCAGCAAACACTTTTTTGATAGCAGTTACTTCAATCGTATCACCTGCTGGTGTTGAGGTAGCATGTGCATTAATATAAGAAACAGCATCAGGAGACATCTCTGCATCATCTAAAGCTTTTTGCATAGCAAGTGCCGATCCAACACCTTCAGAATCTGGCGCAGTAGTATGAAATGCATCATCACTCATACCTACACCAACCAATTCAGCAAGAATATTAGCCCCACGTTTTTTGGCATGCTCATACTCTTCTAGAACCATTACACCAGCACCCTCACCTAACACAAAACCATCACGGTCTTTATCCCATGGGCGACTAGCTTTTTCTGGTTCGTCATTACGTCTTGAAAGAGCTCGAATAGCTGCAAAGCCACCAACACCAAGAGCTGTTGTAGCCATCTCGGTGCCACCGGCTATCATTACATCAGCATCACCATAACTTATCAGACGCGCAGAATTACCTATGTTATGCGCGCCGGTACCACACGCTGTAACTATAGAAAGATTGGGGCCCTTGAAGCCATATTTAATAGCTACCATGCCTGGAGCCATATTTATGATTGCATAAGGAATAAAATTAGGTGAGATTTTTCTTGGTCCACCTTCAACATAAGCAGCATAGGTTCTTTCGATTGATGTTAATCCACCAATTCCAGCACCAATCGATACACCAATCCGTGAACAATTTTCTTCAGTTGCTACAATACCTGATTGAATGATCGCCTGAGTTGCTGCGGCAACAGCAAATTGAAGAAACATTTCACTCTTTCGCGCTTCTTTATGCTCAAGATACAAACTAGGATCAAATCCTTGAACAGAAGCACAAATACGAGTTGGAAATTGCGACGCGTCGAAATAAGTGATAGGACGAACCCCACTTTTTCCCGCTAATACTGCACTCCAAGTACTAGCCACATCTAGCCCAAGTGGTGTAATCATGCCTACACCAGTTATCACAACACGTCGTTTTGCCAAGATAGTATCCTCAGTAAAAAAATACCTTTATTCAGCTTCTTTAGAATGTGATTTGATATACTCAATTGCCTGGGCAATAGTAGTAATCTTTTCGGCATCTTCATCAGGAATTTCAGTACCAAATTCTTCTTCAAGTGCCATTACTAACTCGACAGTATCGAGAGAATCTGCACCAAGATCATCAACAAATGATGCTTCATTGGTGATTTTATCTTTCTCAACGCCAAGTTGTTCGGCGACTATACTTTTAACGCGTTCTTCTATGGTAGCCATAGTATTTATTCCCTCTTGGTTTTAAGTTAAACACACAACAAATCGAGCACTAGTTTATTCAAAACAATTTAACTTGCAAGTAATTTTTATGCCATGAACATTCCGCCATTTACATGCAAGGTTTCACCGGTGATATAAGAAGCTGCATCAGAGATTAAAAAAGCAACTACTTTCGCAATATCTTCCGGTTGACCTACTCTTTTCATAGGCACACCGCATAAAATAGCCTCACGCTGTTCAGGCGTAAGCTTATTGGTCATAGCTGATTCAACAAACCCTGGCGCAACAGCATTAACTGTAATATTTCTCGAGGCTACTTCGATGGCTAATGATTTAGTCAGTGCAACTAAACCAGCTTTTGAAGCACAATAATTAGCCTGTCCACCATTGCCGGTAAAAGCTACTACTGAAGTTATATTAACTATTCTACCCCAACGTGCCTTTACCATATCGCGAATACTTGAACGGCAGAGTCGAAATGCCGCGGTTAAGTTGGTGTTAATAACCTGATCCCACTCTTCTTGTGACATACGCAACATTAAATTATCTCGAGTAATCCCAGCATTATTAACGACAATATTGGCAGCTCCATACACCTCTGCAATTTCTTTTAATGCGTTGTCAATAGAATCTTGCTGCGTTACATCCATAACAAAACCTTTGCCTTGAAGATTCTGTTCTTTTAAATAGGTAGTAATATCATTAGCAGAGCTTTCAGAATAATCAACTCCAGCAACTATAATACCTGATCTTCCAAGTTCAATAGCAATTGCTTTTCCAATACCTCTACCTGCACCGGTAACAATTGCGAGTTTTTTTTCTATTTGCATATTATTCTCCTATCCTATTTTAATAACGCCAGATTAAAATTTGTTGGCACACCTAAATATTCAAGATTAACCGCCGCGTCAATTCTGCGGTTAAGCCCTGTTAAAACCTTTCCTGGGCCACATTCCAAAATAGATTCAACACCATTTTTTAATAAGAATTGCACGGTTTCAACCCAACGCACTGGGCTATATAGTTGTCTGACTAAAGCATCACGAATTTTTTCAGGTTCAGCGTAAGCACAAACATCTGCATTATGAATCACTGGAATTTGCGGTGGTTTGATAATGATTTTTTGCAACCGATCTGCTAAAAGTTTAGCGGCTGGTTGCATCAGAGGACAATGCGAAGGCACGCTTACTGGCAAAAGCTTGGCAATTTTCGCGCCAGCAGCTTTTGCTAAGACCGCAGCTCGATTTGCAGCATTAAGTTCTCCAGACAATACAGTTTGCCCAATTGAATTATAATTTGCTGGAACCAAAACTTCGCCCTCTCGAGCTTTATCACAAATTCCGTTTATTTGCTCATTATCTAAACCCACAATTGCAACCATAGCTCCTTGACCAGTGAAAGCTTGCTGCATATAGCGACCACGATCAGCTACCAAACTAACTGCGTCAGAAAACGTTAACGCATCAGCGCAAACTAAAGCAGAATATTCACCAAGGCTATGACCAGCTAAAAATAATGGTTTTGTTCCATTATGCTCCAACCAAACTCGCCAAATTGCCACCGAAGCAGTAAGTAAGGCTGGTTGAGCATACTCAGTTTGATTTAGTTTATCTTCGGGATTGGTTTGGATTAAATTCCATAGATCGTAGTGCAAAATATCTGAGGCAGCAGAAAAAGTAGCACTAGTCTCTGGAAACTCTTTAACAAATTCAGCAAGCATCCCAACCGATTGGGAACCTTGTCCAGGAAAAACCAACGCAATTTTTTTTGTCATAAATAACTTATCTCGATTATTTATTATAGTCTTTCTCATTCTTGGCAGTTAGTCAATAATCGTTTATAGTTAAATCATATGTGGCAAAACATCCTAATAACTTATCTACCAAATTTTGTTTTATTAGCCGCTTTGCTTTGGCTATTCCGGCTAATGGGAAACCTTAAAGAACGAGAGCAAAGCAATCAAGCTTCTCGTGATGCAGTTATGCAATTACTACGCGACGAACAGCACCATCAACAATTACAGCGTACCGAGTTCGATGAGCACCAATTAAAAAATCTAAAAACTATTATCGAAAGTTTACAATCTGGTATGCAAGATATTCGTCTACAAATCACCTCTGTATTAACTGCAAACGCAACGCAATTGGGTCAACAACTAGATAAATTGACATCAGATACCGATGCGCGCCTGAAAGAAATAAGTGGACAAGTAGAGAAGCGCCTTACTGAAGGTTTTGAAAAAACTACAGCAACTTTTACTGACATTGTAAAACGCTTAGCACTGATCGATGCTGCACAACAAAAAATTACCGACTTATCTAATAATGTTATTAGTCTACAAGAAATTTTAACTGATAAACGTTCTCGCGGCGCTTTCGGAGAAGTTCAACTCTCAGCTTTAATTCATAACGTTATCCCCGCAGAACACATAAAAATGCAATACACTTTGAGCAATGGGAAACGTGCTGATTGCATATTATTTTTACCTGAGCCTACTGGCAACATTGTAATCGACGCAAAATTTCCTTTGGAAAGTTTTCAACGTCTATATAATGTTGACTCAACTGAAGCTGAGCGTAATTTAGCCAAGCAACAGTTTCGCATCGATATTAAAAAACATATTAAAGATATTGCTGAAAAATACATTATTCCAGGTGAAACTGCAGATGGTGCATTGATGTTTATTCCAGCTGAAGCAGTCTTTGCCGAAATTCACGGCCACTACCCTGACCTAGTAGAGTTTTCACACAAATCTAAAGTCTGGATGGTTTCCCCAACTACGATGATGGCAATCTTAACAACGGCAAGAGCTGTAATAAAAGATGCTGCTACGCGTGAACAAGTACATATTATTCAAGAGCATTTATTAATGTTAAGCAAAGATTTTGAGCGCTTTCAAATTCGCATGGACAACTTAGCAAAGCATATTAATCAAGCTCACAGCGATGTAGAAGATGTGCATAAATCATCAAAAAAGATTTTGAGCAGGTTTGCCAGCATTGAGCAAGTAGATCTTGGTAAGCAGCTTGAAACAACCGAATAAAAATATCCTTACGCGACACAAACAAAAAAGCCGAGACTAGCTCGGCTTTTTTGCTGAAAACTAACTGCTTATTTGGCAGTATCACACTTGGTTTTTTCTACACCAAGTTTACCGCAATGATGATGATGTTTCTTGCAGTGGTGTTTTACAGGAGCAGTAACACACTCTGGTTTTACTGGGCCACATGGGCATTCGCTAGAGCAACCAGTTGTGATGAAAGCTAATGCTGCCACAACCAAACTAACCTTAACTAAATTTTTCATTTTGTCTTCCCTTTAAATCTATTAAGAATTTACACGACTTGTTCAAATATAAATTGAACAAGACCTATATATTGTAACGTTACAATACAATAACAACACTCAAATTTCAGATAGAGATAGAACTTAGAATGTTGCAGATATAGTTATAGCGCATTTCGCTCCAAACTGCAAACTTTTTTTCTTTGATTATATTATTTAAGCTTTAATTTGTGCTTTAGTTAAAAAATAGTTAAAATTTCTTTTGAAGCAAATCATCCACTGAAAATCAATATGCGAATTTTAGTAGTCGAAAACAACAATTTACTAGGTGACGGTATGCGCCTAGGACTCAAACAATATCACCACACTGTTGATTGGGTAAAAAATGAGTTCGCTACTTTGCAAGCACTGCAAACTGAACATTTTGATATGGTCGTATTAGATCTTAACTCAACCAATTCCCCTGAAGAAGAAATTCTAAAAAAGATCCGTGCTAAAGATATTAATGTTCCAGTAATTGTTATTGCAAAACAAAGCACCGTCGAAGATCGAGTACGCATACTCGATGCCGGAGCAGATGATTTTTTAGCAAAACCTTTTGACCTTGAAGAACTCTGTGCGCGCATCCGTGCTATAAGACGCCGCACTAATTCTAGAATTGAATCTTCGATAACACATGGTTTGATTACACTTGACCCAGCAACACGCACTGTACACAAAAAAGATAAATTAATTAATTTACCTAGGAGAGAATTTGTATTACTGCAATTGCTAATGGAAAATCCAGGTCGAGTTATGACTCGCGAACAAATTATGCAAATTCTTTATGGATGGGGTGCGGATATTGATAGCAACGCACTTGAAGTACATATTCATAACTTGAGAACAAAATTTAATCGTAACTTAATAAAAACTGTTCGTGGCGTTGGTTATGCTCTACAAAAACAAGAGCATTAAAGGTACCAAAATTTTACCCACATAATCTGTGGATAAGTTTGTGGATATTTTATGCATATCAAGACAAAAATGCCGGACATATGCGATTTTATTTAGATTGAGCTTTTTTTGAACTAATTATTTTTTAGTTAAAAATCAATATGTTATGTAAGGTGTTGAAAAATAATCATTTGACTATAAAATCAGCTTGGTACATGAATTTTTTTTACCTACCCTTGTGTAAAAGAATGTTGTTTTTTCTAAAGAGTTGAAGCAAAAGATGTAGGTTTTGAATGAAGTCTATCATGAATCAAATACTCGATAGTAACACCTTAATCCTAACGCCAAATCAAAGGCTTGCAACATATTTACAACATCAATATACCAAGCAAATGCCAAAAGCGATTCTTACCCTCGATCAATGGTTAGAAAAACTTTGGATCATTTGCCACGACCAAAGAATCTTGCTTACGCAAATACAGGAATCTCTTATCTGGCGGCAATTAATTGAAGCAGATGGTATTACTGTTAGCTCTAATATTTTAGAAAAGGCACTCGAAGCCTGGAAATTAACAAAGAAGTGGAAGCTTAATCCAGAATTATGGCAAAAGCAGAACTACTCTAATGAAATAAAGAGTTTTGTAGTTTGGTACAACAAATTTCACACGCTTTGTTTTGAGCATAATTTTATAAGCATGTACCAATTGCCAGATGCAATAATTGCTAACTTAGCAAACAACAACATTAAGCTACCGCAAACTATTATTCTATTTGGATTCAAGGAGTTAACGCCACAAATTAACTCGCTAGTTCATCATTTAAAACAAAATAATGTGCGAATCAAAACTCTTGATCAAACAACCTATTTCAACTCAAATAAAAAGCGTATTAGTTTTAATTCACAAGAACAAGAACTAATTGCAATGGCCCAGTGGGCAAAACAAAAACTTAGCCTAAATCCTGACGCGACGATAGGATGCGTAGTCCCAAACTTAAACAAATTACACAAACAGATTAAGCGCTACCTCAAAGCAACCTTCCATAATGAAACTGTATTTAATATTTGTTCCAACGAAACTTTTGCTGACATACCTTTAATAAACTCAGCATTAGCTTTGCTTGGCATACAAGAACCATCGCAGATTGAAAAGTTATCTCAGTTATTATTGCCATTTGTTCCCAAAGCAAAAAAAACAATAACTTTACAAAAACTTTCAGATCTAAAACTAATGCCTAGCGAATGGTTACCAGTATTTAATAATCACCTAGAGCAATTTGGTTGGCCAAAAGATCAACCTGTGCAAGATTTTTTACCACAATTCACTGCACTAGATTTGGTTACAAATAAGATCTCTTTTGCTACAGCTTTAACTTATTTACAGCAGCAAGCAAACAACACCATTGCTACCCCACCAAACACCTGGCAAACAATAAATGTCTTAGATAGTCTAGAAGCATCAAGCATAAACTTTACTTATCTTTGGGTTTCGGGAATGGATAACAAAAACTGGCCAAGAGCAACAACCCCAAATCCATTTTTACCTTTTTCTATTCAACAAAATCTTAAGATGCCACACACAACTGCCAAATACGAACTTGAATATTGTGAAACGTTAACCGAAGGATTTAAACATTGTGCAAATGAAGTGGTTTTTAGTAGCGTTAATCAAGTTAATGGGCATGATATTAAGCCAAGTGCATTAATTATAGAATTGCAGGAAACCACAGCCAATGAATTAAAATTAACTCTTAGTGATTCCGTCTATCAGCTAAACGATAACTATCAATTAGAAACTATCAATGATAATTTTGGACCAAAGATAGCGCCAAACACAACCATAAAGGGCGGTAGTAAAGTTTTTGAGCTCCAATCACTTTGCCCGTTTCGTGCGTTTGCTGAATTGAGGTTACATGCTAAAGAATTACCTGAACCAGAGTTTGGCATTAGCGAAAAAACACGCGGAATTATCTTGCATCAAGCTTTACAAAGCATTTGGCAGCTATTAAAAACACAACACCAACTTCTTGAACTTGCTGAACCAGAATTAAGAAATCTAATAAACGAGTGTGTAACAAAAGCTATTAACCACCTTGGAGACAGCTCACCATTTTATGCCTTTGAGAAAAAAACTTTAGCAAGCTTGCTATGGCAGTTTTTACTGCAAGAAAAATCCAGAGCTCCATTTATCGTTTTAGCTACAGAAAAAAAACTAGATTTTACGCTTGAAGGGATAACAGTCAATTTACGTATCGACCGCATTGATGAATTATCTGATAAATCTACTTTGATTATTGATTATAAAACCGGAAAAACTCTTCCCGCTATAAATGATTGGTTTAGCGAGCATCCAAAAAATTTGCAATTACCACTCTACTCTATTGCTACTGATGGCAAACATAACATCGCTTTGATGCAAATAAATCCAGATGCGATTAAATTTATTTCAATAGCTTTAGAGAAAATAAATAATGATTTAATCTATACGTGGCGTAGCTATTTAGAAAAACTTGCCACTGATTTTAAGCTTGGGAAGGCAGATGTTGCCCCAATTGACAGTAAAGCCTGTGAATTATGCAAATTACAACCACTATGCCGTATTGCTGCAAAAAACCACCCAGCTTTTCTACCCGAGGAAAAACAGCAAAAAACAACCACTATTTCGCTCGAGCAAGAAAAAAAGAATCAACTACTAAGCACTCCATTAGATAATCGCGAACGCGAAGAAGCACTCAACATTACAAAATCATTTATTGTTCAGGCACCAGCAGGATCTGGAAAAACAACTTTATTAACTAAACGTTTTATTAAGCTTTTAGCGCAAGCTAAACATCCAGAAAACATCCTTGCCATAACTTTTACTCGCCTTGCGGCAAATGAAATGCGTGATCGCATCCTCGAAGCGTTGGAATTAAGAGCAGAGGATGAGAGCATACAAGAACTAGCTCTCCAGGTATTAAAGCAAGATCATAAACAGCAATGGAATTTATTAAAAAATCCCGAGCGACTGCGCATTCAAACCATCGATGCACTATGCCTTTCCTTAACTGAGCGCCTACCAATTTTAGCCAAACTAGAATCTAGCGCTAATATTGCCAGTAACGCTGAAGCTGAAAATTGCTATCGCTTAGCAACTCGAGAACTTCTAGAACATTTGCAAGATTCTGATTATGCACCATACTTAGAAGTAATTTTGCTCTATCTACATAACAATTGGGGAAAACTTGAAAAGTTATGCATTGAGATGTTAAAGCGTCGCCTGCAGTGGTTACCTCATGTGGCAGGCAATAAGCAAGATCGCAAAACACTTGAGATCGCATTAGAACAAATTACGCAGGAAAATATCGAGAAAGTTTTGCAATTTTTCCCTCAAGAATTAAAACCTGAATTGTTAGATTTACTTGCTTATGCTAAAGAGAATCTATCTGCCACATCTCCTAATCTTCATGCTCCAATTGATGCGTGGGGTTTCCAAGATTGGGAATTCGTTGCTACTTTACTTTTGACTTCTACATTTGCTTGGCGCATAAACATTGGAA
>JAMCWR010000063.1:18961-41401 GCA_023480665.1 Gammaproteobacteria bacterium
CTTGAGGGAAAAATTGCAAAACTTTCTCGATATTTTCCTGCGTAATTTGTTCTAATGCGATCTCAAGTGTTTTGCGATCTTGCTTATTGCCTGCCACATCTCCTAATCTTCATGCTCCAATTGATGCGTGGGGTTTCCAAGATTGGGAATTCGTTGCTACTTTACTTTTGACTTCTACATTTGCTTGGCGCATAAACATTGGAAAACAACAAGGCTTTCCAGCAAGCAGTGATGCCACATCTCCTGAGATCAAAAAAATCTACAAGTCCAAAAAAATGCAAATGCAGGAAGTGCTAAAAAATTTAGCTCGGCATGAAAACTTCAGACAAAGTTTACAAGAATTATTATCTACCCCACCAATAACTTATAATGAGAATGAGTGGCAGGTTTGTGATGCGTTACTGCACCTCTTGCCACTACTTACTGCACATCTGCAACTTATTTTCCGCACACAAAATCTTACTGATTACACAGAAATTGCTATCGCAGCAGAGCGTTCACTTGGAACTAATGCTATTCCTTCTGAGTTAGCTCTAAACTTGGATTATCAAATTCAACACATTCTTATTGATGAGTTTCAGGACACATCTATAGCACAATTGCGGTTAATTGAACGCATTACAGCTGGATGGGAACCAGGAGATGGGCGCACACTGTTTGTTGTGGGTGATCCAATGCAATCAATTTATCGTTTTCGAGAAGCTGATGTTGGGATTTTTTTACGCGCTCAAAGTGAAGGCATTGGCAATATAAAATTGCAGCCATTAACTTTAACTACTAATTTCCGTTCGACACAAGAGCTAACGAACTGGGTTAACAATAATTTCTCTAAAGTCTTGCCTAAAGAAGCTGATATTTTGTATCAAGCGGTGCCATTTTCTCCCGCAACGGCAGAACATACAAATAGCCAAGCAACAATACAAATCAAGCTTTTTGCCAATGCTGACACATTAGACGAAGCATTACAAACAGCTGACTTAGTTTCGAAGCTTAAAACTAATTTTCCAAATGACACAATCGCAATTCTCGTTAGATCAAGAACTCATTTAGAAGCAATAATTCCAGCTCTTAATAACTCTAAAATTGCATTTCAAGGTGTAGAGCTTGAAGCTCTAAGAACTAATCTTTTAATAGAGGACTTATTCAGTTTAACACGTGCTTTTTATAATCCTGAAGATCGTATTGCTTGGTTAGCTATTTTGCGTGCTCCATGGTGTGGCTTAACCTTAACCGATTTATACGCTATTGCAAATGGGCCTTATGCTACAATTCAAGAAAATATCGAAAAATTTTCTGAGCTAAAGTTAACTTCTGAAGGCACAGAACGTTTAGCAAAGTTTCAAATTATTTTAAAAGATGCATGGCAAAAGCGTGGCAAGATTTACCTACGCGATTTGATCGAACAAACTTGGATTAATCTTAACGGACCAGGCTTTATTGCAACCACCTCCGATTTAGAAAATGCTAAAACCTTTTTTGCACTACTTGAAAAAGAACCTATCCCTCTTGAAATGCTAGAAAAAACTTTAGACGATCTTTATGCCACAACTTATAGCCAAGCGAAACTACAAATCATGACCATTCATAAAGCCAAAGGCCTTGAATTTGATCATGTTATCATTCCAGGAATTCATAGAACTAGCCGCGCCGATGAAAAAAAACTCTTGCTTTGGCTTGAACGTCCGCGTTTACATGCAGGAAGTGATCTTATATTAGCGCCTATTGGAAATAAACATAGCGAAACCAATTCAATTTATAATTATTTACGTTTAGTAGAGCGAAAAAAAACCAGTTATGAAAACGGCAGGTTATTATATGTGGCTGCCACACGTGCTAAAAAAACCTTACATATTCTTGGTGCTCTTGCAATAAATGATAATGACAAAGAGCCATATTCCATTCCTAAAAATAGCCTATTAGAACAATTAGAAAATTGTTTTGATCCAGAGTGGATTGTGCCAACAAAAACAATTAAGAACTAAAAAAGTCATTGCTGCATAATTCTATTTTTTAAAATGTAGGGGCGGGTTTGTGATGGAAGTATTGTGATTAAATAGAATCTCGATTTGTTGAATTCACTGCGATTTGATAAATGCCATCAGAAACCCGCCCGTGTAGTGGCACAAATTTAAACTGGCGGGTTTCTGCAGTGTTTAATAAACCGCGATAAATTTTAGGAATTTAGATTCTATTAAAACTCCATACTTCAAACACAAACCCGCCCCTACAATATCATGGGGAAAATTTCATTCTTAACTGTTTTCATTCAAAATAACATTAACACTTTTTTAAAAAGGCTAGTATAATTGATATAAAAGGTAGTAATTATGCTTGAAGTAAAACCCGAACAACCAACACCCGTAGCATCATTTCGATTAATCCCGTTTAATCTGAGCGCTGCACAGATTGACGTCGTTATTGACATGATTAAAAAAATCTCATTTTCACAGAGCACCGCCAATCTCCCCTTTATTTCTAGACAACAAATTGAATATGCGCTGAAAAATGAAGATGTCGGAAAAGTTATTGAAGCTTGTCTTGATACCTTAGCAACTAATCAGAACGCACGTAATTTAGTTCTTTCCCAAATTAATGAAATCAACACTCAACTATTAAGATTACGTAAAGCGCTAAACGAAAAAGATGAATATACAGACACTCCGGAAATTCACAATCTTATTGATAAGCTCAATGAAAACAAACGTAAACTAAAAGTAATCCAATCTGGCTTAGAAGCTGAAGTTCCAAAGTACAACGAGTACATGCGTAAATCGCAAAAAGAAATTCAAGATGTACTTAGATCCTATGCACAAAAATTAGCCGATGATCTAAAAAACAAATATAATGTAGAGCTTAGTCCAGAAACTATTAATGACATTGTGAACTATCAAAAAACTTTTAAACAAGTGCTTAATGAATTCGGTATCGAAATTGAGGAGAAAATCTAATGTCAACTGGCCCCGCAAAAAGCGAATCATTTTCAGAAATAGCACGCGCAGTATTATCAGCTCTTGCAGATCGACTTGCCAAAGGTTTTGACCCAATGAAAAACACTGCGCAAGAGAAAACCAAAGAAATATTAGAAAACCATCCTATGTTGACTACAATTATCTCTTCAGTTAGCGACACCATTGCCAAAAGTGAAGAAATGCGTAGGCTTGCAGAAGAAGCTAGGAAAGTTGCTCGCGGCGAAAGACCAGGCCTTACTGCAGAAGAAACAAAAGCCATGAATGACGCCCTAAGAAATCAACCTAAATGATTATTTCCTTAGCGTACAACAATTTTTTCGTTCAATTGTTTTAATTTTACGTCATAAAGACAAAACATTAAAAAACGATGAAATCGTTTCCAATTATAGCCCAGGGTTACGACCGAATGTTTTTTATTCGGTTGTAACCCTGGGAATATGTCAGATATTTCATTACAACGCTGAAAGCGTTGCCAAATTTTTACAACAATGTTTTAAATGCGGTAAATTGGGTAACGCTTTCAGCGTTATGGTATTAAATTATAACATTTCCCAGGGTTGCACATAAATGCAAAAAGCGCATTTATGTTTACCCTGGGCTATAATTGAAAACACCTTCGGTGTTAAGTTGTGTAAAAAATTAAGGTTACAATATCACTTCGTACTATTAGCCAGAATATTGCTCATGCTAGTAAATTTCTGCGGCAAAATACCGTGCAACCAATTGACAACAACCTGCAAGTGAGGAATAAGGACTGATTTTTTCCACCAGCCCTCTTCAATAAATGCGGTTGTTGATATCAAAAGCAATATCATGCCAATTAACAAAACTCCTCTAGCAAAACCAAAAAGCACTCCTAAAGCACGATCTGTTCCACTTAATCCAGTTTTTACTAATATCATCGAAATTAAAAAATTAATTATGGCACCAAAAATCACAATAACAATAAATATGGTACTAAAACTAATTATCATGCGTAACGATGGATTACTAATATATTCTTTGAGAAAATTAGCTCCTTGATCAGAAAATTTATAAGCGACCCAAAAGCCAATAATCCAGGTAAGTAAAGAAATCAGTTCTTTAACAAACCCACGTAAAATACTTACCAAAGTCGAAAGTAATAATACTAGGATTATTAGGTAATCAACCAAATTTAAATTAAGCAGGGTCATCATATCCTATCTCGAGAAACTTTAGCTGCTATTCCTGAAGCTTCTAAGCGAGCAGCAATATTATCTGCCTGCTGTCTGGTCAAGCCACTACCAACTGAGACTCGTGTTAACTCTCCTTTGTAGGTATTAATTTTATTAGTATAAACTTTATACCCTTTAGCGCGCAGTTTAGCTTCAAGTTTGCAAACATGTTTAGTATCAGCAAAACTGCCTACCTGAACTACCCAACTACCACGAGTTGCTACTTTTGCTTTGGCTTTGGTTTTGGCTTTTGCCATTTTTTTCACATGCGTTACCGGTTTTTTCTCGGTTAAACTAGGTAGCTTTATAGTTACAGGACTAAGCTCTACAGTGGAGCTGCAACTATTCCTGGCAAGGCTTCTTGATTTGAAGCTTGTGGCTGTGGCATTTCGTTGCTAGATTCTGCAGGCATCTTCACAACTGCAGGTTGTGGCGCATTAATTACTTCATTAGATAAGTTAGAAACATCTGCGGTAACAGTGTTGTTAGCTGGAATTGCTACACTTTCATTTGTTGCGTTGGCTGAAGGCAACGGTGCTACATTCGACACTTGGGATGTGGCATTCGCCATTGCTGCTTGCGAAGTTGGTTGCTGTTCCATCGGTAGGATAGTAGCAGTTTTATTTTCAACACCAGCTTGAGCTACTTCTGGTGTAGGATTGGTCATAGGTTCAAGCAAAGATTGATCTTCTGCTGCAGCTTGTGGTTCATTATTTTGCCCTACATTCACTGGTACAGAAGTATTGTTAGCTTCTGTTTCATGTTGGCTTTGGCTTGAGTTTCCAGCAAGCAAAAAAGGTATTAATAATGCAACAAATATTACTAAAACTATAATTCCGACAATACGTTGTTTATTCTGCGCAAACATCTTGATACTCCTTCCTTATACTATCTAAAGTATTTCATACAAATACCCACAGTATGAAACGACCCGAAAACTAATATTGTATCTATTTTTCTACAATCTGCAATCGCTTGTTTAAAAGCCAGAGTTATATCAGGAAATGTATTTACTTGTTTTGCGCCGGATTGCTCAAGACTTATTTCTAATTGCTCTAAAGTTGCACCGCGTTTACTTGGCAATGAAGCGATGTACCAACAATCAACTAGTGCTGTCAAGTTACTAAAAGTCCCAACAATGTCTTTATCTTGCAGCATGCTGCTTACTGCTAAAATTCGACCTTGTTTCCTTAACAAAGATAAATTTTGCGCTAATAATTTTGCCGCTTGCGGATTATGTGCAACATCAAAAATAACTTTGGAGCCAATATTTAGCTTAATATGCTGCATTCTTCCTGGCAAAAAGGCTTCTCTGATGCCTTGATAAATTGCAATATCAGGAATCAAATAATATTTCTGTAATAATTCGGTTGCCATCAATGCTGTCGCAGCATTTATTATTGATAAACGTGGTAATGGCAAATCTTGCATACTTTTTTTATCAAGATAGTTCCAATTCCATGCTTCTCTATTTTGTTTGTAAGAAAAATCTTTCCCAACACGATAAAATGGTGCTTGAAGATATGTTGCTTGCGCTATAACACTTGAAGGAGGATCGTCATCTCCACAAACAATTGGCTTATGGCGGCGCATGATACCCGCCTTTTCCCAACCAATAGCATTGCGCGTATTACCTAAAATGTGCGTATGATCAAAACCAATACTGCTAATTACGGCGATATCCGCATCAACAATATTAACAGGATCAAACCTTCCACCCAATCCAATCTCTAACACTATCACCTGTAATGGGATTTGCTGAAAGATTCGAAGAGCAGCTAGAGTAATAAATTCAAAATAGCTAAGCGAAATGTTTCCGCGCGCTTGTTCGATAGTAGTAAAGGCATTGCACAAAGTAGCATCATCAACATTAATGCCATTAACGCGAATGCGTTCATTAAAACAAAATAGATGCGGAGAGGTAAAAGTTGCAACTTGTAGATTTGCTGCACGTAAAATTGCTTCGAGAAATGCGACACAAGACCCTTTGCCATTGGTACCAGTAACGGTAATAACCTTACTTGATAAGCTTTTTAACTGAAGTTTAGCAGCAACCAGCTCTAAACGGTTTAAACCTAGATTAGACAGTCCGGAAGGCAAACTTTCAAGATAGGTTAGCCAAATTGCAAGATTATCTTTCATCCTGATGCAAAAGCTTAGCAAGCAATCCAGCAATAGTATTACGCATATTTTTACGATGCACTATCATATCGATTGCGCCATGTTCTAATAAAAAATTACTGCGCTGAAATCCTTCTGGAAGTTGCTGCCTAACAGTTTGCTCAATTACTCTTTGTCCAGCAAAACCAATTAAAGCACCTGGTTCAGCAATAATAATATCACCCAAATTGGCTAAACTTGCAGAAACTCCGCCTGTAGTAGGATCGGTTAATACGGAAATAAATGGCAGCGACGCACCAGCAAGACGTGCGAGTGCAGCACTAGTTTTTGCCATCTGCATAAGTGAAATCAGCCCTTCTTGCATGCGTGCGCCACCGCTAGCAGAAAAATTAACCAATGGCAAACGCTCAGTAAGACAATAGTCTATAGCCTGCACAAAACGTTCACCGACAGCTGCTCCCATTGAACCACCAATAAATCCAAAATCAAAAAAAGTGCCAACTAAAGGTATCTGCATAACCGATCCTTTCATTACCACTAGCGCATCTACTTCTCCAGAGGTTTCTTGAGCTTTTTGCAAGCGATCTTTATATTTTTTAGTATCTTTAAATTTCAAACGATCGATTGGCACAACACCGCGAGCTAATTCCTCTCGGTTTTCAGGATCGAGGAAAATATCAAGACGTTGCCTTGCAGAAATACGTGTATGAAAATCACATTTTGGACAAACATATAAATTACGTGCTAACTCAGCAGCATAAATCGCGTTATTACATCCATTGCATTTCGCCCAAACACCTTCGGGAACTCCTTTGCGTTGCGATGATTCAATAGTATTTGTTGAAACTAGCCACTTTTTAAACCAGCTCATATAATATCCAAAGTAGTTGTGGAATTTTCCTATTGTAAAGCAAAGCTCGATTAAACCCAAAAGAATTTTTAATTAATCGGTTTATGAGTTTACAATAACCCCATCCTGGATTTTAAAAACAACTTTATTAATTCCGGATAACGATCTGCTAACAAAATTTATACTCAAATGCTCGGCTTTCGGATTACACATCTTCCATAACTGGTACATCTCTTTGGCATATTGTTTTCTTGTAGCTACATCAGCCATGGTAAATATCTCGTGCACATAAATTTCTAATGTAGATGATTCTATATTGCCACCAATAATCGACGCGAATGTCCCGCCTATTTCGATACGTTGCATTATATTGTAGTCATCAAGCAGTAATTGAAACTGCTCGTATCTATCGTTAGGAATGGCTAGTTTTGTTAAATCAGTCTCTTTAGCATAACCAATCAACTTATAGTTTCTTGCCACAAGAAATTTATATCCTGGCCTATCGTTTCCAGATATTTTATGACCGATAAATTGAGTACCTTTTGGAAAAAGAGCAATAATACTTTTTATATTTTTCACGTCATAAATAGTAAGGTAAGCTTTTTTTGCTGTATACAATTGGATGCTCTCCAGAGCGTTGTAATTTGCTGCATATTGTCGAATTTTCTCAAGAGCATTAAAATCAGCAAAGACGCTAGTCGAAATAATTAAAATGCAGCAACTTAAAAATAAGCTAGTTAATTTTTTCATTTTCCCCTCTAAATGTTGACTGATTTTTTTAATCTAAATCAAGTTTTATAGTACAATAACTTTATGCAAATTCTTTCCCGCATTTTTGTCAAATTTAGGACTTTTAGTATCGAGTGTACTTGGTCTTCCATGTTGAAGCATAGTTATAGAATTTTACTCAGGAATAGGCGTGATCGCAGTCAAAAAAGCGTCATATAAAATATTACGAAACTGTAAGAGCCAGTTTTTGTATAAGAATAGCATCATTTTTTTCACACGTCATCGTTTTACTAATGCTTTTATAAAAGCATCAATTCCTTGGTGATAATGTTTATCCATAACCATGACTGGGGTTTGCCCTAACTTGTTTTTCGCATTTGGATTAGCTCCGCCCTCTATCAACACTTTTGCATAATCACCCGCATCTTCATATCTTTCTTTTGCCACAGTATGTAGCGCGGTATTTCCCAGGTCATCTGCTAATTCCGGGTTTGCGTGATATTTTAATAATAGTTGCACCATATCAAGATAACCCATCATTATTGCAACTTGCAACAAAGAGTAATGTCCATGTCCATGTTGAGTATTAATATTAGCTTTTGTTTGCCGAATTAATTTTTCTGTAAAATCAACATCACCACACATTACAGCATAATATAGTTTCTTATTTGTGCTTGCATTTGCATAAATTTGCCTGCGTTCTCCTGAATGCCCATCATAATTATTATTAATAACATCATATAATGTTGGACGTTTTTTTGCAGTAATTGGTGTTATTGGCTTGCTGATATCAAGGATTTCGTTATCAAGTGTATTATAGTTATTATTAATAGGCTCACCTGCGAAAAAATTACTTGAATTAACACCATCTTTAAGGTGTTTTTTAAAGTCTATAGCGAAGTCACTAAAATTTTTATATAAATCATGAATGCCAGGACTGTGGGCCCACATATATGCCATATAAGAATTCCAATATTGTCCTCGGCATATGTCATCCGTACTAATAAAATATCTATATCCAGCATCAAAACCAATTGGCCACGTAAAATCCTTGTTATAGACTATAGTTTTACTACCACTAGTATTAGAGTGCCATTTGTCATAAAAATTAATCATTTGATGCTGATTTTGAGTATAATCAAAAAAATAATATATCATTCCTGGCGATCCTATTTTAGATAAAGGAATTTTGTGTTTTTCAAAATCTTCATGCTCAAATTCCAGATTGATACTTGGCGGGCTAATTTGTTCATTGAATGTGTTTATGGTATTTGCTCCACTAAAGTCATACCGTACCCCATTTTTTACTCTTTCAAATGCATCTTTGGGCAATAGTCCTTGCATATGCTGTATTATTGGGACTACACCAGGACTATCAAAAACTTTACTGTCCCAAGTTTGTGTAAAGTAACCACTTGCCACTATTAGTTCTGCTAGTATAGCTCCTAATGAATGGCCAGTTTGACTATAATAAATATTATACTCAGATCCCGGATATTGCGAATCAACATACTTTTTTACTAAATCCACATAACTCAAAGCATTCATGTAGTATTGGTACGGTTCTTTCCCAAATGCTATACTAAAGTCCTCATAAAAATCATCATATGCATCCCAAGTAGCCCGAGTTCCCCTATGGGCGATTGCAACATAGCATGTTCTACCACGGGGAGCAGATTCTAATATATGACAACAAATGAACGATTCTCCATAATACCCATTTGTCTGTAAGTTGGCGGGTAACTTTAACAAGTATGACCACTTGGGCGGTATTGGTTTACTTGGCTGCTGCCAATCATCGTATACAACAAGTGCAAAAGTAGAAGTCACTGCTTCTAGCTCGGATGTGCCGACTTGTCCCTCTAGAGAAAAAGCACGGCCAAATGCTTGAGTTATTGGAATTATAAAAAGAAATATGGCAAAAAATAATATTTTTGCTTTCATTTGAATTGTTCCTCAGCTATTAAAGTAAGGCTATCAAACAAAAAAATTACACTAGCGCCATCTATTGATCTAGCGCAAATGATAACATAAGCTTTAAAACTATCAATCAATTGCTTGCTAAAGAGTTTTAATTAAACCAATTTTGTAATAGAATTACCTCTATGCCGCGACTAACAAAGCAACAAAAAACTGATCTGGGTGAAACAATAGGTGCCTGGTACCGAAATTTTGGCAAAGTTAATCCTCGCCGTGCCTATCATGATGATGACGAGTCAGGGACAGGAGCAGCTGGCGCCGCTCCACCATGGGAAGCACACCCACTCTTTATGGATATGCCAATCGGGGCTTCGTCGGATTTGGCTTCAATCTTAGTAAATGATGAGAGAACATTTGATCTTGCCGAAGAACGTGAAAAAGAGGCTTGCCCGGAATTAAAATACCAACTAGACCTTGCTATGAAACAGCGTTATGCGTATCAACAAAGAGCAAGACCTTTGCCAACATTACAGCGGTATTAAAAAAAGGAATAAATAATGTCGCTTTCGAAAAAAATAATTTTTGGCACGGATAAAGACGTTGCGAATGAGTTAAAAGCTGGACCAAAATTAGATGAACTCGATGAGTATGGCTACACTCCTCTTACTCAAGCCGCTATAGTCAATAGTGTTACCAAAGCCAAACTATTGCTCGATGCAGGAGCGAAAATTGATTTTACTGATTTAACAGGCAGAACTCCACTTTTTTGGGCCGCAGACAATGCTAATTTAAACCTATGCAAATTATTATTAAACCATCAAGCAAATCCCAATGCATATACTTCTGGTGGCCAGCCAGTTTTAGTAATGCCCCTGCTAAAAAAACAAGATGATATTAAGAAACTTTTGCTTTCTTTTGGTGGACATTTAGATTTTGCGCAAGACTTCATTAATGCCAAAGAGTTAGGCCACGCTTTTGAATTAGAAGGTAGAGTGGATATTGTTGATACCAATAACACTTTCATTGAAGTAGAGTTTGAAGGATTTTTTTTAAGGTTTACTTTAGAAATAATAGCCAACTCGCTATTTGATTTCAAAAATAATTTTAAAGCTAAAAAACTGCGTGGATATTTTGCCAAACTCGACAAAATTTTACATTCCTTATCTGTTGCGATTGATCTTATCAAACTGCAACATTATCTAATCGATATCAAAGGCTATCTTGATTATATCAACACTGCTCTTAATGCAGATCCATTAATCTTACCAATTTCTTTTGGTGGGCATGCCATTACTTTGCTTAAATACGGTGATTGGTTTATCCGCTGTGATCGAGGAGCTTACGGTCGTGATCATGGCACAGTAATATATTATACACTGCGTGAGCAAAGTAGACTTACCAAATCCATCTGCCGTGAGCTACTCTATAAAAGACAAGACCCAATATTTATTAATGAAGGTCTGCCAAAATATTTAAATTTAGAAACCAAAATGACACTGCCCTTGCCTACTCAAGTTACAGGAAATTGTTCTTGGGCAAATGCTGAAGCATTAATTCCTGCTTTAATGTTTTTATTTCTCTATGAGGAACGACCAGAAGATTTAGAAGCCTGTCAAAATGAAGCTTTATTTTTTTATTATTATTGGCGCGAGTGGAATAAATCGCGTGCTTTAGATTTTTGCATTCAAACCCTTCGTGAAGCAAATCCAGCGCGTAAAGCCGCAAAGGGCGCGCTAATAGCTTCTATTTTGTATCAAACCTGTAACTTCAATAGCAAAGAAGGCCGTGAAAGATCTAACAAAATACTTACTATATTAAACCAACCAGAATTAAGACCAATTTTACAATGCTATGTAAAAGTCTTCGGTGAATATAAGGATAACCCATATTGGCAAAACTTTTATAAACTGTTAGATGATTTTGGCATTGATATTGATAAACTTAAAGCTAAATAACTTGACATCCATTTCAAAGTAAATAATTATTGGCTATAATTTAATTTATAAAATACTTTTTAATGGATACATTAACCTTCGCCGAATCAAAAGATAACTCACACACCACTTTCCTTGATCCTGATCTAAAATTATTAGCTACAGCTTTGCGTTCAACGCATTTCGATGCCAAACCAAAACTAATTCGCATGTTAGCATGGGACGTCGATGACACTTTGTTTCATCGACACAGACCGGAAGACCAGTTTAATCCGCCAGACTGTAAAGAAAAAATAGCCTGTAAAACATATATAGACCCTTCCCCCATAGACCAAATTGAAAGTAAGCTTGGATTTCATCCAACAGTATGGTTAGCGCATGATCAAGTTGCTAGATGCACTTTGGTGGCCAACCGACTAAATATGTTTACTGGAGTCATAACTCAAGGCGACTATACCCGCGAAACGATATTGGAGCGTTTTCAAACTAATACAGTTTTTGAAGAGCTAACAGGCCATCTCGTTGACAATAAAAACTGCTTTTTTTTAAGTCTAAAAAATCTTGAACTGCGCGAAACTTTACTCAAAGATAAAGAGTGTGCTGAACTTTTCTTAGAGGAATATTTTACTAATCATGCCAAATCTTTTATTCAACTACAACTAGAAGCACAAGAAGCTGAAGCCTCACTATACCAACTCAAAGCAGAGTTCCTATGGCTAAATGCACAATTCCAAGAACTGCAAGAAACAAATCAACCTCTCCAAGCAGCAGCATTACAATCCGAGCTAAAAAGATTAGAAAATCAGCATATGTTAAAATTCGCTGCGTTAATAAATAAACAACTAATCTTGAATTTGCGAAGTACTATTCCTATATATAAAAGTGATTTTACTATCGAAGAAGCAAGGCAAATTCTTGCTAGTAATAATGCTAAACCTTTTATTGATCATCTACTATCTAGTACTACCTTATTGAGAATAAATCCAGTTAATAAAAAGTTAGTACTTGCAGTGTTGTTAGCAACTAGAGGGATTCGAATCGATACCAATGTAGAGAATATTATCCTTGTCGACGATTCAAGTGAGCAACATACATGTTGCATGATCCCTCCTTTAGATAGGGTTAGGTATATACCAGCTGACATAATAGTTACCAATTTTGCTACGGGAGAAAGAAAATATAACGGCGACTATACCCACATCAAAAATCTTGAAGCCACAATCAAAACTCTTTTCGCCGTATCCGAGTTAGATGCAGATTATTACCAAGCTATCCAGTTGTTATCTTCCGATGAGACACAAAATAGCCTTTTGACCCTTATTCCAGAAGACTATGTTATAAAGCCAGAGTATGCTAAGGCTCTATTATATGGAAAAATTGCAGAAATTAAAAGTCTCTACATTACACTGCAAGAGCAACAAGATAGCCAACAAATTAGCAGCAGCTCCAGTATTTTAGCAGCAACAAGCGTTAGTGCTGTGGCCTCCGCATCATCATCCATGAGCTTAAGTTTGCTAGCCAGAAGTAAAGAGCTAATTGCCAATTGTAAAGCAGAAATCACCAATCTAGTCCACTTAGAGCAAGAAGCAAGGGGTTTAATTGCAACGCAAAAAGCACATCAACCTAAAACGAAATTTGTAAACTGCAGAGGGTATGTAAGCTTTGAAAGACAAGATACCTGCAATGTAAATGTCAACGATGATGCAATTGATAATTTTATAACGCATAGATATGCCCATAGATTTGTGGTAGTAAAACAAAAGCTAGAAGACATGTTTAAAAAGCTAGAAACCATCACTTACCAATCGATTCCAAAAAGCATTAATGCTGCAACACGCGAGGAAGCTCTTGCCGTACAAACAAATTTTGCCACAATCAATCGTGGTTTTTTTGACGAGGAATTATGCGCTTGCATAGGTGATTTGACAGCTAAATCTTACGACTTAGCTACCAGACGTTCAAGCGATGAGAAGGCTGCACATATTTTAATCAATGGTATACTTGGCATTCTAGATTGTATGCAAACCTATACAGTGAGCTTTTTAAATGGGGAAGATGATGATTCTGCAACAAATGTTTTATTTAGAATAGACAACTTACTTGCAAACCCAACTTTACTTAAACATCACCATGGAATATTTAGCCTATTCTTCAATTGCGCCACTACTCCTAGCACCATTGATTTATTGCAAAAATTAAAAGATATATGCAAAACAAAATTTACCACATTAAAAAATGCACATGGGCAGGGACCAACTTTAGCCCAATCAACATCAGTAATATCATCGACATCAATAACTACTTCCACCTCCGTACCATCGCTTTCATCATCCACCACCTCGAATAGCGACAGAATAAAGGCTTTGAGTTCAAAATCAGCATCGAGAACTTCAAACAGCAGTAAGAGTGAGCATCCAAAACGTTTATCGCATTATTCTGTATCTTTTGCTGAAACAAAGGACACTGCTGTGGTTGATGAACTGGCAACAATACCAAGAGTTCAAAGAGTATTTTAATAAATAAATTTATCGGCAGGGTATTCCACCTGCACCAAACATAAACCTTGCGCAGGCGCAGTAGCAGGACATTTTTTACGATCACGTGCTTCCAACACATCTTTAGCACGAATTGGCAGTAATTTGCTGGTGCCAATTGCAATCAGCAAGCCAACAATATTTCTCACCATGTGCAACAAATATGCATTGGCTTTGATGTCAATATAGATTATTTCGCCTTTTCGCATTACTTTAATAAACTCAACATTGCGCTTGCAACTTTTTGATTGGCAACCACTACCGCGAAATGAGCTAAAATCATGTTCACCAAGCAAATAATTAGCACCCTGTTGCATTAATAACTCATCAAGTTTGAGCCCAAACCAATAGCTCTGATTGCGTAATATTGCAGAAGCAGTTTTATAATTATAAATTGTATATCTATAGATACGCGCGGTAGCAGAAAAACGCGCACTAAAATCTTCGGCAACTGGTTTAGCCCAGTGCAAACGAATATCCGTCGGTAAATATGTATTAGTTCCGAGCACCCACGCTTTTAACGTACGCTTTGCTTCGGAATCAAAATGTGCCACTTGGCCGATAGCATGCACTCCTGCATCAGTTCTTCCTGCGCAAACTATTTCAATTTTATGTGCAGCAACTTTACTTAGCGCCTCTTCCACTAATCCCTGGATAGTTGGCAAATTAGCTTGCTTTTGCCAACCAAAATAATTGCTGCCATCGTATTCAATGCCAATTGCGTAACGCATAATTTAACCACCAAAAGAAAAAAAGTAATAGTCAAAAAGCTCTTCGCGTAGATGATGTTGCTTCTCAGGAACGTACTTCCATGTACTCGCGTTCCTTTACATCCCTGTATCACACGTCCTTCGAACCAACATCCTCTACGCTCTGCTTTTTGGCCTTGTTAATTTGCAAGATCAAAAAACTAATAATATTGTATAAAATTTAGCAAAAATAATATATAATGCTTCATCATTTTTTTGTGAGGCAAATAACCATGGCTACAGCAGCTTTTGAAGCACAAATCAAACAAAAAAATATCAACAAAACTATAGCTATATTTAATACACAAATAGCTCAGTTAATAATTGATGATAGAGCAAAAGCTTCTGAGATAGCTGAATTGCTCATGGATTATCGGGATTGTTACAAATTTCTCACAACCGATTTAAGTGTAGACGAATTAAATGATCCTGAACTGCAGCAACAACTTGATACCATAGCCGCAAAAGCTCGCGCACTTTACAAGAGGTATAAAACTCGTACAGCCTGTAAACGTGACCTCTGGCTCTATTTTTTCGTGTTTATTATTATTATTTTTGCCATTAACTTAGGAATCAAAATATTCTCGATTTTTTATCCTGAGTCTATTGTTACGCTTAAACCGCTATTAACAAAAATTAGTGTGGCTGCGTCAATCACTACTGGTTTTTTGCTATTGCCTGCACTAATTATAACAAGGCAAATCTCAGATACTCAGATTGAAAAAGAGAAAAAGATCTTAGCAGATTTGAAAGAAGAGCTTTTTGGCGAGATATTTTATTAGCTGGTGTAAAAATAATGAAGAATTAAAAATTAAGAATTATAGTGTCACAAAAAACGTGACATTTTTATATTAAAAATACGCGAAGTGACAACAATTCTTAATTCTTCATTCTTAATTATTAATTGCTTTTTAGTCAATACTTAATTAACGCTGAGCCCCAGATAAATCCTGCGCCAAATGCCTCAAGTAATAAAGTATCACCGCGCTTAATTCGTCCATCACGAACACCAATATCAAGTGCTAAAGGAACTGATGCCGCAGAAGTATTTCCTTGATTAGCAAGCGTAAGAATTACTCGCTCCATTGGCAATTTAAGCCTTTTTGCCATCGCCTGAATAATGCGCAAATTTGCTTGATGCGGAACTAACCAATCAATTGCCGCACGATCTAGGTTATTGTGTGCCAAAGCTTCATCCACAGCCTCACCAAGCTTTGTAACTGCAACTTTAAACACTTCATTGCCACGCATGCGAATATATCTTGGTTCATCATATTTATAACTGCTGCCAGACAAGCAGAGCAGCTCACCATAATCACCATCTGCATGAATATGAGTAGAATATACGCCTGGAGCATCAGCTGCTTGAAGCACAGCGGCACCAGCGCCATCGGAAAATAAAATGCAAGTACTTCTATCAGTCCAGTCAACAAATTTGGTTAAGGATTCAACTCCAACAATCAAAGCATACTCAACTGCACCAGAGCGAATATATTGATCTGCAACACTTAAAGCACAAATAAAGCCACTACAAGCAGCACTAATATCAAAAGCTGGACACTTAGTTGCAGTTATGCCAAGTAATTTTTGTAATTTAGTAGCTGTGTTAGGAAAAAGAGTTTCAGGAGTCACTGTCGCTACAATAATCATGCCAATTTTATTTTTATCAATTCCGGACGCTTCAATTGCACGCTCTGCAGCAATTTTTGCCATCGATGTTGTTGTTTCTGTTTCTTCCATAATTCGGCGAGAATGAACACCAGTGCGCTCAATAATCCACTGATCAGTAGTATCAACAATTTTTTCTAAATCAGCATTAGTTTGAACTTTGGCAGGAAGATAACTTCCAGTACCAGCAATACGAGTATATTTCATAATATTACCTAATAAACAAAACTTTGTTTAATTCATCGTGAATGCGTTGTGGAACATTTTTTTCCACTTCAATTATTGCTTCTTCGATTGCATGAACAAATGAAGCAATATTAGCACCCCCATGACTTTTTATTACAATACCTTGTAAACCAATAAAAGTTGCGCCGTTGTGTCTTGCTGGATCTAATTGTCGCCACAAACTTTTTAACAAAGGATAGGCAGTCATAGCTAGTAACCTTGTAAAAACGTTTTTGGTAAAAGCTTTTTTCGCATAATAACCAATCAGTTTTACCATGCCTTCAATCGACTTTAGTACTGAGTTACCAATAAAACCATCACAAACCACTACATCAACAGCCCCAGTAAAAATTTGATCCCCTTCGACAAAGCCAACATAATTAATATATTTATTTTCGGCAAGCAATTGTGCGGCACGCTTTACCTGTTCATTACCTTTAATTTCTTCAGAACCAATATTTAATAACGCAACTTTTGGCGCTTTAACATTATCTACAATTGACACCATAACTGACGCTAAAATAGCAAATTGATAAAGATAATTAGCATCGGTATCGACATTTGCACCTAAATCAAGCATGCGCACTTCTTTTTTATCATCACTGGTCGGAAAAGAAGCGATAATTGCTGGCCGATCAATGCCGGGGAAAGTTTTTAAAACAAAACGCGCAGTAGCCATTAGAGCGCCAGTATTACCAGCACTCACACAGGCCTGAGAAACTTTGTTTTTTACTAAATTTATAGCAACTCGCATCGAAGAATCTTTTTTCATGCGCAAGGCTTTTGCTGGAGGCTCATCCATCATCACCTGTTCTGATGCATGCACTACTTCGAGACGATCTTTGTGTTTTGATTCTATTTTCGCAAGTTTAGCATTAATAATCTCGCTATTACCCACTAAAATCAGTTTAAGATTTTTGTGTTGTTGCAAAGCTTTTAAAGCAGCTGGGACAGTAACTTCTGGACCATAATCACCGCCCATTGCGTCAATAGAGATTGTTGTTTGATTCAACTTTCAATCACTCTTCAGTTGTTGGAATTGCTTTGGGTTTGATGATCTGTTTACCGCGATAATAGCCATCTTTAGTAAGATGATGACGCAGATGTGTTTCACCGGTAGTTGCATCGATTGCTAAAGCTTGCGATGTTAAACCATCATGTGAGCGATGCATCCCACGCTTGGAACGAGTTTTACGACTTTTTTGTACCGCCATTTTAATCTCCAAATAGAAAGTTGCAAAAGATAGAAGCGAATAGTAACCGCACATAAGCAAACTGTCAAAAATTAGTGTTGGGGGTTTATGATGATAAGGATAGTATGACAGTTATTTGACATTGCATTAACGTAGGATGATAATTAGCCTAAATAAACACCGAGGGTAAAAACATGGCAGACGAAAAGACAGGATTCGAATCCAAAGATTTAGAGCACACGCCATCAGTAAAAGTTAAAAAAGATGATTTTGTTCTTCCTTCTAGCGCGAGCTCTAACCCTCCATCTTGGGGGCTCGCTGCAGCACAAAAAAGAAAACACGAAGAACAAGTGCTAAAAGATTTCCTAACAAAAATGCAAAACTTACGCAAAGATAATACTATCACGATAAAACTGAGACCAACACAAACTCCTCCAACTGATAGTTTGGCATATAGACCATCAACTGCGACTCAAGAAGATAAAAATGTTGCATATAGATATTACGATGTAACAATTGGCAATATGACTTTTCCAGTAAGACTTGGATCTGATAATAGCATCCAAGTACATGCAAATGCTCACCCCACTCCCGAAGAAGCTAGAGCTATCGCGGATATTTTTGTATCTCATTACTATCCAGATTTCAAAGGCATTGCAATGCCAGAAGAAGCTTACAATAATGCGGAAACCCGCACCAATTTAGCGCTCGCACTTCGAGATTCATATGTTGAAAGAAGCAAACAAGATTATTTAGGAAACCACCCAGAAGCGTCCTCAGTTCCTGATAATGAAATGGCAAGAATTAACACACTCGCAAACAATTTGAAACTAGGTCATCTAGATGCAAAAGAAATGGCTACATGCGGTGAAATAATAGCGCAACATAATGCAGCAGTAGAAGAGGAAGCAAAAGCACGCCAGCCTTTATTTGGTCCGCCTAGAAAACCAACTCCCTATAGAAATCCATCATAAATGTAGCTTTTGCAGCACCAGCTCAAGCTCATGGTCTAATTTTGCATTTATCGCAATTTTTTTGCCATCTGGTAACGTAAAACTCAAACTTTCAGCGTGTAAAAATAGCCTATGAAGGCCATATTGCTTTAATAGTTGATTAAATTTTTTATCACCATATTTCTCATCTCCAGCAACAGGAAAGCCGATCGTCGCCGCATGAACTCGAATTTGATGTGTTCTTCCGGTATGAATGGTGGCCTCAAGCAAAGAAGCATCTTGATAGACTTTTTTTGCCACAAAACTAGTTAATGCCTCTTTCCCTTCACTATTAACTTTGACGATGCGCTCACCAGAACTTAGTTGGTTTTTGATTAGTGGCAACGCAACATTTTTTTTACCGTCAACCCACTTTCCTTTCACCAAAACCAAATAACGTTTGTTTATTGTCCCAGCACGCAATAGCTCATGCAACATTCTTAACCTGCTACGTTTCTTCGCTAAAAGCAAACACCCAGAGGTATCACGATCTAAACGATGCACTAGCTCTAAAGTTTTAAGTTCGGGACGCGCAGCACGCATGGTCTCTATCACACCAAAATTAATTCCGCTTCCGCCATGAACTGCCATTTTTGCAGGTTTGTTTAGAATAATCATCCCGTCATCTTCGTATAAAACTCTACTTTCTAGAGAAGAAATAGAAGATTGGCTTGGAGCATTAGATAAAACTTTATGGGTATACCAATATGGTGGAATCCGAATTTGGTCACTTGCTTGTAAACGATAGTTTTGGCTAACACGTTTCTTATTTACCCGAACCTCACCCTTGCGTAACATCTTATAAATACGCGTTTTTGGCACATTTTTTAATTTATTAAACAAAAAGTTATCTAGCCGCTGACCAATAAAATCATCGTCAATTGTAATAGATACGGCTTTAGAGTTAATTTTTTCTGCCTGTTTCATTTTGAGTTGCTTTCTTTACAAAAAAATAGTAGTTTAGCAGGGTATTTAAAAACCGTAGGGGAAGGTTTGTCAAGAACGATCTACGGGATAAATCGAAACTAAAGATATTAAAAAGCCTGCGTTTTTTTCAAAACCGCAGAAACCTTCCCGTTAAATGCCAGATTAAACTCTAACAGGCAGGTTTCAGATGGTACGTCGTACATTCGCAGCATAAATTTGGTGAAATAGGAACCTGTGTCACATTAATGACACCCGACCAAGTAACCATAGCCGAAGTAGGCGTTAGATAAAAAATTAAAGAGTAAAATAATGAATAGAATGTTGATTAGCGCAACTCAAAAGGATGAGGTGCGTGTTGCTATTGTTAAAGGACAGATACTATACGATTTAGACATTGAAAGACCAGGATTTGAACAAAAGAAGGCAAATATTTATAAAGGCAAAATCTCTAGAATAGAGCCTAGCCTTGAAGCTGCTTTTGTTGACTATGGTGTTGAACGCCATGGTTTTTTACCTTTCAAAGAAGTTGCCAAATCATATTTTCAATCTCAACCATCGTCTACAACTGAGCGCGTTAATATTAAAGATGTTTTGCGCGAAGGCCAAGAAGTAATAGTGCAAATTGACAAAGAAGAACGCGGCAACAAAGGCGCAGCACTAACTACCTTCATTAGTTTAGCTGGCTCCTATCTTGTATTGATGCCAAACAATCCTCGCGTCGGTGGCATTTCACGCAGAGTCGAAGGTAAAGAACGCGACGAATTGCGTGACCATATGCGCAACTTGAGCATTCCCGAAGGTATGGGAGCAATAATTCGTACTGCAGGAGTAGGAAAATCTGAACATGAACTGCAATGGGATCTTGATGCATTGTTACGCCAATGGGAAGCAATCTGTGCTGCAAGCGAAGCCCCTGCCCCATTTTTAATTTATCAAGAAGGCGATGCGGTGATGCGTGCGATTCGCGATTATTTGCGCGCAGATACTGAAGAAATCATCGTCGATACGCAGCAGTTGTTTGAAAAAACCAAAAACTATCTACAACAAGTAAAACCAGATTTTATTGAGCGAGTTAAATTATACGCTAATAAAATCCCTTTATTTAGTTTTCACCAAGTTGAAAAACAAATTGAAACAGCATATCAGAGAATTGTACATTTACCTTCTGGCGGCGCTATTGTAATCGATCATACTGAAGCATTAGTTAGTGTCGACGTTAACTCTGCAAAAGCAACTGGCGGCAGCGACATTGAAGAAACCGCATTTAACACTAACCTAGAAGCTGCAGATGAGATCGCAAGACAGCTTAGATTACGTGATATTGGTGGCTTAATCGTAATTGATTTCATTGATATGTCGATGATACGCCATCAACGCGAAGTAAGTAAGCGTTTACGTGAAGCCCTGGAGTGTGATCGCGCTCGAGTACAAGTGGGACACATAACTCGCTTTGGGTTATTAGAGATGTCACGACAACGCTTACGTGCTCACCTAGGTGAGGCCATTCAAGTTACCTGTCCACGTTGCGATGGCCAAGGAACTATTCGCAGCATTGAATCTCTTACCTCTTCTATAATTCGCATGATAGAAGAAGAAGCTTCAAAAGAAAAGAGTATCGAGATTCAGGTACAGCTACCTATTGACTTGGCTACTTTTATTTTAAATGAAAAACGTGATATAATATCCGACATTGAAACTCGTCAAGAAACTCGTGTGCTTGTTGTTCCAAATCCTTATTTAGAGACACCAAAATATAAAATTAAACGCATTCGTTCTAAGGAACAAATGGCTAAACCAGGCGAAGCTAGTTATTCACTCATAGAAACTCCAGAAGTTGCTCTGCCTGAAAAAAAATTGGTTCCAGAAAAAACTGTCGAAACTCCAGCAGTAAAAATAACATCGTTATTACCAACAGAACATCATGCACCTAAATCTAAACCATCTTTGTTCCACATCATTTGGAACAAAATCTTTGGTAAAAAACATCATGCGAAAACAGCTGTAGTAGAAAAACCAACAAATAAAGCAAATATTATTCCGCCACACAAAGCAAGGCCAATATCTAGGTCAAATCGGCCTCCTCGCCGTGGCAACAATAGGCGAATGCCACCACATAAATTTAAGCCAAAAGATAGCACTTTCCGCCCAACTGCTAACAAAAAGCACATCGCCCCACCTCCAACTGATTCGTACTTCGAAATTGGGGCAGAAAAGGTTAAAAATCATGTTTTTCTTCCAGAAGAAAAACCAAAAACTAATACGGAAGAAAAAGTAGAACAAAATCGCGAAGATGGTTCACGGTCAGAAGAATAAATAATGAAGAATTAAAAATTAAGAATTAAGAATTGTTGTCGCTTCGCGTATTTTTTAATATAAAAGCATCACGTTTTGTGTGACGCCATCATTCTTAACTCTTCATTCTTCATTCTTAAT
>JAMCWR010000040.1 GCA_023480665.1 Gammaproteobacteria bacterium
AGCTGCGGAAATTAGATGTTTTAGATGGGTTATCAAGTATAAAAATTTGTACTGGTTATAAATGCAAAGGTAAAATTCTTGATGTTGCTCCAGAAACTTTGGATGATTTTACTGCGTGTGAGCCAATTTATGAAGAACTGCCTGGCTGGCAAGATTCTGTTTTTGGGATAACCGAATTTACTAAATTGCCTAAAAAGGCTATTGAGTATATTAAAAGAGTAGAAGAGTTAGTACAAATCCCAGTCACGATTATTTCTACGGGACCAGAAAGAGATAGCACAATTATCCTTCAGGATCCTTATTAATATTATACCTAATTTTATAGGGTTCTGGTTTGCTATTGTAGGGGCGAGTTTGTGTTAGGAGTATCGCAGTTTGGTAGAATCTAAATTTGTAAAATTTACTGCGGTTTATTAAATACTGCAGAAACTCGCCCGTAATAATTTTGTCACGGCACCTAATGGGAAGGTTTCTGTGACCTTGAAAATAACGCAGAATTTGTAATATTTTTAATTTCGATTTACACCGAAATCGTCAATGACAAACCTTCCCCTACGGTTATTGTATTTTGGTGCCGAGGAGAGGACTTGAACCTCCACGGAGTTGCCCCCACAAGTACCTGAAACTTGCGTGTCTACCAGTTTCACCACCTCGGCGTATTATGTATGTATATAGGGCCTGTTGACAATTCTACTAATCTGGTTCAGCTTAGCGAATTGTCAACAGGCCCCTGGTACAGTGTTTGGTTAATTTGTGCCCCTACAACACAAATGGGCAAAATTAATCAAACACTATACTATAGTACTAGAAAATTATTTTTTCTCAAAATCTTCGCAATGATATTTTGCGTACAAACGCTGTGATTGTGCAATTTGTGTTGCAGAGCCAGTACCGATGTTAGTCACAGAAGTGCTATTAAAAACTAGGTTTCTGCCTAATTCTGCGCAAATCTGTTCTCTTTGTGAAGGAGGATTTTTCGGTAATTTTGAATTAATATACTCACAGCCAGCGCTTAAAACTAGAGTGCCAGTTAATGCGAGAGCTAATATTTTTTTCTTCATAAAGAATGTCCTTGTTCGTTTTTCTCAGGTATTATACAAGCATTAGAGTTATTGTCTAATGCGTTTTTAACCAAGGAAGCAAAACTATGGGTACAAAAAAAATGCGTCTTGATCCATTTCGCGAACGAGAAGCTCGTAAATATGTCAATCCGATTCCTAGCCGTGAGTTTATTATGCAATATCTGGAGGAAATCGGTAAACCAGTTACAGCTTCGCATATCATAGAAGCTTTTGGCATAGATAAAGAAGATGAACAAGAGGCAATGCGCAGACGTTTAAAAGCCATGCTGCACGATGGTCAGTTAATTAAAAATCGGCGTGGTTATTTTGCTTTAGTGTGCCAGATGGATTTAGTTCGAGGTAGAGTTGTTGGGCATAAAGAAGGTTACGGTTTTGTTGTTCCTGAAGATGGTAGTGACGATATATTTTTAACTGCATGGCAAATTCGTGCTTTATTCCCTGGAGATTTGGTGCTAGTTAGCACTATTAGTCCAACCAAAGGTAGAGGGAAACGCGAAGGTGTTGTGGTTGAGATTTTAGAAAGGAATTTTACCCAAATTGTTGGACGTTATTTTGAAGAACAAGGTATGGGATTTGTAGTTCCTGCAAACAAAACTATAACACGTGAAATTATTATTCCGAAAGGACAAGAAGCCGGTGCAGCAATTGGCCAATTTGTTGTTGCTGAAATTACTGTATATCCAACTTTACGCTGCGGAGCAAGTGGTAAGGTCATCGAAGTGATAGGTGACCATATGGCTCCTGGAATGGAAATTGAGGTTGCGATTAGATCGTATGAGTTACCATATAAATGGCCTGATGAAGTGTTAGCGGAATGCGAGAGAATTCCAAGAGAAATTACCAAAAAAGATCGAAGCGCTAGAGTTTCATTACAAGACCTTCCATTTGTAACTATTGATGGCGAGGACGCAAAAGATTTTGATGATGCAGTTTTTTGTGAGCGAGCAGCACGAGGTGGTTGGAAACTTTATGTGGCAATTGCTGATGTAAGCCATTATGTTCGTTATGATACTGCGCTTGATCTTGAGGCTTATGCACGAGGTAACTCAGTTTATTTTCCCAATCATGTTATTCCGATGCTTCCTGAAAGTTTGTCAAATGATCTTTGCTCTTTAAAACCCAAACAAGAACGATTAGTTTTTGCCTGCGAAATGCATATTAGCAAAAGCGGAAAAATTTCCAGCTATAAATTTTATGATGCTATAATTAGTTCTAAAGCTCGGTTAACTTATGATGAGGTTTATGCGTTACTTGAAGGTAAAAGCAAGAGTAAATCATTGTTATTGCCGCATTTGCAGGAATTAAATAATTTGTATAATGCTTTGATGAAAGCGCGGCAATTACGTGGGGCGATTGAATTTTCTAGCATCGAAACCAAGATAGATTTTGGCTTAAATCGTAAAATCGAACGCATTGTCCCAGTTGCGAGACACTATGTGTATAATATGATTGAAGAGTGTATGTTAGCAGCGAATGTTTGTGCTTCAGGGATATTAGTATCAGGTAAAATACCAGCTCTTTATCGGGTACACGAAGGGCCTGATCCAGAAAAGTTAGCGACATTACGTGGTTTTTTGTCTAAGCTTGGTTTGTCACTTACTGGCGGTAGTAAGCCAAAGTCTGTTGATTATGCGAAGTTAATTCGTGAAATAAAGGACAGGCCAGACGAACACTTAGTTCAAACTGTGCTACTTAGATCATTACGCCAAGCGTTATATACGCCTGAAAATACCGGACACTTTGGTTTGGCTTATAGCGCATATGCACATTTTACTTCGCCAATTAGGCGTTATGCTGATTTGCTAAATCATCGTGCGATTCGTTATTTACTGCATGGCGGCAAGTCGCAACATTATGCTTATACTCTTAACATGATGCAGAATTTTGGGGAACATTGCTCGATGGCAGAACGCCGTGCTGATGATGCAACACGCGATGCGATTAATTGGTTGAAATGTGAGTTTATGCAAGATAAGGTAGGTAAGGTTTTTGAAGGCATAATTTCTAATGTTACTAGTTTTGGCGCGTTTGTAGAACTAAAAGATATTTTTGTCGAAGGATTATTGCATGTTACTGCGTTAAAAAGTGATTATTATACTTTTGAACCAACTAAATATTTGCTAAAAGGAAAACGTACTGGTAAAAAATACTCTTTAGGTGATAAAATTAAAGTATTAGTTAGTAGGGTTGATTTAGATGAGCGCGAAATTGATTTTGACTTAGCATAAATGAGGTTCACAAATGTCTGACGTTCCTAAAAAACGTCAGGATGACAAAGCTGAAGATAAGGAAACCACTAATAAAAATAATATCCCATATGTTCCACTTCAGGGCTTGCCAGCAGTTCTCCCCAGTGATTATAAAGTATACTGGGAGATTGAGTGTGACGATAAAAAGGCCGAGCCTGCACTTAAAATTATTAAAGCTTTAGAAGCAAAGCGCCAAGCCATGTTGGTTGGCGGTGCCTCACGCTGTTACGCTTATAATACCATTGCGAAGAAGAAACATTACCCAAACGATTACGATATTGTAACAACTTATGGTACTGAATCGGCATTAAAGATTTTGCTTGAGCAAGGGTTTGCTGATGCAGTTATTGATAAATATGACCATAATTTAATTCAGATACCAAGCGCTAATGCTGATCTCTATTGTCGCAACTCTGATACTTTTGATATGGGAGCTGATGCGCGCTCGCGAGTACTGCATATATGCGCAATGTATACTCAAGTAGATTTTTCTTGCGAACCCCCGCGACTTAAAATTTATGCTACTTCAAGTGCAGCTGATGATTTAGTAAGTTTAGCACATGCTTCTCATTTTTTTAAGGTTGTTACCTTTACTGATGATCCAGAAGCGCTATTTATAGGCGATCCTTTTCGTATTGCAAAAGTTATTAAATGGATCGCGGATTTTGGAGTTGAAATTCCTCAGGTTTATTTAACGATTAAAAAGCACTTAAAGTTACTCACTCCTGCTGGACAGATAATATTACAAAAGAAAAGTAAAGGGAAAATAAAGGCTCTTTCTGCCGAAGAGCTAGAAAAGCGGCGTTTTTCTTTATTATTAAAACTTTTCGCAGAGAATTCCATAGAAAAAAGGCTATTTATTTTTGATGCATTTGCAAGGTACGGTATCTGGCAAATGTTTTTCCCTAGGTGGGATGAAATATCTGCAAGGCAGAGAATATATAATATTAATGGTGATCCGCGTTTTCATGGAGCCAGTATGAATGCTTTTTTTAGGGGAATTGTATCTGATGCGCTAAGAATTAATTCCGCAAGCCGCGATGAAATAATATTACGCTTTAATCTAAGCCACTGGGAAAGTGGAGAACAAAGACGAAGTGCATCTGCTTCAGCTTCAGTATCTAGTGCTGATTCATTGTCCCGTGTATCTGATACACCTTCTCCAGATAGTTCAGATGCGCCATCACCAGCAAATACTGTTATAGTGTTTAACTCAGCAAGTTCTAGTTTACAGTCAACACCACCACAATCACTTTCTCCATCGCAGCCAGTGTCACCATTATCAGCATCTACTCCAGTTTTGTCATCATTGGCATCGCCAGTACCGATACCGCTTGCTCAACCTATAGCAGTATTATCAGAAAATTCTAGTGTAGCAGCTAATATCATTGTTGTTCCTGTTTCGGTTGTTTCTGTTTCACCGGAAGTGTCAGTTTCTGCTTCATCTCCACCTATGAGTTCTGCTTCTGCGTCTATTAATGCTCCTGTTGTTTCTGTTTCACCGGAAGTGTCAGTTTCTGCTTCATCCCCACCGATGAGTTCTGCTTCTGCGTCTATTAATGCTCCTGTTCGTTCAATTTCATCAGAAGTATCTGCTTCTGCATCACTATCACCGCCGAGGGTGTTGGCTACTGAAGCTAAAACAATGGAAAATAGCAAAAATACCACGAGTATACCGCAAGTACCTACGCCAAAGCCGCTGACAAAAAGAGAACGCCGGGAAGCGGAAAGAAAAGCAAATGAGCAGCAACTGCAAGCACAGCGAGATGCTTTTGTCAGGGAACAGGAAGAAAAACAAAAAAAGCGTCGGCAAGAAATAGAAGAAAATATAAAGAAGAAAGAAGCGGCTGAAGAAGCTCAAAGGAAGCGAGAAAGAGACCTTGAGACAAAATCACTAGCAGAGCAAGCTGAGCAAAGACGTATTGCAGAACAGAAAGAAAAAGCAAGAGTTGAAGCTGAATTCAAAGCTAGACAACAAGAATTAGAAGCTAAACGTTTAGCAAAAGCTAATGAAAGAGAGCAAAAAGCGCGAAATCGTCAGAAGCTTAAAGAAGACCTAAAAACTCTACAAGCTTCGTCGACTTCAGTAAGTTTAACTGTACTTTCGCACTCTGGAGGCCATCAAGTGATAAATCTTGGTGGTGGCTCTACTTCATGTGCTAGCGTAAGTCCAACTACCCAAGCGGCTCGAAAAAAATACCCACTTTGGCTTCTTCTAACTATGGGATTGTTTTTCCTTGTTTCAACAAAGGAATTTTTGTCTAGGACTAACAAATATTTTGCTTTCGATCGTAATGATAAACCAGATTTACTTGAAACTTTATTATGGGGATTTGCTGCGCTTGGTGCTTTATGGCCTTTTTATATCGATAATGGAACAGAAGAAGAAAAATCCAATGAACCAAAAAGGAAGTTTTAGTACGCATTTTTACACAACCTAACACCGAAGGTGTTTTCGATTATAGCCCAGGGTAAACATAAATGCGCTTTTTGCATTTATGTGCAACCCTGGGTAATATGAAAACATTTAATTCCAACGCTGAAAGCGTTGCCAAGTTTTTTAAATCAATCCCAAATGTACCTTTCATCAAACGGCATCTTATATTTATTCAATATTGCACGTAATTCTTGTTGGAAATCAAATTTTTTATGATGATTCTCTTGGTTAGCAATATAATTAATAACTAAATCTATATTTATAGGGCTCACCGAAAAAGCACCAAATCCATTTTGCCAATGGAAATCTGTACAATTGCTGTCTACAGTTTTTATCCATTTGGAGCTCGCAACTTTAATTTCTTTAATAATGTCAGTAAAAATACATTTTTTTGATATTGAACATAAAATATGAATATGATCGGATATGCCTCCAATTTTTATCACTTTACAACCACGATTTTGTAATAATTTTGTTATAAAGGCATATAATTTTTGTTGAATATCACTAGATAAATATTTTTGACGTTTTTTGGTACTAAAAATTATATGGACAATTATATTAGTTAATGATTGTGACATGATTATTCATCTCATTTTGTTTTTGAATATTCTCTTCCGAATAAAATTACATGCAATACCGTAAAAAACTCGGTAGCGCTTACAGCGCTAATGGTGAGATGGGCTAGTTTCCCAGGGTTACGCCCGAATAAAAAGCATTCGGTCTAACCCTGGGCTATAATCGAAAACACCTTCGGTGTTATGTTGTGTAAAAAATATTACATTATAAAACGCTGTAAGCGTTTACCATTATAGCCCAGGGTAAGTTCGAGCGTTTTTTGTTCGAATGCAACCCTGGGTAATGTGGCAGATATTTTATTCCAACGCTGAAAGCGTTGCCAAATTTTACCACAGAGGTTTCAAATGAGGTATAATGTTGGGGGAACGCTTTCAGCGTTATGATGGTTAACTTGTGACATTCCCAGGGTTACGCCCGAATAAAAAGCATTCGGTCTAACCTTGGGTTATAATCGAAAACACCATCGGTGTTAGGTTCGTTAAAAAATTAATGATTTTATATAAAAATTGAAGGGATTCATTGGGCTCTCTCCTTGACTTGAATCTAGTTTGCCAATAATCTTAGCGAAAATTAATGCGAGTATGAATACTAATGTATCTGAAAAAAATTAAATTAGCAGGGTTTAAGTCATTTGTTGACCCTACTTCTATTCTTTTTCAAAGCAAATTAACCGGTGTTGTTGGCCCTAATGGTTGCGGCAAATCAAATATTATTGATGCCGTGCGTTGGGTTATGGGTGAAATTTCTGCCAAACAATTGCGTGGCCAATCCATGAGCGATGTTATTTTTAACGGCTCATCAACGCGCAAACAAGTTGGCCAAGCAGCTGTTGAATTAATTTTTGATAATAGCGATGCTTCATTAGGTGGTGAATATGCTAAGTATAATGAAATAGCAATTCGCCGTGAGGTAACTCGCGATGGTACTTCAGACTATTTCTTTAATAATGCGCGCTGCCGTCGTAAAGATATTACTGATATTTTTCTTGGCACGGGACTTGGTCCTAGAAGTTACGCAATTATTGAGCAGGGCACAGTATCGCAATTAATTGATGCCAAGCCTGACGAGCTTAGAGTATTTATCGAAGAAGCGGCAGGTATTTCTAAGTATAAGGAGCGTCGACGTGAAACTGAAAATCGTATTAAGCATACTAAGGAAAATCTAAATCGCTTAAATGATATTCGTGAAGAGCTGGAAAAACAGCTTAGACATTTAAGAAGTCAGGCTAACGCAGCTAATCGCTATAAAAAACTTAAGCAAGAAGAGCGGCAAACTAAAGCTGAACTGTGCAGCTTGCATTATCAAAGTATCGCTAAAACTGTTGCAGAACTTGCTGCTATGATAGAAACCCAAGAGTCGCTTCTTGAGAATAAAATAGGAGCTCAGCACGCACTTGAAGCGAAAATGGCAGAGTTAAGAGAGAATCATCATCTCGAGACTGAACAATTTAACACTATACAAACTGAATATTATAAAATTGGTGCTAACATTGGTCGTCTGGAACAACAAATTCAGCATAATAAAGATCGCCATAGCCAGTTGCAAAAAGATTTAGAGCAAATTACGGAAGTATGGCAAGAAACATTGCAGCATCAAAATAATGATCAAGCCAAAATCGAGCTGCTTGTTGCCGAACGAGATAAAATCCAAGAGTCAGTAAAAGTTTCTCAAGACAAAGTTCAAAAATCAAAAGCTGCTCTAACGCATGCTCAAAATGCGATGCAGAAGTGGCAAGAACACTCTGATGCGTTTAATGCTGAAGCGGCACAAAATCTGCAGCGTTTAGAGGTTTCTCAAACCAGCATAGCGCATTTAGAAAGCAGCATAAGCCAAGAAACAGAGGCTTTAGAAAAATTACAGCTTGAACTACAAACGCTTGATTTTGTCGCGCTCGGTGATGAAGTAATGTCGCTTCACAACCAATTTCTTGCTATAAAAGCTAAGCATGAAAATTTACAGTCAAGTGTAGTTGAGAAGCAACAACATATAATTGCGCAGAGAGAGAAGAACAATAATTTAGCAGCTGAGCTTGATGCGGCACGGAGCAGACTGCAAAGTTTGTCTGGCAGAGTTTCTTCGCTTGAAGCTTTGCAACAAACTGCGCTCGGCAAGAATGATACTAATTTGGTAACTTGGCTTGAACAATTTAAGTTAAATGACAAACAACGGCTGTTGCAAAAAATGACAGTAACTCCTGGTTGGGAGGTTGCTGTAGAAACAGTTTTGGGGAATTTTCTTGAGGCAGTTTGTGTTGATGACTTACCCAGTACTATTTCTGCTTTAGAAAGTTTTTCTCAAGGCAATTTAATTTTATTTGCTGCAAATAACGAGGCGCAAAACTTATCTCTGACTAATACTGGGACTTTAGCAGAAAAAGTAACTGCTACGATTGTCATAGGTCATTTGCTTGAAGGAGTTTACGTTGCTGAAAACTTAAATGCAGCATTAGCAATCCAAGCTAAACTTAATGCTAACGAGTCGGTTATCACTAAAGATGGAATATGGCTTGGGCCTTCTTGGGTAAAGATTTCTCGTGCTGCAAATCCTAAGGCAGGTGTATTACAACGTGAACGCGAACTTAATGAGTTAATAGATGCTATCAAAGCAGAGAAAGCTGAGTGTGCTCAGAAAGAAAACCTGTTGTTACAAGAACAAAATGCGCTTGCTGAGTTAGAACATTCTTATCATCTCTTACAAGATGAGTTGCATCAAAGTGCTACTGAGCATAGCGCAATGCAAGGGCAACTTAGCGCTAAAGAAGCAAGACAGCAGCATCTTGGCGAACGCGAGCAAGTAGTTAAACAAGAAATCGTACGCTATTCTGAATTATTACAAAAAGCCCGAGAACAACTTGAAGCTGTAAAACAAGTCTGGCAAGAGGCTAACGCGCAAAAAGATAGTGATGCTAAAGTGCGCGAGGATTTAGTTGCTACGCGTTTGCAATTACAGCAGCAGTTACAAGATGCACAAGTGCTTGAAGCTAAAGATCGCGAAGAACATGATAATTTTGTAATGCGTTTAGAACTTACGCAAACTGAACATGGTTATTTGTTACAGAGTATTGAGCGCGCCAAACAGCGTATTGATGGTTTGGTGAAGCAGCAGCAAAATATTCAGCAAGCACTTGCCGAAGCGCAAAACCCAAATATTGCTCTAACTGAAGAATTGCAACAAGAATTGGCAAATCGCTTAACTACTGAAAGCGAATTAACCAAAGCAAAAGAAGCTGTTGCTAATATTGATCAGGAAATTGTTGGCATCGAGAAGCAGCGTTCTACAACTTTAGAAGAAGTAGAATATATACGAGCCGAACTCGAAAAATATCGCACTGAAAGAGAAGGCTTACAAGTTCGTGCTAGTACTTATGTTGAACAAATCAAAGAACAAGAATTGACGCTTGATAGTGTAATTGCAGCGCTTGCAGAAAATGCTACAATTGAAGAGTGGGAACAAAAATTAGCTCACTATGTAGCACGTATTGAACGATTAGGGCCAATTAATTTAGCTGCAATTGCTGAAGTAGAAAAACTTGAAGAGCGTAGAAATTATTTAGATGCACAAAATCAAGATTTAGTTTCGGCATTAAATACTTTAGAAGGTGCAATTCATCGCATTGACCATGATACACGTGATCGGTTTAAAATCACCTTCGATCAAATAAATACGCATCTGCAAAATCTATTCCCGAAAATATTTAATGGCGGCAAGTCATCTTTAGAACTTACCACTGATAATTTATTAGAAACTGGGGTGGTGATTATGGCGCAACCACCAGGCAAGAGAAATTCTAGTATTCATTTGCTTTCTGGCGGTGAAAAAGCTTTAACTGCAATTGCATTAATCTTTTCTATTTTTCAGCTTAATCCAGCTCCATTTTGTATGCTAGATGAAGTTGATGCGCCACTTGATGATTTAAATGTTACACGGTTTTGTAACTTGGTAAAAGAGATGGCGAAAACCATTCAGTTTATCTTTGTCACACATAATAAATTAACCATGGAAATTGCTAATCAATTGGCTGGTGTGACCATGCAAGAGGCAGGAGTTTCGCGCATAGTCAGTGTGAATTTAGATGCCGCAATTCAGATGGCAAATTGATTAATTTCTGTTTCAACGCTACAATAATACCTGCTGTATTTTCAGAAAAATTTGTAGGGGCGGGGTTGTGTTGGAAGTAACACGGTTTGATAGAATCTAGATATGCAAAATTCACTGCAGTTTATTAAATACTGCAGAAACCCGCCCACACAATTCAATAGGGGAACTATAATTTGGCAGATATGCTAATTAGTGACGGTGTACAAATTAGCGAATTAGATATTGAGGATGACCATGTTTGCAAATAAAGGGGCATATTTTTCCTTTTTGGTAATACTTGTGGTATCTGCCGCTTTTTTATTTCGCAAAAAAAAGTCTCTCTGTGCAAAAGCGCAAACCAAGCAAGAGCCAACGGTCGGAGATACTGCTACTATCGTTGAGCCAAATCCTAGTTCACCTGAAGTAAAAATTACAGACGAAGTATTTGACCCAAATACTATTATCATGCAAATCCGTGCGAATCCTGGTAGGCCATATATGGGCTATGAGTTACTACAAGTAATCCTAGAAACTGGGTTTCGTTTTGGTAAAATGAACTTATTTCACCGCCACCAAAATGCTAATGGTGAAGGTCCGGTGCTTTTTAGTTTAGCTTCAGCTACAAAAGAAGGAACCTTCGAATTAAATAGTATGGGTGGAGTTTCTTGCCCCGGCGTTATTTTATTTATGCACTTAGACAATAAAAAGAAATTAATGCAGGTTTTTGATTTGATGCTAGATGTTGCGCGACAATTTATTGAAGATTTAGGTGGGGAAATTTTAGATGAGAAACAAAGGCCGCTAGATGCTACAGTAATTAACAACTGGCGGCAGAAAATCGCTATAGCAGATGGAAATAAATATTATAAGGCTAACTTATTTGATAACTTATAGTAGAGCACAGCCAAAGCGGCATAGGGTCGGATGTTGCTCTTTGCGAACCAGATTTGATTCAAAAGTCGACGCAGTGAGACAAAGAGCTACGTCCGAGCCTAAAGTAAGCTTTGGCAAGGAGCAAAATTTGTGAAACATTGTACTAGGTTAAAGGATTAAATGAACGCTGCATTAATAAATCGCATTGCTGAACTTAGAAAATTGCTTAATGATTATAGCTATCATTATTATGTATTAGATGCCCCTATTGTAACAGATTCTGAATATGACCGCTTATTTAAAGAGCTGCAACAGCTTGAAGAGGAGCATCCAGATCTAATCACGCCTGACTCTCCTACACAACGTGTTGGAGAAAAAGCTGCTACACAATTTAAGCAGGTTCGCCACACTATTCCTATGCTATCGCTTGATAATGCATTTACTGAAGATGATGTTATTAATTTTGATAGACGTATTCATGAGCGATTAGGTAGTGATTTGCCAATTGAATATGTATGTGAGCCTAAAATTGATGGTTTAGCAGTTAGCTTAGTTTATACCGATGGAATTTTGACTCAAGCCGCAACCAGAGGCGATGGAATTACTGGAGAGGATATTTTACAGAATGTGCGGACTATTCAGAGTATCCCACTAAAATTACGTAGCGCACATCCGCCGAAAATTTTTGAAGTGCGTGGAGAAATTTATTTACCGCTAGTTGAATTTAACAAGTTAAATGCTGAGGCTGCAAAAAAAGGTGAGAAGGGATTTGTTAATCCGCGTAATGCAGCAGCTGGAAGTTTGCGTCAGCTCGATGCAAGAATTACTGCCAAAAGATCCTTGAGCTCCTTTTGCTATGCGGCTGGTGAAGTTAAAGGTTTTGCCATGCCGGATAATCATTTTGCATATCTAGCAAAAATAAAAGAGTTGGGGTTTAGAGTTAATCCAAATATTGAAGTTGTTAAAGGCGTTGAAGGATGTTTTGCTTATTATAAAAAGATGATGCAACTTCGGCCTAAGTTAGGTTATGAAATCGACGGCGTAGTATATAAAGTAAATGATTTGCAATTACAGCGCAGGCTTGGCTTTATCTCTCGTGCTCCTCGCTGGGCGCTTGCGCATAAGTTTGCTGCAGCAGAAGAGATGACCAAACTTTTAAACATCGAATTTCAGGTTGGCCGGACGGGTGCTTTGACTCCTGTAGCAAGACTTGAGCCTGTATTTGTCGGTGGCGCTACAGTAAGTAATGCTACTTTGCATAATATTGATGAAGTTTGGCGTAAAGACTTGCGTGTTGGTGATACAGTAATAATAAGGCGTGCAGGAGATGTAATTCCTGAGGTCGTGGGTGTGGCTATGCAATTTCGTCCGCCACATACTAAATTAATAGCGCTGCCAAAACATTGCCCGGTTTGTGGTTCTGAAATAGTTAAAGCTGAAGATGAGGTGATTGCTCGGTGTAGTGGTGGGTTATATTGTAGTGCGCAGCGTAAGGAATCCATCAAACATTTTGCCTCGCGTTTAGCCATGGATATTATTGGACTTGGGGATAAATTAGTAGAACAATTAGTAGATAATAATGTTGTGCATAATGTTGCAGATTTATATACATTAAAAACAGCAGATCTAATTAACTTAGAGCGCATGGGTGAGAAATCCGCAACCAAACTAATAGCGGCTATAGAAAAGAGTAAATCTACGACTTTATCACGTTTTATTTATGCTCTTGGTATTAGAGAAGTAGGGGAAGCAACAGCTTTAAGTTTAGCTTTGCATTTTCTAGATTTAAAAAAATTAATGCATGCAAGTTTTGAGGAGCTACAAAACATTAATGATATTGGTCCTGTAGTTGCAATGCACATCACAACATTTTTTCGACAAAAACATAATTGTGAGTTGATTACAAGATTGCTCGATGCAGGCATTACTTGGCCAAAACCAGAAACTAAGCAATTGCCACTTACTGGACAAACCTATGTATTAACTGGTACTTTAACTAGCATGACACGCGAGGAAGCCAAGGAAAAGCTCCAAGCATTAGGTGCAAAAACTAGTGAAACAGTGTCAAAAAATACTACGTACGTTGTAGTTGGAGCAAATCCTGGTTCAAAGTTAACTAAAGCAGAAAAATTGCAAGTAAAGATTATTGATGAGCAAAAATTGGTGACATTGTTGAAAACAATTAAGAATGAATAATTAAGAATTAAGAATGATTATGTCACACAAAACGTGACGTTTTTATATTAAAAAATACGCGAAGCGACAACAATTCTTAATTTTTAATTCTTCATTGCTTTTAATAGGGATATAAACTATGCAACTACAATTTCTTGGGGCAACCAAAACTGTTACTGGGTCTAAATATTTATTAACAACACAAAATAAAAAATTTTTAGTTGACTGCGGTTTATTTCAAGGCTTAAAAGAATTACGTTTGCGCAACTGGAATGAATTTGTTGTTGATCCGAAAACCATAGATGCCGTAATTATTACTCACGCACACCTTGATCATTCTGGTTATTTACCCGTCTTAATCAAAAAAGGTTTTTCTGGGAAAATATACTGTACAGATTGCACAATGGATTTATGCAAATTATTACTCTGTGATTGTGGCCATCTACTCGAAGAAGAAGCAAATCGTGCGAATAAATATGGTTATTCTAAGCATAAACCAGCATTGCCACTTTATACTTATGATGAAGCATGTGCTGCGCTAAAACAATTTGTTCCAGTTGAGTTTGATCAAGAAATAACTCTTGAAAATGAATTAAATGTGACTTTTAGGCGCGCTGGACATATTTTAGGCGCATCATCGGTTTTGCTAAAACATCAGGGTGCTTCAATCTTATTTTCTGGCGATTTAGGTCGGCCGCATGACCCTTGTATTCGTCCTCCCGAACCAGTTACTCAAGCTCAATACCTTGTAGTTGAATCAACTTATGGTGATCGTTCACACGCTCTAGTTGATCCAGAACGAGAATTAGGTGTGGTTATTAATAAAACTGCCAAGCGTGGTGGAACTCTTATTATTCCAGCATTTGCAGTAGGGCGCACACAAAATATTTTGTATTATATTTATTCGCTGAAGAAACAAAATCTTATTCCTGATATACCAGTATTTCTTGATAGCCCAATGGCACAGAATGTTACCGAAATATTAGCAACGCACTACCAAGAACATTTGCCATCGCCTGAAGTTTGTGCTGAGGTTTGTAAAACTGCACATTATGTAAGTTCAGTCGAAGAATCAAAATTAATTGATACATATAATTATCCAAAAATAATTATCTCTGCTAGTGGTATGGTGGAAGGTGGTCGGGTGTTGCATCACATTAAATATTTTGCAGGAGATCACCGTAATACGATATTATTTGCTGGCTACCAAGCAATTGGTACTCGTGGTGCGACAATTTTGAGTGGTGTGAGTGAAGTCAAAATGCTTGGCGGCATAGTTAAAATCAATGCTGAAGTTATTGCCCTCGGCGATGTTTCGGCTCATGCGGATTATGCTGAGTTGATAAGCTGGATACGAAAAATGCCTACACCACCAAAAAAGGTATTTATTACGCATGGAGAGCTGCCTGCTGCGGAAGCATTAAAACAGCGGATTGAATCCACGCTTGGATGGGAGTGCGTAGTTCCGAGCTATTTGGATAATGTTGAGTTAGAAGAACGTACAAATAATTAAGAATTAAGAATTAATTTTTTTTGAGAAGAATATGCCAATAACTAAAGAAATAACTGAAGAACTACACTCAATTCGTGATTTTATGCGTTGGGCGATGACTCAATTTTATCAAGCTGAGGTGCATTTTGGTCATGGCACTGATAATGCTTGGGATGAAGCTGCAATTTTGCTTGCACATACATTGCATCTTCCTCCAACTGTTAATCAAGAGGTTTTAGATGCACATCTCACCAAAGAAGAAAAATATAAGATCATTGAACTTATTGAGCGGCGTATTTACGAACGTATTCCTGCAGCATATTTAACTCATGAAGCTTGGTTTACCGAGCTACCTTTTTATGTTGATAATCGCGTATTAATTCCTCGCTCTTCACTTGGTGAGCTTATTCTCAAGCAATTTGAGCCTTGGGTTAGGCCAGCAAGTGTCAAAAGGATTTTAGATTTAGGCACAGGTAGTGGTTGTATTGCTATTGCTTGCGCTCTTGCTTTTCCTGAAGCAACTGTTGATGCAACAGATATATCGCAAGATGCTCTCGATGTGGCGAAACTTAATGTCGAGAAGCATAAAGTTTCTGATCAGGTAAAATTAATAAAATCTGATGTTTTTGCTTCATTAAGTGATAAAATTTATGATATAATTATTTCCAATCCGCCTTATGTTGCGTCGGCAGAAATTGATGGGTTGCCCGCAGAATATGCGCATGAACCAAAAATGGCATTGGCCGCAGGGAAGGAAGGATTAGATATAGTTACAAGAATTTTACGCACAGCTAAAAATCACTTATCTAACGATGGAATTTTAATTGTTGAAGTTGGCAATAGCGAAAATGCTGTAATAGAACGGTTCCCACATCTTCCTTTTACATGGATTGAGTTTGAAAAAGGGGAAGGTGGGGTGTTTTTAATAACTAAAGAGCAACTTACCAATGAGATTTTTTAACACTAACAGCGACAAGGAACAACAGCCGCATTGTTGGCATGGTTATACATGGGTAGACATAACTCGTGCTTTGTTAACAGGTAATAATGTACAAAATGCTTTAAATGATGCCAATCCTTTGCGTGAAGTTGATAAGGCTAGCTTTGAAATGTGGCGTGATCTTGTCGGCGAATGTATGAATAAAGATAAGTATCGATGATTAATTAATTTTCACAGGGAGTAAATATGCAAAAAGTAATTTATAGTTTTTTCGCAGCAGTATTTTTTATTTTTTCTGCTAATGTTTTGGCTCAGCCTAGTGCAGTAAAACTTCACGATTTTCAAGCCCTCAAAGATCTTGTAAACCAAACAGCTACTTCGGTTGCAACTATAAAAATTGATTATACCAATAATTTAACAGCAGTTTCAGATCGAATTACAACCATTGAAAAAGTTAATACTGATACGCAAACCCAATTAAAAGCTATTGCTAGTCGCTTGACAGCTATTCAAGCTGATCTAGTACAAATAAAATCAGAGCAGAAGCTTGAGCAGCAATCCTTCTTTTATAAATTTTCTGCTGGTATTGATGAATTGCAGAAAAGGTTTGGTAAAGATGTCTTTACCATGGTAGTGATTGGAGTATTTGTAATACTACTGCTATTAATAGTATGGCTTTTTTATCCACAAAAAGAAAATACTCGAGAAAAGATGGAAAGATCTTTTGCAGAAGAAGCTCCTGAGATTGAAGCCGATGAAGCTGAATCTGCTTTAGATACCGAAGGAATCGCTGCTAAATTAAATTTAGCTCATGCGTATATTGATATGGGAAAAAATGACGACGCAAGAGCCTTATTGCAAGAAGTGATAATACACGGTGACGATGCGCAAATAGCAGAAGCTCAAGCTCTACAAGAAAAAATTCAATAATTGTATTGTAGGGGCGGGTTTGTGTAGGGAGTATGGAGGTTTAATAGAATCTAGATTCGTAAAATTTACTACGGTTTATTGAATGCCATCTGAAACCCGCCCGTTTTTAATTATGCATTGTTTTTTTGGAGGCACTATGAATTGCAAAAAACTATTTGGGTTTATTCTGTGTTTTTCATTATTGATTGGCACTTCGCTTGCAGAAACTTGTAATTGTCCACCACCGCAAGATAAAGTAATTTTGCAGTTACAAAGCGAATCTTGGGCTAAAACTACTACTGCTAATGTAAGTATTAATATTGATGGAGTTTTAGATAAATTATCTGTTAACCAGATCCGCGATGAAATTATGCATAAACTAGCAAAAATTTCTGATGGTGATTGGCAAATCAGCAGTTTTAGCCAGACGCAAAATGTTTCAGGATTGGAAGAAGTACATGCTGTAGCAGAACTGCGCATGCCGCAGAGTAATTTATCTGGGTTACAAGCACAGGTTAAAGATATATCTCGCCCTGGATTAAATTTTAAAGTAGCAAATATTGATTTTAGTCCTTCCTTTGATGATATCCAAAACACTCAAGGCTCATTGCGAGAAAAAATTTATAATTTAGTTACAGCTGAGATGCAACGTCTAGAAAAAGTTTATCCTGGCCATAAATTTGCAATTCATGCAGTTAATTTTATCCCAGGCTTTTTCTCTATGCCTGTTCCCGAAAATGATAGTTATATGATGCGCAACATTAAAGCGATGGCAGCTCCGATGGTTGGAGGTGTACTTAATGTTGGCACTAAAGTTCACATGGATGCAATTATTGAGCTTCTGATTAAGTCCTGAAGGATCCCCACATCTTTTTTTTGTTAACAAAATTTGTTACCTAATTGTGGCTTAATACAATGTAGGGGCGGGTTTGTCTATAATTATGTTCGGTGATAATTAAAACTAAATTAATTACACAAATTGAGGTATTTTCGAGACTGTCTGAAACCCGCCCGCGAAGTGCCACAAATATATACGGGCGGGTTTCAGTGGCATTAATAATATCGTAGTTATTAAACACGTTTAGTTTCTACCAATATCGAAGAAGTTTAAGCACAAACCCGCCCCTACGATAACATCCTGTTTTTGAAATGAATTATTTAAAAAGATGTAGGGATCCTTCAGGATTAAGTCTTAACTTTTAGATCCCAATGTTTTGCAATGTGTTTCTTTACCAACTAGTAAAGTAATTATTGCTACAAAAAAAGCAATTGGAAACATCCAAAGAGCCAATCTGTAATCTGCTACTGAGTGCACTGGGACGCCATGAAAAAGTTTACCGTGCCAGTTAAGATCAAGAAGCGTTCCAAAGAGCGGGACAAATATTGCTCCACCAGACATAATTAACATTGAGCCCATGCCCATACTGGTGCTGATAAATTCTCCAGGATTACTTTCAGCGATTACTGGATAGGTGATTACTTGAGAACTCGTGAAAATGCCAATGGCGAAGAATAAAACATAGATAGTTAAATAGCAGAGGTTACTCGAGTACATCAAAATAAATATCAGCGCTAACGAAATAAATGCTCCCCAATACATTAATGGCTTGCGCTTTCGCATGCTGTCAGAAAGCCAACCAAACAAAGGTGAACCAACCATCGCGCCTAAAAACATTAGCAGAGTGGCAAATGATGCTTGTTCTTCGCTTAAATTATAAGTTTGTTCAAGATAACGCACGCCAAAAACTGCGCCCAAAACAAAAATTGGCAGGTTAACTAAACAGGTGTAGGTGCCAAACATCCAGTTTTGCAAATTACCGATAGATTTTTTTAAACTATGCAATAAAAAAGTAATGCTAGTTGCTTGTTCGTGTGTTATCTCGCGGGTTACGCCTTGAGGGAAGTCTTTTACCAAAACTGCCATCAGAATTAATAATATTATGCCGAGAAATGCATCAATTTGCATGCCAGTGCGCCAACCAACATGGTTAACTAATATAGTTAGCGGTGATTGGCTGACCATGGCGCCAAAAAATCCAATAGTAATACAGATGCCACTTGCAAATGCCATTTTTTCTGGAGGGAACCAACGCGTAACTAAACGCAGCGGTAACAGTAAGCCAAATGATCCAGCTAAACCTAAAAATAAAAAGCACCAAGACGCCTGAAAGACAGAATTAGTAAACGAGAATAAGTAGGTACAAATGATGGTTACTGACATCGCGGTTAATAAAATTTTTTTCGAAGAAAATCGGTCAAGCATTAATCCAGCGGGAAAGAAAAACAACAAATTCCCCCAGAAATATATAGATGATAATGTTCCTAATCCGGTAGAACTAATGCGGAAATCTAGCATTAAATCGTGGCCAATTGCGTTGAATTTGGTCATTTGAATAAAAATGTAAAAGAAATAGAATGCTGCGGTTATGCACACGATCCAGGGTTGAAATTTAGCTCTTTTTTGCATATAACCTCCGATTTGTTTTGTGCCATTCTATCGATTGACATAGCATCATGCAAATTTTCGACGTTAAGATTAATTCAGGTCCAAGATGTAAATTGTAGGGGCGGGTTTGTGTGTGAAGTACGTAGGTTTAATAGAATCTAAATTCCTAAAATTTATCGCGGTTTATTAAGCACTGCAGAAACCCGCCCACTAAATACGTGACTCTCCGGCTTGCAAATAGTACCGTCACATCCTTCGCCGCTTTAGCAGTGCTAGTTCTCATACGCATGAATTAATCTTTTGTAGCGTTAGGTAAAAAAGATTTGATAATCAATAGGGTTTTACGTCATAATTATGCTTATTAACTTAATGTTGGAGAATGATATGTCTGATTCAGCATCTGCAGCTACTACTTTTATTCCATTCAATAATTTGACCGACAGCGCTAAAGAATTTATTAAGATTAAAGCCGGTGATTTGAGGGGTTTGCCAAAGGGGAAATTAGAATCAGATGTTGAGGCTGCGATCAAGGCATATAATCCTAGTGCATTTGCATGGAACGCGTACACTGCTTTGCTAGCACACCTAGTTGCAGCAAAAGTAAGTGAAGTTAGTTATACTGCATCCATTTCCCCTGAAGAGACAGCATGGATTGACACAGCTGCTGAAGAAGTTATAGAGGCAAAAAGCGCAAGCGCAGATGACGAAGGTGAAGATGATGACGAAATAAAAATTGATAATGATCCGCCTAAGAGAGTTGATAGCGGACTAGGTGATTCTGAGCAAAAAGCACCATCAAAATCAAGCGGAAAACAAGCCGATGGCGAAGGAGTAGTAACCCAACCTACATAAATTGTTATTAATTATTACAAATTGAACGAACCAATATAGAGTGGTTGATGCAAACATGAGCGATAATAGTACAAGTCTTGTTAGCACTAGCAGCGCATCATTAACTGTAGAGAAGAAAGGGACTAGACCAGTTAATCCCCTATCTCAGTATATTTGGAGTGCGATAAAGTCGTATAATAAATCGGCTGAAAAGTTTGAGGGGCTGTTATATTCAGTTATTTTTCGTAAATATTACCTTCCTGGAGAAGAAATTGACCAAAATGATGCAAGGAGGCTTACTGCCGAGGATAATGCATTTATTAAAAAAACTGTCGAAGAGTTAAGTAAACAATTTGGAGAGCCTTCAGCAAGCCATGTTTCAGCTCTCTCATCCACATCTGAAGTGGCAATATCTACCTCCGAGATCACTGCTTCCTCACTGCAAGTACTGCCCTCTTCATCTAATCTAACAACCCCAGAAGAACAGCATATTCATACTCCAACACCATGGGTTATTGATTTACTTAATCGATTATTTTATTTTAACTTTTTTACTCTAGGCGCAGCATTGTTATTTACCTTTCTTCCTGGAGTGCAAATATGGGGAGTGGCATTTGGTGCTTTGGCGGCTTTAGCTTTTAGCTCTTTGTTTACTTTATTTGCGAAACTGAATTCCCCTGATTCTTGGAAGGAACATTGTAAAAGTTATGATGCATTGGGTTATATAATTTTATCTGTGCTGATTCTTGCTACTTTATTAATTATTACCAATGGTTTTTCGCTATTAGGGACAAAAGGCATTGGTATTTCATCTCCTGTGATAGATACTTTTGCTAGTTCTAGTAAGATGATCGCTGGAATAGCTTCTTTTCTTGTATTTAGTTTTGGTGCTTTGCTTTATAACGGTTTGTCAACAAAATGGGAAGAGCATCAAGAAGTTCAGTTGCATGAAAAAGCTCTACAACAAATAAAGCAGTTTCAACCAGGTCAGCTTGCACGTTATTCAGGTCAAAACCAACTTAGACATGTAAAATCAGAAACCAATATAGTTGCTGCTAACACTGCTAGCGTAATACCTCGAAGCGGATCAGAATCTAATCTAATTAAGATGAAAGAAGAAAAGGATGATGTTTCTTCTGCACTAGATAGTAAACGCTATTAATATTGGCTTAAGCAGCAAAAAACTGTAAAATGTGATTTATGTTTCAAGCAGAACCCAATATGACTCCAGTAGTAGGAAAACACAATGCGCAATCTTCAGTATTCTATTGGGCGAATGGATTAAATATTGTAGGATATATTTTTTTAGCGTTAACTTTTGTGTTTGCTTTTGCACCAAAAATTACTACAGCTTTACCGTTATTCTTTTCCCTTGTTCTTGCTTGTGCGATGTTTGTTGCGAGCGCCTTTGTCAAAATTTTTAAATCAGAGGAATGGGAACAATATTGTTGGGGTAATAAAAAAGAAGCGACATTTTTTTCTATACTAAATTTATTTGCTGCTAGTTGCTTTATTATTTTATTTTTGCTTACTGGCGGTTTTGGACTATTTCATATTGCTTTTTCAGCTGCAATTCCTGCTATGACAAAACATCTGGTGATTGGTAGTGTAACTTTTCTTGCAGTGGGAGCTATAACTTTATTGCTATCTGGCATTAGTAGTATTTTTGCAGTAAAAGGGGTTTTTGCAAAGAGCGTTGACGAAAGCACTGACGAAAATGATATAGCTTTTAGTTCATTTGCGCAGCAACGCCAGAGGAGAGAGAATGCTCCACAAATTACTTATGCTCGTTGCAGAGATGATAATGCAATGGCTGAACGTGTTAATGGGGTAACAGATAGTGCAATTGCAAAAGTTAAATTTACAAAACAAGCTACTGATCTGACTCCTAATGAGTTTGCATCTGTCGAAGATGCTGAAAAGTTTTTTGTTAGTGTAATTAAGCATTATTTTGATAAAGAGAAATATCCCGAAAATGTTAACCTAAATGCCGAAGAAAGAAATTATGTTAGGGATATTGCCGCTTTAGTTAAAAGCCGAAAAGATGCTTATCATATATTAGACGCTGTTTCTTCTGCTAGAAGTTTTTCTAGTCATTTGTAGAATCTACAGGGCTGTCCCATTAAAATTTTTGTAAAAACGAATTAGCAATAAACTTTCAACTGGCACGCGTAGGGGCAGGTTTATGTTTGTAGGGTGCGGGTTTGTGTTGGAAGTAACACGGTTTGATAGGAACTAGAGATGTAAAATTCACCTCAATTTATTAAACACTGCAGAAACCCGCCCGCGAATTGCCACAAATCTATCGGGCGGGTTTCAGCTGGCCTCAACAATATCGCGGCTAATTAAGCTAATTGCGATTCTATTAGCACTGTGATTACTTAGGAACAAACCCGCCCCTACAATGGCATCGGCGTATTAAAAATTTTAATGGGACAGCCCTGGTAGAATCTACTAATCCCAAAGACAAGCATCTTTATTTGTAGTATAATTAATACAAAATGTAGGTTGGGTTTTTTTATGCGCGAACCCAACAAAATCTTTGCGTAAATTTTAGGGGTAACTTATGGCTGGCGAAGGAAAAAATATTGCACCAGAAAATAAATCTGAATCATACAATGCTTCAGTCTCTAATTGGATTAATGGGTTAAACCTTGCCGGACTTATTCTTTTATTAAGTTCTTTTATACTTGTCTTCGCTAAAATTGGTACACCAATGCTTGCGATGGTTTACATTACTTTGGCTTCTGGTTTATTTGCTGCTAGTGCTTTTGTCAAATTATTTAAAACAACTGACTGGATAAATTATTGTAGGGCCAATAAAAAACGATCTAAGATTTTTGATTGGTTGAATTTGATTGCTGCGGCATCTTTTGTTCTCTTATTTTTGTTTTCAGGCGGTTTTGGATTATTTGTTAATAAATTAGGTGTGTCTACAACTCTGATTAGTGCCATGACGCCCCATATGGCAATTGGGGTTATTAGCTTTTTTGCGGTTGCGACCGTTGCATTATTATATTCTGTAATAGTTAGGCTCACTATGGTAAAAGAAGTTGCTAGTAAAGAAGCTGTGAGTAAAGTTACACGTGCTAATTTGGAAGGCAAATTGGAAGATGTTGCTAAGAAGACTTGTGATATGCTTAAGCAAAATTTATCTGATGAATCTCTTGAGCAAGACTTTGCTTCAATCGATTCTAGCCGAACTCCTAGTAATATATTTAATGATCTTAAGTTTGAGAGTGGGGATGAAGCGAAAGATTTTTTTGCAAAAGTAACCGTATATTATATTCGTCATGGCTATTTTCCAACGGTGTCTATTATTCTAAATGATAGAGAGGATGATTTTGTAAAACAAATTGCTGCAAGGGCTAAGGAAATTCTCGAGACTGCAAGAGATGCAAGAAAAAAAGTAAATGCTAGTTATATTAATATGCTTAGTTGTGATGCTCCTCAAGTGGCTGAGGTTGCTAATCTGATGATTGGTGGCGGTGCTAATATACCGCAACCTTCAGTACCTGCTAGTGGTGATTTGTATAATCAGTTTTCATCTCTAGGTGAAGCAAAGCAATTTTTTGCTACTATAACGCTATATTATATGCAACATAGGAGATTCCCAGAGAATATTGTGTTGCACGATGATGAGAAAGACTATATAAAAAATGTGGTTATACCTAAAATGACTTCTGTCTCAGTTAGTGTTTCATCAACGCCATTACCTTCTATACCAATTTCCCCTCGTGAGGATGACACTAATGCAATAGAGCATGATACGGTATCACTGATGTTATCTGCGTCATCAGCTTTAATGCAATCATCATCCAGGTCTGAAGGGGATGAGAGTATGGCGAGCGAAGAAAGTGGAGACGAAAATGCTAAAGATGAAAAAGAATCAAAAAAGCAAAAAAAACCACAGATACGCCAAAGACAACCTAGATCAACATCATCCATGTCTGCTGATGAAGCTGCTATAGATGAAAATACAGGGCTGTTATCTGGTAGCAAACCTCACGGGTGACGGTGATTAACGCTACATAACCGAAACACAAGATCATTTTTGGCACAACATTAATAATCGCGCCAAATTAACACATATCCGCGGCTCCTAGGAGCAAATCCAAAACCACAACGCGGTGAAGGACAATACCAGCCCAGTTCTATCGAGCTACGAAGTAGCGAATAAACCTATTGGATATTTATGTCACGTTTTCTGTGACACACATATTTACAATATAATTTTGGCTGTGATGCTATCGCTTTGCCAGCATTGTAGGGCGATAATACTCGGTATTTTTGAAGGCCTCACCAGCCTAGGGTGATGAGCTACGAAGTAGCGAAGAGCCCTAGGAATGCGATGTGGTCAATATAAAAGAATAATTTATTAACATAATTTCGGCTATTGTGCTTCCGCTTTGCCGGCAATGTAGAGTGATAACACGCCGATATTTTTAAATTGCTTCACCAGCCTAGGTTGAGGAGCGACAACGTCGCGACGAGGCCTAGGAAACAATTGCCACCACACATTTCAAGCTGCAACGCAGCGGCATGCTTTTTAACAACGAGCTTCCACAGGGAAATTTACGGTATTGATTAACACAATCTACAAACATATTATTTTATTCATGTCGCAATCATTATCACAAATTCTTGTACATATTGTGTTTAGCACAAAAAACCGTAAACACGTAATCTTGGACGATACTCGGCAACAATTATATCCCTATATTGCTACGATATTGAAAAATCTTGGATGTATTGTTTACGAAATTGGTGGTACCGATAATCATGTGCATATTCTTTGTGAAACTCCTAATGATCATTTGTTAACAGAAATAATTGGTAAAATTAAATCCGGTAGTTCTAATTGGATGAAGAAGCAACAAAATATGGATAATTTTTTTTGGCAACGTGGTTATGGTGTGTTTTCAGTTAGCCAATCGCAAAAACCCATCATATCAAATTATATAAAAAATCAGATAGAACATCATAAAAAATTTTCATTTGAAGAAGAATTTAAATCGATGCTTAAAAAATGTGGAATTTATTATGACGAAAAATATTTGTGGAATTAATACGTAAAAATAAAAGCATGTCGCTGCGTTGCAGCTGGGGGCATTTTCCTAGGCAACCTAGGCCTCATCGCTACTTCGTAGCTCTTCGACCTAGGCTGGTGAAGCAATTTAAAAATACCGATTATTATCGCTCAACAAACCGGCAAAGCGGAAGCATTGTGCCTCAATTATGGTAATAAAATTATTTTTTTATATTGGCCTCATCGCTACTTCGTAGCTCTTCGACCTAGGCTGGTGAAGCAATTTAAAAATACCGATTATTATCGCTCAGCAAACCGGCAAAGCGAAAGCATAATAGGCACTTTAATATTTTTTTATATTAGCCTGATCGCTTGTTTTGTTTGTCGATGCAACCTATTTCGTTTCAGGCTCGGTCTGCAAAAACTTGGTGATATATACTGACTGTAAAATTCCGAAAAGGAGGGTGCCGCCTAAAATTCCGAATAATTTAAAATTTACCCAGGTGTTAGTGTTAAATTTATAAGCAACGTAAATATTGATTATTCCCATCATTGAGAAAAATATTGCCCAACTAATATTAAGACGTGACCAGACATTTTTTGGTAGAGAAATTTTTCCGCCCATTAGATGTTCAATTACTGGTTTCTTCCCGATTAAATTTGAAGCAATAAAAACTATAGCGAAGATCCAATAAAGGGCAGTAGGTTTCCATTTTATAAACATTTCATTATGTGAGAATAACGTTGCGCCACCAAAAATTAAAATTAGCACAAGAGTTATAATTTGCGTAAGTTCAAAACGTCTGTGTTGTAACCAAAAGAGTAGTACTTGCGCGCTGACAATGATCATCGCTATTGCTGTAGCTACAAAAATGCCGAAAAATTTATAGCAGACAAAAAATGCTACAATTGGTAAGAAGTCGAAAAGTAATTTCATAATAATAATATTACCAATCTATTTGAATCTTTGCCAGCTTATTAATATGGTGTATCATTAAATCATGCAACTACTTCACATTCATTCACAAAATCCGCAGCTCCGCTTAATCAAACAGGCGGTTGAGGTGATAAATGCAGGAGGAGTTATTGTTTATCCAACTGACTCTGCCTATGCGCTTGGCTGTGCGCTCGGCAATGTTTCTGCAATTGAGAGAATCCGCAAAATCCGTAATTTAGATAAAAATCATAATTTTACTTTGGTATGCCATGATCTTTCTGCTATTGCAACTTATGCCTATGTTGATAACCCAACTTTTCGCTTGTTAAAAGCTACCACACCTGGGCCTTATACTTTTATACTTGAAGCGAGTAAAGAAGTTCCACGCAGGCTGCAACATCCAAAACGTAAAACTATTGGCCTACGTATTCCTGATAATGCTATTGTGCAAATGTTGCTACAAGAGTTGGATGCTCCGCTAATGAGCGTAACCTTAATTTTATCAGCTGATAAAGTCCCTGTTGCAGATCCAAATGAAGTTTCAGAGCTATTAGAAAAGCAGGTGGATTTGATTATTGACGGAGGTTTTTGTGGCATTGAACCCACAACAGTTGTCGAATTCGTCTCTGGAAAACCCAATATTTTACGCGAAGGAAAAGGCGATACTGCGATTTTTAAATAAGAGGTAATTATGTCGTTTTGGTCAGATACATATTCAAAGTGGAAATCTGTTTCTTGGGTTTGGGATTTACTTGCCTTACTGTTAATTGGTGGAGGCGTTGCGCTAATAGTTGAAGCATCAGCTTTATCTTCTCAACCGCTTATGATTTATTTATTAAGCGGGTTAGGTATTGCCATTACATTTTTTTCACATCTAGCTCATATATTATTAAGCGAGCCTGCTGAGGAATCTGTCCCTATATATACTGGAGGTGAATATAAGCGATATGTTGCTCAAAGAGATCAAGTGGTATCGCCACCACTTGCTATTTCGATGTTTTCAACCATCACATGGGAACCTGGAGAAGAATTATATAAAGCTGCAGAGGGTCAGCTTCGTATTGAGCTAAAAGAGAGTAAAGTAGAGGTTAAGCAAGAAGAAAAGGCGCCTGATCAAAAGAAAATTACTTATGTAGAAGTATTATATGCTAGATATTTAGGCGTTGCATATATGTTTACCAATAAATATGCTAATGCTAGAAACACTTTGACTTCCTTCATGAACATCCCTTACCTAACATTAGGAAGCTTAAGTGCAGAATCTAAACACGCAACTGAAGAAGTCATAGATAACCCTACTGATGAAGAAAGGTATGGCAATTGTGAGCGTACAGTATCATTGCCAAATAACTCATTTCCTGCCGTAGGCAATGATCCCTATGTTCGTTTTGCAACTAAAGATGATCCAGTAATTAATTTTATGTTAGGTCAATATTATGAAAAGCTAGATCCAAAAAAAGCCGCAATGAGAGATCCGGCAAAAGCCGTTTCATGTTATAGAACTGTAGTAAATGGATTTAAGGCTATCAATAATTTTCGCAAATTGGGTCCGGATGGGATTTTTATCAACATGCAATCTTTTCCTCAACCAGAAGCAAGAATGATTCGTCTTGGATTTGAGATAACCTATGTTTTGGCAGCGCTATCTTATATTGAAGCAGCGATGAAAGTCTCAAGGTTATATTTCAGAGTGGCGCGTGAGACGGATGATATTAGAGGACCCGCAACTGAAAAAGCAAACCTGTATCTAAACAATGCCAGCAATCTATATGGCGAAGTAATCCTCACACTCAATAAGAAACTAAATGAGATTTGCTCTGAGTATAGTCGAGATGATGGAGTTATTGCGGCACGCTATCTAACGGCAGAGGTGAATAATTTCTTTTATAGAATACATGGGCAACGACTAGCAGGCGGCGGTGTTAATTCAGATAGATTTATTGGGTTAAATGAAATGCCCAAATTTAAGGAAATCATACAAAGAAATCAATTAACATCCGATTACAACGCGAGTATATCGTTTAATGCAAGTGCAAATTATAGCTCTAGTGTTTTATCTTCTTCTTTATCGTAGGGGCTGGTTTTTTATTGTGGCATCTGTAGGGGAAGGTTTGTCATGGACGACTGCGGTGTAAATCGAAATTAAAAATATTACAAATTCTGCGATCTTGTTAAGGTCGCAGAAACCTTCCCGTCAGGTGCTATACTGGAATTATTATGGGCGAGTTTCTGCAGCTTCTAATAAACTGCAGTGAATTTTACGAATTTAGATTCTATTAAACTGCGATACTTCAAACACAAACTCGCCCCTACAATAATAAATCCGCATCTAGTGTATTAAAATTGATATATGTAAAAAATACTAATTATGTAGCGAAGCCTTTTTAAGTCAAAAACATATAACGCGCTAAAATCAACGCAGAAAGCACATACATCATCCAATGAATTTGCTTATGCTTTTTAGTAATTAATTTTAATAGCACATAGAACACAATACCTGCTGAAATACCATTAGCAATGTTGTAGGTAAACGGCATTAGTACCATGGTTAAAAATGCTGGCAGTGCTTCAGTAAAGTCATTTAGCTCAATTTCATGGATGCTGGAAATAATAAAAGTGCCGATAATAATTAACGCCGGAGCAGTTGCCGCAGTTGGTACGATTAGGAAAATTGGGCTCAAAACTAACGCAATTAAAAATAGTAAACCTGCTATAACTGCTGTGAGTCCGGTTTTGCCGCCAGCTCCTATTCCAGCCATTGATTCAATATAATAAGAAATAGTAGGAATGCCTAAAAACGCAGCAAAACTTGAACCGGTTGCGTCGACTAACATGGCGCGGCGAATCATGCGCTTGCTATCTGGTTTTCCCATAAGCCCTGCTTTAGTAATAGTAGCAATTAAAGTCGCAAAAGTATCCATGAGCCCGACAAATACAAAAGTAAAAATAATAGAAATAAGCCCTGCATTTAATGCTTGCTTGATATTTAGTGCATTAATGTTTAAGTGTTCTATAGAAGGAAAAGAAAACGCGATGTGATTGATATCCGTCAAGCCAAGAGGGATACCTATCAATGTTGCAATAACAATGCCAAACAAAATAGCACCTCGAACTTGCAGTGCAATTAATACAGCAGTTACTGCTAAACCAATAGTCGCAAGCAGTGTGTCTGGATGCGTAAAGTTACCAAGTGATAAATCCCATTCAAAAAATGATAAATGCGCAATGCCGTGGTTTTGTACAATCGTGCTAAGCGCAGGCCCAAGATGTGTGTTCACCACCACAAGATGCGACATTTTACAGCCGATTAAGGTAAGAAAGAGTCCGATGCCTACAGTGGTTGCTTGCTTAAGTGAGTGAGGGATGGCTTCAACTAAAATTATACGTACCCTGGTAACGGTTAAGATGATAAAAATAATTCCTGAGATAAAAACTGCGCCAAGTGCAACATCCCAGTGGATGCCACCTGATTGTGCAGCTATTGTTGCAAAAAATGCGCCAAGGCCCATTCCTGGCGCAAGTGCTACAGGAATATTGACAAATAACCCCATTACGATGCTAATAAGGCCAGCGCCAATACATGTCGCGAAAAATACAGGTTCTTTGGCCATGCCAGTTCCAGCAAGCATGGCAGGCAAGACAGCTAAAACATAAGCCATAGTAACAAAAGTGGTTAGTCCGGCTAAAATCTCTGTGGTTAAAGTGGTTGCATTATCACGAAGCTTAAAAATTTTGTTGAGCATCGGAAATCCCTCTTGAATTGTGGAGTTTTAATTCTAGCAGCTATATTTACTTTTTCCAGAAATGATTTTAGGGTCTGTTGACAATTCTACTAATCTGGCCATAATTAATTGATTTTTTGTGCTCCGTTGCTCTCATATTTACAACATATGCTGCGTTACGGTGCTCAAAAATTAATTAATTCTGGCTCAGCTTAGCGAATTGTCAACAGACCCTAATGTATGCGAAACAAGAATAGCTAGACAAAAATAAAACGATTGAACAGGTAATTAATTTGACTGAAACTATTTCACAAACAACAAATGAAACCTTAGATCATCCTTGTGCTACGGTAGGAGGCGCGCCACTACATGATTTGCCACAAGATTTGTATATACCGCCCAATGCGCTTGAGGTGTTTCTTGAGGCCTTTTCTGGGCCGCTTGACTTACTGCTTTACTTAATCAAAAAAGATAATATTGATGTTTTGGATATTCCTATCGCTAAAATTACTGAGCAGTACGTTGAATACATTAATCTTATGCAAGAGTTACAACTTGAGCTTGCTGCTGAATACTTGGTAATGGCGGCGACGCTTGCTGAGATCAAATCAAGGATGTTACTGCCAAAACCAGTTACTACTGAAGGTGAAGATCAAGATCCGCGTGCTGAACTGATCCAACGCTTGCGTGAATACGAGCGGTTTAAAAAAGCATCAGCAGATCTCGATGACCTACCGAGGTTAAATCGGGATATTTTTATTACTGCACCTGAAATTCCGGAAATTAAGCATGAACGCGTATTGCCTAAAATACAGATGGAGGAATTACTAGTTGCATTAAATGAAGTACTAAAACGTGCTAGTATGTATACCGAGCATTTTGTTAAACGTGAAATATTATCGGTTCGCGAGCGCATGGGACAAGTTTTGCTCAAATTACAAGAAAAGAAATTTATCCCATTTGCTGAACTTTTTGTGGTTACTGAAGGGCGGCTTGGCGTTGTAGTAACTTTTATGGCTATTTTAGAATTGTTGCGCCAATCTTCAATCGACATGGTGCAACATGAGCCTTTCGCTCCAATTTATTTAAAAATCATTGAATAATATTATGAATGAACAATTAAAATTTATCGTCGAAGGATTGCTGATGGCTTCGGACGAACCTATTTCTGTTGAGACTATATTTAAAATAGTCAAAACAGATGATAATCAGCTTGAAATCAAAGAGATACGCGATATTATTAATGCGTTAGTTTGTGATTACGCAGGGCGTGGCATTGAATTAAAAGAGGTGGCAAGTGGCTGGAGATTTCAAGTTAGGCACGACCTAAGCCCCTGGATTAGTAAATTATGGGAAGAGCGGCCACCACGCTACTCACGTGCATTGCTTGAGACACTAGCGTTGATTGCGTATCGCCAGCCAATAACTCGCGCTGAAATTGAAGATGTGCGTGGCGTTGCTGTAAGTTCTAATATTATCAAAACGCTTATGGATCACGATTGGATTAAGGTTGCAGGATATAAAGAAGTTCCTGGTCGGCCAGCGCTATTTGTTACTACCAAGAAATTTCTGGATCATTTTAATTTGCAAAGTTTGCAAGATTTACCGCCATTGATGGAGTTTACCGACGCTGTAGAAAACCTCGAAGCGATAAATGAAACGGTGCAGAAGGAGGTTTCTGATGAAAATGTAGGGGAAGGTTTGTCATGAACGACTGCGGTGCGAATTGAAACTAAAAACATTAAAAATTCTGCGGTCTTTTCGAAATCGCAGAAACCTTCCCGTTAAATGCCACGTTAAAATTCAAACGGGCGGGTTTCTGATGGCATTTAAAAAATCGTGGATAATTATACAAATTGAGATTTTATAAAATCGGTAGAATTTCAATCACAAACCCACCCCTACATTGTTATAATGTATCTGGCGAAAATTAATAGTGTAACTCCAATAAAATTGAGGAAGGTGTTCGTGTCATACATTTTTGGTCATCATGCGGTTATTTCTTTATTCGAATCTCATCCTAAAAAGGTGCTTCGTTTATATATTCAAACTGGCAAGAATATTTCAGATCTTAAAAAATATATCGATGTTTTAAACTTACAAGTAGTTTGGCGTAGTAGAGAAGAGCTAGATAAGCTTACTTCTTCACATCATCATCAAGGCATTGTGGCGGAAGCAGCAGAAATAGCTGGTACACCTGATGAAAATGATCTCGAGAATATTCTAAATGCAATTGAGGGAATGCCACTACTTTTAATTTTAGATGGGATTCAAGACCCACATAATTTAGGTGCGTGTTTACGTACCGCTAATGCTGCTAATGTGCATGCTGTTATCGCCCCCAAAGATAAGTCGGTTGGATTAACGCCAGCGGTGCATAAAGTCGCATCAGGCGCGACAATGACCACGCCATTTATTCAAGTTACTAATCTCGCACGAACTATGCGCATGCTAAAAGAGCGTGGTATTTGGATTTTCGGTGCAGATGATAAAGCGACTGACTCAGTGTTTTCTGCAGATTTAAAATTACCCTTAGCATTAGCAATGGGAGCAGAAGGTTCAGGTTTGCGACGTTTAACCAAGGAAAATTGTGATTTATTATTAAGCATACCAATGCTTGGTTCAGTGCCGAGTTTAAATGTATCAGTTGCAACTGGGATTTTTTTATTTGAAGCAGTGCGCCAAAGATGTAGTGGTAGTAAAAAGCTGATATAATATTATTATGAGTGATCAAAGTTCTAGCAACAGCACTAGCGTCAGCAGCGCAAGTTCATCTAACGAAGAAAAATCCAGACCAACTGCAATAAGAATTTCTAATGAAGATTTTCGAGAAGATGCAGGAGTGGAGGAAGGACTTTATGCGTATCTTATTCGTGAAATACTTATCACTCGGTTAAGAAGATATTGCGATTTTTGTATTAGTTTTATAAATCAAGATTCTAGCTTAAATAAATTTCAAAAAGCAGAAATTATCCAGCAAATTAAGAGTCAATATCAAACATGGTTTAAAATAGCTAATACTAATGTCAAGGAAGCACTTTCTGATGCATTTCGATTTATTGGATATACTAGTTCGCAAGCAAAGAGTTTGGAAGATATAAGTAATCTAGAAAAAGCTAATCTAAATGAAGTGCAGAAGATGTCTTTTGATGATATGCAAAAGTTATCGCTATTTGAGTCACCTTTGCCAGCAATAAAAGTATTGGTTGACCAAATAGTTGATTTAGAGAGATCTGATGACTTAGATGTTGAAGAAGGATTGTTTGATAGAATTAAACAATTACAAGGGGCGCTAAATTCTCTTTCTCCAGAAAAACAAGATAATCCATCTTTTGCATCTATATTTAATATATGTTTTCAGCTAAACGAAATAATAAGTTATTCTCCAAGATTAGCTGCAAGCCACCCTGAGGAAGAAAGGAGTGAAGCAGAAAAGCAAGCTTTGCAAAAAGCGTTAGAGAAGCGAGAGCATGACTCTGAGAAATTTAAACAATTACTAAATTATTATTATACAAAGCTAACTACTAATTATATATCTGAGCAAGAGCTTTTTGATTATTTTGATACTGCATATCCTTTTTTAAATCACCAAGAAAAAAATTTTGCTTTAGGCATGTTAGGTAAAGATGAGTCTGCGTTTTCAATAGGTTGCCGTAGGCTAGCTGCAAAAAATAGATGTAACCTTTGGGATACTATCAAGGCTACGCTACAAAAACTTTGGTCTGAAGTTAAAAATAGAGATAGATGGCTTACTCCGCTGCTTTTTTTTACTACTCTGGCTTTTGGAATTTGGTCTATTGTTTCTCAAGCTACTATTTTTAATATCCCTTTTATTGCTATAAATGCGCCGATATTAGCTGTAATTTTTGCAGTTTTAACTGGATTAAAATTACTTTGGGATTTTTTTGCTACACGGCCAGATTACTATCAATATTGTAAAGATAAATTTAAAGAGAAATTTAGTAATGGCGAACACTTCCAACCAGAGTTTTATCAAAGCGCGGATGTGCCTTTTTTCCGGCTTTATTTGCTTGCGTATAATCAAATGCATTGGTTTTGGAGATATGCAGCATTAGCATTGGTTACTGTAGGTCTCGGTTTAATAACTTATGGTTTAACAATTTCAACTACACTTACGCCTGAAAATACATGGCTTATTTTAGGCGGTGTTGCTGGTGCGGCAGTTGTTTTGGTTTTGCATGCTATACATATTGCTGGAAATGCTTATGAATTATTTGCTGCTGAAAATGATGGAGCGAGTAAAACGAGCGAATCCTCATCTGTTTCTAATGTAAGTGATCAATATGCAAACGTTCATTATAAGGTCATAAGCCAATCTTATGCATCATTGGTAACACCGTCATCCAGGCCAGAAATTGCAGCCAGTGCGGCTAGTACTGATGTGGGGGATCATACATTTTCATCTAAATTTTAAATTTAATTTTTATGTCGACCACTCTTACTACTGCTGAATACAAAGATGAGTATGATTATCATTTTAAAATGGTTCTCTGCGGGCCAGAAGGATCTGGTAAGTCACAGCTTAAATCTTGCTTAGCTGATAATAAATTCAAAAAAGAGTCAAAATCAACTTTTGGCGTTGAATATGGAAGCGCACTTTTTTATGTCGATAAGGAAAGAGTAAGACTGCAAATGTGGGATCCGGGAGCAAATCCTAGGTCTGCAGTAATGGGAAGAGCATATTACAGAGGAGCTGATTTATTAGTTTATTGTGCTGACGTAACAAAAGATACTTGGCAAACTGATGCTCCGATTTGGTTTCAAAGTGATGCGGTACAAAAAGAGAAAACTGCTGGTGCTACAATAGTTTTTGTCGCAACTAAAAATAATTTAAGTGCGAAGGAAAGTAATGTTGAGGTAATGCAGAAATTTGCAGCGCAGCATGAAATGCCGTTTTTTCTTACAAGTGCTAAAAATAATAAGTGGGGAAATTCTAGAGCGACCTTGCAATATGGGGTGAAAAGAGGATTGGGTAATGCATTAGCTAGAATAGCCTTGGCAAAAAGAACTTTAAAGACAGAAGAAAAAGCCAAAGAAGCAATAGCCAAGCAAGAAACAAGCGTTGCTTCTACTTATATATTTCAGAGCACGGTACAAAACTCTACCCCTAATTCAACTCCGATAAATAGTTTGTCTGCTACAGGATTTGGATTGTTTTTTCTAGTATGTTCTGGGTTAACATTTTTGCCAGGAGGTCCAAGCGCTACTGGAACTTTGATATTAGCTTTAAGTGGCACGATATTGCTTACGCTTGGAGTTATTGGTTTAAGTGTCAATAAATGGCTAAGCAATCTTTGGAATGAGCCAAACAAAAAAGCAGCACGGACTATTACAATTGTAGCCTTGATTCTTGGCGTGGCATTACTTGTTGGTTTTGCCATAAGTTTTGGTTCATTACCTTTAACGCAAGTGCTTGCTGATAAGTTTGCTGATTCACTTGGAGCGCTTGGAATTAAATTTATTCAGGCTGCACTTTTTGTAAGTGGCTTTTTCTTATTCCTAGGTATTGGAGTATGCGCGTGTCAACGCTATAGCAAAAGTAACGAAGTTCAAGATTACTCAAGTGCAGTATCGCGTGAAAGTTGCAGCAGCTCAACTTTTTTTGCCCCTCAAGCAACAGCTTCTATTCCTGCTTCTTATGAACCTCAATTGCATCAAACAACAGGGGAAAAAAGTTGTAGGTTGGGTTAGCGAGCTTTGCGAGCGTAACCCAACCTTCGGTCTAAAAAAGTTCGGTGTTAGTAATAAGTAAATGCATTTGGTTTTGTTACACTTTCATTAGCATTAGAAATTACCACGTCAACATTTCCACTAGAGTGAGCAGGAGTTTCTACAACAACTCTACCACGAGTTGCTGAAATTATTTTTGCAGCAACTCCGCCAAAAGTTACCTCTTTTGGCGGTTTGCGGAAATTGCTAAATGTTAACACAACACGCTCACCGCCTTCTGTTGAGCCTTTATTTATTGAGAAGTTAATAGGGCTCGGCAAAGAATCTTGAACGATTTTTGCACCTGCGCTGTCCATAAACCCAGGATTTAAGAGTGGGTTATTTGCTGCTTTAAATGTAGCAACAACTGGAACGACAGGCTTCGCGACAAAACTCGCCGCAATCGTGTGGTTAGTTGTTACATTGCTAAAAGTATAAGTATTAACTGCACCAACTGATGCCCCATCAACTAATACATCCTGAATATTATAGTTACTATTAGGCCTTATGATAAAAGTTATATTACTTCCATCATTTACTTGAACTATTCCAGAAGGGGAAATGGTGCCACCTGTCCCTGCCGTAGCAGTAATAGGATGAGTTAAAACATAAGTATAAGCATTAGTTTTGACGCCAAACTGATGGTCTGGATTAGTTACTGTAACATTCACAATACCAACTGCATGTGCAGGTGTGTTACAGGTAATTAGCCCGGGGGTAACAACTTTCACATTGGTTGCTTCTGAAGTATCAAAAGTTACCTTAGCACCATCTACAAAATTGGCGCCACTAATAGACACAGGAGTTCCGCCATTGAATGTGCCACTAACCGGGAATACTGATGCTACTGCTGGTGGTGCATCATAAGTATATCCTCCAATCAGTGTTCCTGATTGTTGATCAGGATTGGTAACAACCACATCAACTTGACCATGAAGATGAGCTGATGTTACGCAACTGATTTGTATTGGAGAATCAACATGCACATTTGTCGCACTTGAGCCACCAAAACTTACTGTTGCTCCAGTAACAAAGTTTGCTCCACTAATGGTGACAGGAGTTCCTCCAGCAGCTGGTCCGTGCGATGGAGTAGCTAGGGTAACAATTGGAGCTGGATCGTAAGTATAGCCATTGTTTAGCGTCCCACTTTGTAAATCAGGATTAGTTACTACGACGTTAACTATACCAGCATTATGCGCAGGGGAGAGGCATGTTAGTTGTGTCGGTGAAGTAACAACAACTTTAGTTGCAGCGACACCGCCAAAAGACACAGTTGCCCCGGAGACAAAATTTGTTCCGTTAACAGTTACGTTTGTTCCTCCGCTAGCTGGTCCATGCGATGGATCGGCTTTTGTTACTGTGGGCGCTGGATCATAAGTATAACCATTAGTTAATGTTGCTTTTTGGCCATCAATATTAGTGACGGTAACGTCTACTATTCCAGCAGGATGTTTTGGTGTAGTGCAAGTGATTTTAGTTTCAGAAATTATAACTACGTTAGTCGCAGCTAAACTTCCAAAACTAACTTGTGTACCGCCACGGAAATTGGTTCCAGTAACAGTTACATTACTACCACCAATTGCTGGCCCATGATTTGGATCAACAACACTTATTGTTGGAGCTGGTTCGTAGGTGAAAGCCTTAGGTGCAGTAAATGACTGCTGATCAGGATTTATTATTGTGACATCGACAGTCCCGGTTCCAGGTGGAGTAGTAAAGTCAACATCACCCGAAGATTCAAAGTGTATGTTAGTAGCAAGCTTGCCGCCAACTAATACTGTTGGTGATCCGCCGGTATTTGAGAAGTTTGCTCCTCTCATGTCTACGAAGGTACCTCCTTTTTCAGGACCAAAATTTGGCGATAATGCATCAATTCTTGGCGCGGGAATATAAGTAAACTTATCGTTTGCAGATATAGCACTTTCACCGCCAGGAGTAGTGACTCTAATGTCAATTGTACCTGTCCCTACAGGAGAGACGGCGGTTATTTGTGTTGCGCTATCTACGTTGAATGAAGTAGCAGAAGTTGTGCCAAATTTTACTGCGGTTGCTCCAGTAAAGTTAGATCCAGTTACTGTTACCGTAGTTTCGCCATGTTCAGGGCCAGATGTTGGACTAACTATAGTTACAGTTGGTGCTGGCACAAAAGTAAACTGTTTAGTATTAGAAGTTCCTCCAGGAGTTGTTACTGTTACATTAACAGTTCCAGTTCCACTTGTAGTGGTAAAAGTTATATGGGTTGCATCAACTATCGTAAAGCTAGGAGTTGTGCTGCCAAAGTGAACTGCTGTTGCACCAGTAAGCCCAGTACCAACAATTGTAACTAGGGTGCCGCCAGCTTCTGGACCAGAGGCTGGATTTAAACTTGTTATTGTCGGTATAGGTGCAAAAGTAAACTTATCTGCAGCAGAAGTTTCGCTTGTTCCTGCTGGATTAGTTACTGTTATGTCTACTGTACTAGCAGATTTTTGAGGAGAAATTGCTGTAATTTGTGTTTGACTATCAACCTGAAAAGATGCTGCATCAGTTGTACCAAATTTAACTGTTGAGACTGCAGTATAGTGGTCGCCAGTTATAATTACAGTGGTACCTCCAGCTGTTGGTCCAGCGTTTGGATTAACATTAGTTACAATCGGTTTAGTAACAGGGTTAAAGGTAAATTTATCCGCAGCAGAAGTTGCACTTGTACCACCAACCGTAGTAACTGTAACGTCTACCGTGCTTGCTTTAACAGATGGAGAGGTAACTGTAATCTGAGTAGCACTATCAACAGTAAATTGAGTGGTGGTTGTGGTACCAAATGTTACAACACTTGCGCCGATAAAATTAGTTCCAGTTAGTTTAACTGAAGTACCTCCAGATTCTGGGCCCGATGTCGGACTAACTGCAGTTACAGTTGGCGCTGGCACAAAAGTGAACTGTTTAGTATTAGAAGTTCCTCCAGGAGTTGTTACTGTTACATTAACAGTTCCAGTTCCACTTGTAGTGGTAAAAGTTATATGGGTTGCATCAACTATCGTAAAGCTAGGAGTTGTGCTGCCAAAGTGAACTGCTGTTGCACCAGTAAGCCCAGTACCAACAATTGTAACTAGGGTGCCGCCAGCTTCTGGACCAGAGGCTGGATTTAAACTTGTTATTGTCGGTATAGGTGCAAAAGTAAACTTATCTGCAGCAGAAGTTTCGCTTGTTCCTGCTGGATTAGTTACTGTTATGTCTACTGTACTAGCAGATTTTTGAGGAGAAATTGCTGTAATTTGTGTTTGACTATCAACCTGAAAAGATGCTGCATCAGTTGTACCAAATTTAACTGTTGAGACTGCAGTATAGTGGTCGCCAGTTATAATTACAGTGGTACCTCCAGCTGTTGGTCCAGCGTTTGGATTAACATTAGTTACAATCGGTTTAGTAACAGGGTTAAAGGTAAATTTATCCGCAGCAGAAGTTGCACTTGTACCACCAACCGTAGTAACTGTAACGTCTACCGTGCTTGCTTTAACAGATGGAGAGGTAACTGTAATCTGAGTAGCACTATCAACAGTAAATTGAGTGGTGGTTGTGGTACCAAATGTTACAACACTTGCGCCGATAAAATTAGTTCCAGTTAGTTTAACTGAAGTACCTCCAGATTCTGGGCCCGATGTCGGACTAACTGCAGTTACAGTTGGCGCTGGCACAAAAGTGAACTGTTTAGTATTAGAAGTTCCACCTGGAGTCGTTACTGATACGTCAACAATTCCAACCCCACTTGGAGTTTTAAAGGTTATGTGGGTTGCATCAACTATCGTAAAGCTAGTAAGAGTTGTGCTGCCAAAATGAACTGCTGTTGCACCTGCTAAATTAGTTCCTGTTGCTGTAACTGTAGTGTTTCCAGTTTCAGGACCAGTGGTTGGGCTTAAGCTTGTTATTGAAGGAAGCAGAAAGTAAGTAAACTGATCAGCAGAAGAGGTTGCACTTGTTCCTCCTCCGGTGGTGACTGTAACATCTACAGGTCCACTACCAGATGGTGATACTGCTGTAATTTGCGTTGCACTATCAACGTTGAAAGAAGTTGCAGCAGTTGCACCAAATTTTACTGCAGTTGCTCCAGTAAAATTAGTTCCAGTTATAATAACTTGAGTGCCGCCAGCTGTTGGTCCAGCATTAGGATCAACTTTAGTAACACTAGGCGCGGCTATATATGAAAAAGTTTTAGCGTTTGATGTCCCGCCTGACGTTGTAACAGTGACATCAACATCTCCAGGAGTTGCTGCTTGCGGCGTAATGCAATCAATTTCTGCTGCTGATGCAAAAGTACACTGTCCTGAAGCGAACTTCAAAGTAGCAGATCCGATGTTTATTGTCGTACTAGGATCATTAACAAAACTCATACCGACAATATCAATATGTGTTCCTCCTGCAAGAGGACCAAATGTTGGACTGATACTGATAATGCCAGGTGTTAATAATTTAAATGTAGCATTAATAGTATGTTGGTTGCTTGTTACGTTATTAAATGTGTAAATATAGGAACTTCCCGGTGTGAAACTAATTTCCGAGCCATCGACTTTAATGCTGCTAATTTGATAACCAACATTTGCTTCAATATCGAAGGCTTGGTTAGTGTTATAGTTTACTACTACATTTCCTGTTACTGGATCAATAGTTTTTCCTGGCGCAGTTATTTTTCCATTGGCTCCCCAAGTTGCTTTAATATTTAATGGCGTATAGAAAAATTGATCATAGACACCATGCGCACTAGTTCCTGTTGGAGTAGTTATAACTATATCAGCTAGTGCTTTGTCACTAGCTGATGGCAATGTAGGTAGAGCTGGGGATACTACAGTAAGAGAACTATCAGAGTTAATTACAACCGAGGCTGCTGGGACTTGGACTGAACCAAAATCAAATGTAACCGCACTTGTCCTCGCAAATCCAGTACCTTCAATATTGATAGTAGTGCCTCCTGTTACTGGTCCAGATATAGGATTTATCGCTTGAGTTATAACCGGAGCATCACTTCCATAATAAGTGAATTTACTACCATTACTTGTGGGACTCGTACCATTATCAGTGACAACTTGCACATCAACTATGCCATTAGATTGCGCAGGAGTCACACAGGTAAGAGTATTGGTATCAACGACGTTAACAGATGTTGCCTGTTGTCCATTAAAATATACCGAAACCGGTCCATTAGCTGTAATAAAGTTGGTTCCTTTTACTGTAATTAAATCTCCCCCGGAGGTTGAACCAAAATCTGGGGTTAGCGAGGTCACAGTTGGTGCATTATCATTAGTAAAAGTAAAGGCATTTACAAGTGTAACCGGCGTTTCTCCACTAATTGTTACATCAACTGGTCCCGCAGTAGTTACAATCGGAGTAAGGCAATCAATTGTTGCTCCATCAGCAGAAATATTAACAATTTTTGCCTGTGCTTTACCAAAATATACTGTGGTAGTTTGCAGGAAGTTTTTGCCTGTAATTAGCACACGGTTTTCTGTAGCTTTATCTCCAGAGGTAGGAGCAATGCTATAAACACTGGGAGAGGTAGCTAAGTAATAAAAAGTATCATTATCGGTATGCAAACTAGTGCCAGTTGCAGTAACTAATTCAATATCATAAGCACCAACATTGCTAAAGCCGGGAGGAGAAACCGCATAAATTTGTGTGCTATTATTTATAAAAAATGATGCTGCAGATCTAGATGATCCAGTGGCTCGTTCGACAAAATTAACACCTGGCATTATC
>JAMCWR010000018.1 GCA_023480665.1 Gammaproteobacteria bacterium
TTCCAAAAGGTTTCTCGAAACGCTTTTCTGAGCAAGCTAATTTCACTTTCAAGCGGGTGTTTTACTGAATCTAGCATGTTATTAGCAAGATACACCATAAAACACAGCATGTTATACCATAGTGCATTTACTTCCACTTGCAAGCCATGCCTTGAAGTTACTGGCACTCCATCAATTTTAGCATCCATCCAAGTAATATTGATATCTTTATTGCCAGCGTACAATAGTCCATTACTTAGCATTTTAATATTATGCAAAGTACCATTTTTATAGTTCAGATAGATATTTTTTAAGGTCGGCCATAAGTATTGAGCTATCGCCTTAATGTTTTTGGTTTTAATATAATATTGCTGCACTGCCCAGGCAAACCAAAGGCTAGTATCAACAGAATTATAGGAATTCTGCTCAGGTGTTAAACCTAGCATATTAGGCAATACACCCTGCATTTCATGTTTACTAAATTCCTTTAAAATCTCTAAACATAGGTCTTCCTTTCCAGAATATCTATCTGAACTAGGCAAGGAGATCATCGCATCTCGCCCCCATTCTAAAAACCAATGATATCCAGCAACAATAGACGGATGTTGAGATGGAGTAGTTACAATAAAAGATTGCGCAGTTTTTTGCAGCGCTTTTTGCAATAAGGTTCCTGTAAAAGTAGCTTCTAAATTGTCTCGCCTTTCAATTTCTTGTTGCCAAATTTGTGTTAGTTCCTGCTTGTTTTCATTTAGCGAGCAAGAAAAATAGATCTCTTGAACTGGTAAATTAGCGCTTAACTCAAAAGTAAAAATACCTGGGGTAAAAAGATCTTCTTGAAACTCATAACCGCGTTCCTTTTCTTTAGGATAAGTAAAATTACGATACCAAAGCGGTTCCGACAAAAAATTAAATTTTGTGTTCGCTTGAAAAAAGAGTGTTGGCATTCCACGGTAAGGTGTAAAACTAATGCCCTGTTTGCAATCTACCGTCTTAGTTTCAATATCACTATTTTCGCGACATAAAGTATGAAAGTTTCGCACAGCAACTAAAGGCCGAATAGTAACTTTACATGCGACAGGAGCGCCTTTAATACTATATTTAATTAAAATAGTATTGGTATTAAAAGGCATGAGAATTTCTTTGCTTACTTCAATATCTTCAAATTGATAATTAAAGTACGGATGAGTAGTTACAGAAAATTCTTCGAGGTTCGCAAAGCTTCCATCTTGCAAAAAATTTGGATAATCGTGTGCCGTAAGATAATAAGGATCGGAGTTACAAAAGAAAATATCTTCTAGTTTTGATAATAAAACATATCTATCAGGCAACCCTTCTAATTTACTTACCAACAACCCATGATATTTGCGCGTATGGCAGTTAATTCCACTACTTGAAGCATAGCCGCCTAACCCATTTGTTTCGAGCCATTCCAAGGAAATTGCTTGTGGCAAAGAAAATCCAGAACTTTTTTTGAAAGAAAAATCCATATACTCCTCGTGAATCATTCACAAGTATTATAATAAAATAAGCCGACTAGAGCGCAATTAAGTGTAACACAAGAAAAACAAAAATGATAATAGTTTTGGAATTCAAAAATGTAGAGGCAGGTTTCTGATGACACTAATAGATCACAATGAATTTTACAAATTAGAAATTCTATTAAACCGCGGTATTTCAAACACAAACACGCCCCTACATTGCGAACCCAAAACTTTTGAGCGCACGTTCATCATCAGCCCAGTTACTTTTAACTTTCACCCAGAGCTGTAAAAATACTTTCTGACCAAATTCATGTTCCATATCTTTACGTGCCATAGTTCCAATTTTTTTTAGTACTGCACCATCCTTGCCAATTACAATGGCTTTTTGCCCGGGTTTTTCAACAATAATATTCGCAATTATGTGGAGAAGTTTTGCTTCGCTTTTAAACTGCTCAATTACTACTGATATTGCATAAGGTAACTCTTCACCCAAATTACGCGTAAGTTTTTCACGAATAATTTCTGCAGCTAAAAACCTGTCACTCCTATCTGTAATTTGTTCCTCTGGAAACAAAAAAGATCCCTCAGGTAAAAATTTTTCAATAACATGTTCTAACTCTAAGACATTATAACCACTAGTTGCTGCAAGTGGAATAATCGCAGCAAATGCGTGCTTTTCAGCTACTTTTTCGATAAAAGATAACAAGTCAGTTTTTTTGATAACTTTATCAACTTTATTGATTGCTAAAATTATCGGGCAGTTTAATTTCGCTATTTTTTTTAGTACCAAATCATCATCAGCTTTCCAGTTGGTGCCTTCGACTACAAAAATAATAACATCAACGTCAGCTAAAACTCCGAGCACAGCTTTATTCATATAGCGATTCAATAAACGCTGCTCTTTTTGCTGCAAGCCTGGGGTATCAACATAAATCGCCTGATAACTTGCGTGAGTTTTTATCCCCAAAATATTATAACGTGTAGTTTGTGGTTTATCAGCAGTAATCGAAATTTTATGACCAAGAATACAATTTAATAGGGTTGATTTTCCAACATTCGGACGGCCAATAATCGCCACGTAACCACAGTGGATTGGCTGCTTCATATTTTTTTCAAAATCTATATCGGATTGTTTAACCATAATTTACACCGTAGGGGCGGGTTTGTGATTGAAATTCTACAGATTTTATAAAATCTCAATTTGTATAATTATCCACGATTTCTTAAATGCCATCTGAAACCCGCCCGCGTAGTGGTACAAATTTAAATGGGCGGGTTTCTGCAGTATTTAACAAATCGAAATGAATTATACTAATCTAGATTCTATTATACCTCCGTACTTACAACACAAACCCGCGCCCTACAAACACAAACCTGCCCCTACACTTTTAAAAAAATATTAATTACACCATCAAAGCAAGAAACTTTTCTGCTGCATCTTGCTGAGCGCGCCGTTTATTAGCGCCTACACCAACAGCAGCAAGTTCTAATCCAGGCACTTTACATTCAACATAAAATGTTTGAGCGTGTGCAGCTCCCTGAATAGAAGCTACACTATAAACTGGTAATGGTTGTTTACGCATCTGTAACAACTCTTGCAGTCGAGTTTTTGGATCTTTTTGCGTAACAAAAACTACTTCTTTCAAGCGTTGGTCAAACCAGTGCAAAATACGTTCCCGACATACTTCAAAACCACCATCCAAATAAATTGCACCAATAATCGCTTCCATAGCATCAGCAACAATTGATTTACGTTGTGCACCACCGCTTTTCAACTCACCAGAACCAAATTGTAAATAATCACCAATTTGTAGCTCGCAGGCTAACTCAGCTAACGCATCACCATTAACAAGATTTGCACGCAAGCGGCTAAGTTCACCCTCTTTCATATTTGGATAATAGTGAAATAAGGCAGCCGCAATAACAAAGTTAAGCACTGCGTCGCCAAGAAATTCTAAACGTTCATTACTTTGCTTACCCATGCTACGATGGCGCAAAGCATCTTTGAGATTTTTATTATCTTTAAATTGGTAGCCTAAAGTTTGGTTTAGCTTATTTAATGGCATAAAAATACGTCACGTTTTGTGTGACACTATCATTCTTAATTCTTCATTCTTAATTATTAATTGTTTTTTATTTAATTCTCTTTCCAATTCTTTGCCAACGCACAGAATTTTTATCACTATTCCAACTCATCCACACGCCAAAAACTTTGCCAATAAAATTCTTCTCCGGTACAAACCCCCAGTCGCGGCTATCATCACTATCATCGCGATTATCTCCCATCATAAAATAGCTATTCTCTGGCACAATTAGATCAACATTTTCACCAATTTTATAACCTGGCTTAGTGTAGATTAGATGAGAAACCTCTGGCAGCTGTTCCATACTTACATTTACCGGAATAGCGAAGCCATTTTCGATATCTAAATCCATTCCAACTGGAGTTTGCCAAGCGCGATCACCATTAATAGTTAAAGTTTTATTGCGATAAACGATGTGGTCTCCTGGCAAACCAATAACGCGCTTAACATAAATAGTTTCATTATCTTTGGTAGAATAAAATAGCGCAATATCACCGCGTTTTGGTTCACCTATCGAGTAAATTTTGTTACGCAACACTGGTAAACGAAGCCCATAAGCAAACTGATTAACAACAATAAAATCACCAGGTAAAATTGTTGGTTCTAATGAACCGGAGGGGACGCGATATGGTTGAATTAAAAAAGAACGCACCAATAAAACTAATAATAATACTGGAAAAAACGAGCGTGGATATTCGATCCAAATTGGACGCTTAGTCCCCTCTGGACGCTTCTTGGCTAAAAAAACCATATCGATCAATGCAATTAATCCGCAAATGATTACCAAGGATGTTAAAATAAATGGGACATCAAATGACATATAATCTCCAAATTAAAATTAAACCCGTAATACAGCCACAAAGGCTTCTTGTGGGATGTCAACCTTGCCTACGCGTTTCATGCGTTTTTTTCCGGCTTTTTGTTTCTCTAAAAGTTTACGTTTGCGTGTAATATCACCACCATAGCATTTTGCCAACACATTTTTGCGTAATGCTTTTACCGTTTGGCGCGTAATAATCTTCGAACCAATAGCAGCTTGCAAAGCCACCTCAAACATCTGCTGTGGAATAATTTCTTTCAACTTTTCCACCAGAAGCCTGCCACGTTCCATAACCTTATCGCGATGTACAATCGAAGCAAGTGCATCTACTTTATCACCATTAACTAAAATATCCAATTTAACTAAATCAGCTGGCGAGAAATGATCAAAAGCATAATCAAGCGATGCATAGCCACGGCTTATCGACTTTAAGCGATCAAAAAAATCTAAAATCACTTCGCTCATTGGCAACAAATAGCTCAAAGAAACTTGATTGCCTACATACTGCATGTTTTTTTGTATGCCTCGACGCTCCATGCATAAGGTAATAATATTTCCCACATACTCTTTTGGCGTCAAAATATTTGCTCTAACAATTGGCTCACGCATTTCTAAAACATCAATTGGTGAAGGTAATAACGCAGGATTAGAAATATAAACTACGGTTGCATCTTTCAAGACAACTTCATAGATAACTGTAGGAGCAGAAGTGATTAAGTTTAAATTATATTCTCGTTCTAAGCGTTCTTGCACAATCTCCATATGTAGCATGCCTAAAAAGCCACAACGGAAACCAAATCCTAAGGCTTCTGAAGTTTCTGGTTCATAAGATAACGCAGCATCATTCAATCTTAATTTTGATAAAGCTTCGCGAAAAGCTTCAAAGTCATCAGCACTTACAGGATAAAGTCCAGCATATACTTGAGGCTTGGCACGTTTAAATCCAGCTAAAGCAGTTGCGGCTGGTTTATGGCTATGCGTAAGAGTATCACCAACTGGCGCACCAAAAATATCCTTAATATTCGCCACCACAAAACCAACTTCACCTGCATTTAGCACTTCGGTTAATTGGCGTTTTGGTGTGAAAACTCCAATTGCATCGATAGAATAATCTTTGCCGGTAGAAAAAACCCGGATTTTTTCCCCAGTTTTGATTGCCCCATTCATCACCCGCACTAATGAAACCACTCCTAGATAATTATCAAACCAGGAATCTATAATCAAAGCTTGAAGCGGTAAATTCTTATCGCCACGTGGTGGTGGAATACGGTGCACAATCTCTTCTAATAATTCTGCTACACCAAGACCACTTTTTGCGCTAATACATTTTGCATCATGCGCTTCAATGCCAATAATATCTTCAATCTCTTGCATCACGCGAGCCGGATCTGCTTGCGGTAAATCAATTTTATTAATTACTGGAATAATCTCTAATCCCTGCTCTACTGCCATATAACATACGGCTAAAGTTTGCGCTTCTACTCCTTGTGCCGCATCAACCAAAAGCAACGCGCCTTCGCATGCAGCTAAAGATCGAGAAACTTCATAAGAGAAATCCACATGCCCAGGCGTATCAATAAAATTTAATTGGAAAACTTCACCATTTTTTGCTTGATAGTGCAAAGTAACGCTTTGTGCTTTAATCGTAATGCCACGCTCACGCTCGATATCCATACTATCAAGCACTTGATTTTGCATTTCACGCTCACTTAAGCCACCACATATCTGAATAAAACGATCAGCCAAGGTTGATTTGCCATGATCGATGTGGGCGATAATACAAAAATTGCGAATGTTGTGTTGTGTAATTGCTGTCATTTTTTGCTACATACAATAATTTATTCTACAAATTACTAAATCGTCATTTCATACTCCATCACCAATTTGCACATCTGCCAAATTATAGTTCACCCAGGGTTTGCCAAGCTCACCTCGCAAAAAACGCGAGGGGTTCGCTTTGGCTACACCCTGGGCTGGTGAAGCATAGGGCACCTTCGGCGCCCCAGCTGTGTAAAGAATTTTTTAAATTTTTAAGGAAGCATGTTATGCTATATTCTTACAATTAGGAACAATGTAACAAATTATTTTATGAAAAAACACCATATTTTTGATGTATTAATCATTGGCAGTGGAGCCGCTGGTTTAACTGTCGCGCTCCATTTAGCTAACATTTGCAAAGTTGCAGTAATATCTAAAGGACCGCTTGATGAAGGCAACACTATGCATGCTCAAGGCGGTATTGCTGCAGTTATGGCAAATGAAGACAGTCTTGAATCTCACATCCAAGATACTATTCGCGCGGGAGATGGGTTATGTGATCCAGATGTAGTACGTTATGTGATCAGTAGCGCACAAGATGCTATCAGTTGGCTGGTTAGTCAAGGAGTAGAGTTCACTACTACTAAAACTAAAGACGGACGCTTGGATTATCATCTAACTCGCGAAGGAGGTCATAGCCACAGAAGAGTCTTGCATGCTGAAGATGCTACTGGCCATGAAATCGAATGTAAACTAGTAGCCAAAACTGCTAAAGCCCCAATTACAACTTTTACTGAACACACTGTAATTGACTTAATCAAACAACAAAATCGTTGCACTGGTGCATATATTTTTAATAATTTGACGCACCAAGTTGAAGTTTTCCAAGCCAAATTTGTTGTGCTTGCAACTGGTGGAGCAAGCAAAGTATATCTTTACACTAGCAATCCAGATTGTTCTAGTGGTGATGGTTTTGCTATTGCAAAGCGCGCCGGATGTACTTTGTTAAACATGGAATTTAACCAGTTTCACCCAACTTGTTTATATCATCCAAAAGCTAAATCATTTTTAATAACTGAAGCAGTGCGTGGCGAAGGCGGAAAATTAAAATTACCTAATGGCGAGTGCTTCATGCATCAATTTGATCCACGCGGCGATTTAGCACCGCGCGATATTGTTGCCCGCGCCATTGACTTCCAAATGAAAAGACTTGGTATTGACTGTGTTTATCTTGATATCAGCCATAAAGGAACAAAATTTATTCGCGACCATTTTCCTAATGTATACAAAAAATGTCTAGAATTTGGCTTTGATATAACTAAAGAGCCAATACCTGTTGTTCCTGCTGCTCATTATACTTGCGGCGGTGTGGTAGTAGATAAAAATGCTCGCACTGATTTAACTGGTTTAATTCTTCATTATTTTTATTTAAGCACCGGTCTTCATGGAGCTAATCGTATGGCAAGCAATTCTCTACTCGAATGCATTGTTTATGGCAAAGCAGCAAGCCTCGATATTCGGGAACATTTAGATTTAGTTGCATACCCAACCGAAGCTCCTGCTTGGGATGAAAGCCAAGTAACTAACTCTGACGAAGAAATTGTTGTTACTCACAACTGGAGTGAAATTCGTTCCTTAATGTGGGACTATGTTGGCATTGTGCGTACTAACAAACGACTTGAACGCGCTCATCGGCGGATTGAACTTTTGAAAAATGAAGTACAAGAATATTACGGCAATTTTCGCGTTACAAAAAATCTGCTTGAGCTGCGCAATCTTGTCGTAGTTGCAGATATAATTATCCAAGCCGCCATGCAACGTAAAGAAAATATTGGCCTACACTATAATTTAGACAACGTTAAATAAAAATAATGAAGAATTAAAAATATTATTTCAACACAAACAGATGCTCACGCAATGCTTGAGTCAGTTTTGGTAATGCATATTTAGTATAATCTTTTGCAATATGCACAACATTGTTAGTAACTCGCAAATGTTTGGCTAATAAAGCATGGAAGTGCGCTGGCATAACTAATACTAAATCTTGATATTTATTTTGTTCATGCTCTGTTTTTAATTCTTTCGCAAGCATAATAGCAAAATGTTCTGCCTCATTTTCTTTTGGATCACCTTTGCTAAACGCTCCCCTACTTCCGGTATCGCTTTTATAATGTCCCAGATGGTCGGAAATTAATTCAGAAATTTTTTTCCGCCCTTCAGGATGAGGTAATTCTTTAATTAAATTTAAATTATCAACACGTAAATTTTCTGACTGATAAATACGTGCTCCGGCAGTGTTTGCTACTAAGACCCATGTTGTCATAGAAATTTCCCTTTAATGAAATAAGTTTGTTAATCATAACAAACCCATCCCCTACAATGCAACAAACAAAAATTTACCATCAAGATAAATTGCCTATACTAAAAACAATTTACTCCTTAACGTATTTCCTTTAAAATACTAAATTAGGCTTAAATATGGACATTGCAGCAAAACAAATAGGATCAACCCCTCTAGCCAAATACCCTTCAGGTAGAATCGTTGAAGTTCATGGGCCTGTGGTAAAAATCAACTTTCAAATTTTACCTACCCTACATCACGCTCTAAAATGCAAAGTCAATGGCGATACTTATATCTTAGAAGTCTATCAACATTTAGATCATAAACATATCCAGGCTATTACTCTACACCGCGCAACCGGACTGTGTCGCGGCTTAGAAGTATTTGATACTGGCGCACCAATCCATGTACCAGTTTCAAAACAGTGCCTTGGTAGACTAATAAACTTATTTGGTAAACCGCTTGATGGCCAAGCTGAATTCCCTGCGACCGCATATCGAAATATTCTGGAAAAGCCAGCTCCTTTATATGTAAGTAAATTAAATAAAGGAATCTTAGAAACTGGCATCAAAGTTATTGATCTACTATGCCCATTTGTTTATGGGGGGAAAATTGGTTTATTTGGCGGTGCTGGCCTTGGCAAAACCGTACTACTCATGGAATTCATGCGTTCCATTATTCATTTGCACCAAGGCGTATCTGTATTTGCTGGAGTTGGAGAGAGAATTCGTGAAGGGCATGAACTATGGAAAGAAATGCAAGCGGCAGAAGTAATGGAAAATACGCTTATGGTTTTAGGCCAAATGGATGAGTCTCCTGGTGTAAGATTTCGTGTTGGTTTGGCGGCAATTACTTACGCAGAATATCTTCGCGATACTCTAAAAAAAGATGTGTTATTTTTGATGGATAATGTTTATCGTTTTGTACAAGCAGGAAACGAAGTGTCAGGACTCTTAGGTCGTATGCCAGCCGCGGTTGGTTACCAACCAACTTTAACTACGGAGATAGCGGAGCTGGAAGATCGGATTACTTCAACTGCAGAAGGTACTACAACATCGGTGCAGGCAGTTTATGTTCCTGCTGATGACATAACAGATCCCGCAGTAAGTGGAATTCTATCTCACCTTGATACTACTATTATTCTTACTCGCACTTTAGCTGGCAAAGGAATTTATCCAGCGATAGATGTGTTACAATCGAAAAGTAAATTTATGGATCAACATTTTCTCGGGAAAAATCATTATTCGATTGCTTACGCAGTACGAGAACACATTGCACGTTATCATGAACTAGAAGATATTATTGCGATGCTCGGCATTGAAGAGTTATCGCCACAAGATCAACAAATTGTCGAGCGCGCAAGAAAATTGCAGCACTATCTTACTCAACCTTTTTTTGTTACTGCTCTACATAGCGGAATTAAAGGCGTTTCAGTACCTCTAGAAAAAACTTTACACGATTGCAAAGAGATTCTTTCGGGCACATATGACAAAACAAATGAAGCTGAATTTTACATGAAAGGAGGACTATAAAAACAATTAAGAATGAAGAATGGCATTGTTGCAAATTATTTGAATGTTTCCGCTTTGCCAGCATTGTAGAGCGATAATACTCGGTATTTTTAAATTGCTTCACCAGCCTAGGTCGAAGAGCTACGCAGTAGCGATGAGACCTAGGGGAAATAGGCCACACAAAAAATCCAGCTGCAACGCAGCGACATGCCGTATCAAAATTCATTAAAACTGCATGTCGCTACGTTGTAGCTCGTCACCATAGGCTATTAAAGCAATTAAAAATACTGAGTTTTATCGTAACACAAACCGGCAAAACGGAAGCAAATAAGTTAATTATGCACCAATGTCATAAAGAATTAAGAATTTTGGCCGCAAGATAAAATTTATGAAAACATTTAAAATTTTTCTACAAAGTTCCACCAAAAGTGAAATCATAGACAAAGTTATTAGTTTTGTTAGCGAAGATGCCTCGGGTAGTTTTGGCATATTGGCTCACCACGCAAGATTTATGACTTGCTTGCAATATAGTCTTGCTTGGTTTCGCTATGATAATGATGAAGTTGAGTACCTGGCTTTGCCTGGAGGCGTGTTATATTTTGTGGCTAATAATTTAACCATCAATACTCGTCAATACTTACGTAGCAAAAATTATCAAGAAATTGACAAAGCTTTGGGACAACTTTTTCAGGATGAGGAAGATAAAATCACTGACCTGAAAAAAATTCTCCACAATTTAGATACTGGTATTTTAAAACAGTTGCGAGAAATGCAACAAGGTTAAATTTTATGCAAAACATCGATAATGAAAGCAACCAAAAGTTGCAAGAAAAAATGCGTAAAAGCATCAAAAAACTCGATGCAGAAAAAAAAGATCGGCAAACTATTTTTGCGCAAACCATTTATTTAGGAACTATCGGTATAATTTTTATTTTACCAATAATTACTGGCGCTTATTTAGGAGTATGGCTTGATAATAAATTGCATGGCTATTCTGTTTCCTGGACTATTAGCTTAATTTTTTTAGGTATTATTATCGGAGCTGTCAATATTTATCTATTCATCAGAGAATAATTTATGGAGCCGACAGGAATTATTAAAAATATAGTCTGGAGTTTAGGGCCATTGCAAATTGCTGGCAGCGTGGTAATCACTTGGACTATTATTTTCGCTTTGTGCGGTGCGGCAAAGCTCTTCACGCGTAAGCTCTCACTTTCTCCCGGGAAAATACAAACGCTTATCGAAGGCGTATTTCTAGCAGCAGAAGATACGATACAAGCAATTTTGCCAAATCATGCTCAACTTATATTTCCATTTGTGGCTACGCTCTGGTTGTTTATCTTAATCACAAATCTTGTGGGGTTACTGCCAGGAATAGACTCTCCCACCTCTGATCTCTCAGTCACCTCAGGATTAGCCATACTAGTTTTTTTATCTGTGCACTGGTTTGGGATTAAGACTCAAGGATTAAAAAATTATTTACGCCATTATTTTACCCCGAGCCCAATAATGTTTCCATTTCATATTATTAGTGAAATATCGCGTACTTTAGCTTTAGCTTTACGCCTTTTTGGTAATATTGTAAGTCTACAGCTTGGTGCTTTTATCGTGTTAATGATCGCTGGCTTTTTAGTGCCAATTCCCTTATTGATGTTACATATTGTTGAAGCTGTAATCCAAGCTTATATCTTTGGGATGTTAGCACTGATCTACATAGCTAGCGGTATTCAATATCATGAACTTAGAATTCAAAAAGAACAAGGAGAATAATTATGCAAGAAATGACTTGGATTGTTTTAGCTTCAACTGTAATTGTGGCTTTGGGAATTGCACTAGGCACAATGCTACCCGCACTGGCAATGGGAAAAGCAATTGGCCATGCACTTGATGCCTTAGCAAGGCAGCCTGAGGCAGAAAAATCAGTAATGCGAATTCTATTTATAGGGCTTGCAATGATAGAATCATTAGCTATCTACTGTTTGGTAATAATGTTAGTAATTTTATTTAGAAATCCATTATTAACTTATTTGCTCCATTAAAAAAACTGAGATTAATATGCATCTAAATTGGTCAACCTTTATTTTAGAAATAATTAATTTCTTGGTTCTGGTATGGATTTTGCAAAGAATTTTTTATCTTCCTATAAAAAATGCTATCGAAAATCGCAAAAAAACTATTCAACAATCTTTATCTGATGCCAAGCAAATTCAGCATGAAGCCGAAGATCTAAAACTTCAATATCAAAACCGTTTGATTGAGTGGGAAAAAGAAAAAGAGCAAAAAAATGCTTCACTGCAGCAGGAAATCGCCAAAAAGCAATCTGAGGCATTGGAAGATTTAAAAGCTGAGATCGCTAAAGAAAGAGAAAAAAATAAATTTCAAGATAAACAAAAGCTTGAGGAACGCATTACAAAAATCGAGCAACAAACCTTTACTAATGCAGCAAAATTTGCTGCAAAACTTTTAACAAAGTTTGCATCACCTCAGCTTGAGGAACAAATAATCCAACTCTTTCTCGAGCAATTGCCTTTAATTCCAGCAGAAAAAGCCAATCTAATAAAAAATGAAATTGCTAAAGATAATAATAAAACCATCATGGTATCTTCTGCATTTGTCTTATCTAGCAAGCTGCAAGAAGTTATTACAGCTACTTTGAAAAAACAATTTGCAAGCGATGTAGCAGTAAGCTTTAAAATCGAACCAAAGATTTTGGCTGGCTTGTATTTAGTAATAGGCTCGATGATTATCCATGCTAATTTACGTGATGAGCTAAAATTCTTTTCTGAGATCCCATTGCATGAGTAACAGACTTAACAAAATCGATGAGTATCATTTTCAGTTGCGTTTCTCTGAGCAAGGAAATGTAGTAGCAGTTGGTGATGGCATTGTCTGGGTCGAAGGATTACCATCAGCAGCAGTCGACGAACTGCTTTTTCTTGAAGATGGAAGCAAAGCCATGGTTTCCTATTTAATTGAAAATCTAATTGGCGCCATCTTGCTTGAAGAAACTGACCAGCTAACTTCTGGGACCTTAGTTTATCATTCTGGGTTATATTTAAGTACTCCAGTTGGGGATGAACTGCTAGGCAGAGTAATCGATCCATTTGGTGTACCTCTTGATGGCAAATCCAGCCCAACTTGCGAAAAAAGAAGACTCATCGATGTTAAGTCGCCTCCAATTATCGATCGTGATTTTGTTAATAAGCCACTATATACTGGCAATAAAATTTTAGATTGTTTAATTCCTATCGGCAAAGGTCAACGCCAACTTATTATTGGCGATGCAGGCCTTGGTAAAAGCTCAATTGCAATTGATACAGTTATTAACCAAAAAGATAAAAATGTACGCTGCATTTATGTATTGATTGGACAAAAAAGGATTAATACTTTAACTACTATTCAAACTTTAACTGCAAGCGGAGCAATGGAATACACAACAATAGTTGTTGCCGAAGCAACTAATCTACCTGGATTACAATACCTTGCACCATTTGCCGGTTGTGCAATAGCAGAAGAATGGATGTTTCTCGGTTATGATACTTTGATAATTTACGACGATCTAACTAAGCATGCAGAATGTTATCGTGAATTATCACTGTTATTACGCCGCCCACCTGGCAGGGAAGCTTTTCCTGCCGATATTTTTTTCTTGCATTCGCGTTTGCTCGAGCGATCAACTTGCCTCGCTTCTCGACTTGGCGGTGGAAGCATGACTGCTTTGCCAATTATTGAAACCAAAGAAGGGGAAATCGCCGCTTATATCCCAACCAATTTGATTTCGATAACTGATGGACAAATCTACTTTGACGCGAAATTATTTGTGGCAGGTTTTTTCCCCGCAATCGATATTACCAAATCAGTTTCACGAATTGGTGGCAAAGCGCAAACAGAGCAAATCAAGAATGAGTCAGCTAGAATAAAATTAGATTATCTGCAGTTTCTTGAACTTGAAGCATTTACTCATTTTGGCACGAAACTTGAAGCTTCAATGCAAAAAAAAATCCAACGCGGCAGAATTTTGCGCGAATTATTAAAACAAGATCAATTAGCACCTTTACCAATTGAAGCAGAAATGGCTTGGTTAGTTGCATATAATGATGGATTATTTGATGAAATTAGCCCTGATGAAATCTCCCAGCACTTTGCTGCACTTATTCAGCTAGTTCAACAAAACCAGTTGAAGCTAACTGACAGCAGAGAAAAGTGGCACAATATATTCGCTCATGACAAAACAATCTAAAATAACCTCACACTTAAACAGCTTACGCAATATTCGCGTTATTATTACAGCGATGAAAAATTTAGCACTGATAGAGACAGCTAAAATCTCAAGATTTTTACCTCTGCAAACAAAATTAGTAAGTAATATAGAGAGTGTCGCTACCGATTTTTTTAGTTTTTATCCGCAATACCTAGCTAATATTAAGCAAGAAAAAACCGCCGTTTATATTTTGCTTGGCTCAGAGCGGGGCTTTTGCGGTGAATTTAATGAAGTACTGTTAAAAACATGGCAGAAAAATCTTAATACCAATACCTCTTCCCCAGCTAAAGCAATCGGAATTGGCACCAAATTAACTGCCAAAATAGGAAACGGCATTAATTTTTTTAAACAGCTCGCGGGTCCAAGCACAGTTGAAGAAATACCTAGTATTATCTTAACTCTAGTAAAAAATCTGGCAAATATTAATCCAACACGCTGGACCATTATTTGCAATAGTGAGCAAAACAACATCTTAACAACACAATTGTTTCGCCCTTTTGCTCAAATTAATTTTAAGCAACAAGCTACTTTTGCTTCTCCTCCCGTCCTAAATCTGCAGCCTGAAGATTTTTTCACAAAATTATTTGATGAATATCTTTTAGCAGTGCTTTATAAAGTTTTTTATCATTCGTTTTTAATTGAAAACACCCTGCGCTCCCAACATATGGATGGCGCATTACAGTGGCTCGATAAATCAGCAGATAAACTAACTCTTGCCATGAATGCTTCGCGGCAGGAAGAAATCACCGAAGGCATTGAAGAAATTATGTTAAATGTAGAATTTCTTAGCAAACTTTAAACTTTGATAAATTATTAAAGTCCCTATTCCCTTTAGATGATATTATCTATATAATATATTTGATAATACATTGAGTTAAATAAAAATAAGGAAAGAAATTTGAAAGCATTCTTTTTGCGAGGTGGCTCCAAAGGTTTGTGTTCGATTGAATTTGGCCCGGATGGTCTGGTTTTTGTGTTTTCTACCTCAAAAATTAAACCACTAATTCAAATCTGTGATTTTTACCCTGTTATTTCTTCTTCGCAACGTGACAAAGTATTAACTAATCTGATTACGCAAAATAATCTACAGCGTACTGATTGCAACATAGTGTTACATCCTAACAACTATCGGCTCCTGATGGTAAATGCACCCAATGTTCCGGAAAATGAGATAAAAAATGCCGTTAAGTGGCAAATAAAGGATATGATCAATTTTTCTTTAGACGACACTGTTATCGATATTTTTACCCCAGAAGAAGTACAAAAACATGTAAAAAAAATCTATGTGATTGCCGCGCAAAAGAGCTTTCTCGAGGATATTCAACTCGCAGTGCATAATGCTGGATTAAAACCAGTTGCAATAGATATACGTGAATTTGCTGCACGCAATATTATTTCGCGTTTAGCGCCTTTAAATGAAACCTCAACATTTATTGGTATTGAACCTGAAAACACCTTAATGCTTACTACAAAATATAATAGCATACAATTCGTAAGAAGTATCCCGATCGGATTTAAAATTTGCAAAGCCAATAATAGCTGTACCCCATTAATTACCGAAATGCAACGTTCCTTACACTATTGCGATTCAGAGCTAAAATTACAACCTCCGAAGCAGTTTTTTATTGCCCCTAACAAGGACGTAGATGAGTTAACCTTACAAAGCTTCGCTAAGGAATTGGGGAAAGAAGTAAAGTTAATTGATACCAACACGGCAGTTTCATTTACCAAACCATTATCTACTGAACTTCAAAGTTTGTGTTGGAGTGCCGTTGGCGGTGTGTTACGCAAAATGGAGGACAGTTAATGGATCAGAATATCAATCTTTTAGCTGAACTATCCACTCCCAAAAGCACCCTATTGTATGCTCGATCTATTGTAGCAATCAGCCTTACCTTGCTTTTTATTCTGCTCGCAATTTCTGGAATTAAATGGATTGAACTAAAAAGTGACCAAAGCAAATTACAGCCATTGCAAACCAAGAAACAAAATCTGCTTAGCCAGATTGATGTTGTAACAAAAGAATTAAACAGCACAAAGCAAGAAGTCCCAGTTTTGCATAATTTAATTTCTATTGACCCATCTCAACTTTTGGGATTTTCACGCTATTTAGATGATTTAGCGGAGTTTACTCCAGAAGGTATTTGGCTTGAAGAGTTAACCTTTGGTCAACCGGCAGATTATATCACCATTAAAGGAACTTCTTTATCTGCTTCACTGGTTCCAACTTTTTTAAAAGCCTTAAATAAATCCGATGACCTGGGTAAAAAACCATTTACGACCTTACAACTACAAAAAATGGAGAACACTAATTACATTAAGTTTACTTTAAGCACCATAACGGAAACTGCTGCACCGATAGCTAATGCTACCGCAACTACTACAACCCCTATTAGTAAAGCAGGAAAACATTAAATGCAATATCATATAACACCATATGCTTCAGCAGTAAACAAGCTGCCTTTGGCCGCTCGGATAGTAATTTTGCTGCTATTGATGCTCGTAATCTATCTTGTCTGGTACTATACAATTTGGGCAAATTTACAATTAGCATCTGGACAAACTAATGCTGCAATCACTACTGTAAATTCTGACGTAGATATGTTGCAAAAACAGTTGGACCAATTAAAAGTGACTTTAAAATATAATAAAGAGCACCCAGTTATTGCGCCAAAACATGAAATTTCTCCTGAACAAATACAACTAATTTCACCTGGTGATATGCGGCAACTATTGGGAAGCATCCTTACAAATAAACATAGGTTAGTGCTAATTAAATTTCAAAATCTGCCGATGCATGTAATCGAAGCGCCCCAATCAGGTAGTAAAATATTTGAATATAGAATTGTGTTACAGTTCCAAGGAGACTTTTTTGCCACCTATAAATATCTGCGTGAAATTGAAAACCTAAAATGGCGCTTATTTTGGGACAAATTTAATTACAAAGTGATCAAATATCCATTGGCAGAAGTCACTTTGCAAATTCATACCTTAAGTGATCAGGAGGTATGGTTAAATGCTTAAACAACTCTTACCCCTTGCATTGTTTGCTATGATAATTTCGGTTCAGGCTGTTACGCCACCCAGTAATGCTAAACTACGAGATCCTACTGTGCCTTTTGGCACAACGTCTACAAGAGCCTTAGAAAACAATTTTCAAATTGATGGAATTTTTATTGGCCCAAATAACCGTATTGTTTTAATTAATGGCCAACGCTTTTCTGTCGGTGACGTAATTATGGGGGCAAAAATAATTGCAATCAATACCCGTGAAATACGCTTGCAAGATGATACCGGGGAATATACAGTCTTAATGTCAAATGTTAGTGTAAAACACCCAACAACAAGTAAAGTTGAGAGAAACCCATGAGAGTATTAAAAACTTTTTGCATTGCAACAATTATATTTTTGCTAAATGCCTGCTCTGTAACGCATGAAGGAATAGATGCCGATCAAGAAATTAAAGACGCTCTTGGCGATAGCATGGCAATAAACCAGCATCAAGCAAGGAAAAATTCTCACTACGTCCCCAGATCAGTACGTAATGCATTGATGCCTTACCAAGACCAGGTTGGGAAAGCTACTGGGCAAACAGCAACAGCTGAAGAACCAAAATTTGATATTTCAGTGAACAATGTTCCTGCAAAAGATTTTTTTATGGGGTTGGTTGATGGAACTAAATATAACATGACAGTCAGCCCACAAGTTTCAGGAAGTATTTCTCTAGAATTAAAAAATGTTACCATTCCTCAAGCTATGGAAGCAGCCCGCAATACTTATGGTTATGAATATGAAAAAACTTCATACGGATATCAAATTTCGCCAAAACGGTTACAAACGCGCATCTTTACCGTTAATTTTATAGATCTCAGCCGTACTGGTAAAACTGCGACCAGCGTTGGTTCTGGCCAAATTACTGACGTAATTGGAACTAGTGGCTCCACCACTTCGACTGTTGCTACTACTCCTTCAAGTGGTAGCATTGAAACAAATACAAAATCCAACATGTGGGATGCTTTAAAAACAAACTTAGAAGCTATTGTCGGCAAAGCGGAAGGACGCTCAGTAGTTATTAACTCTCAGTCAGGAGTTGTAATCGTAAAAGCCTACCCTGATGAATTACGTGGTGTGGCGCAATATCTAGATGATATCCAAGATGTTATGGGCCGACAGGTAATTCTTGAGGCAAAAATTCTTGAGGTCCAATTAAAAACTAGCTATCAAGCAGGCATTAACTGGAAAATTTTTGGCTTACAACAAGGTAGTGCAACACCTTTTACTACTGCATCATCAACGGATGTCCCTACATTTACTTCTGCATTTACTCTTAGCATAACTGATGGCAGCCCCTTTAATTCCATCATCCAATTGCTAAATACCCAAGGCAAAGTAAATGTTTTATCTAGCCCAAGAATTTCTACTTTAAATAATCAAACTGCTGTAATTAAGGTTGGTAATGACAGATTTTTTGTCACTAACGTTACTAGCAACATTGCAGCTACAACAACTAACCCGATAACTTCTCAAAATATTACTCTAACTCCATTCTTTTCTGGTATTTCTCTCGATGTAACCCCACAAATAGATCAAGAAGGTGTAGTGACACTGCACATTCACCCAATCGTTAGCCAAGTAACTCAGGACACACAAAAATTTGTTGTCAATGGCCAACCGCAGGATTTACCACTTGCTCAAAGTACAGTAAGAGAATCTGATAGCATTGTTAGCGCAAAAAATGGCCAAATAATTGTAATTGGTGGATTAATGGAAAATGGCAGCACAGAAAGCCAAACATCTACCCCTGGATTTGATAGACTTCCTGATCTCAAAGGCTTATTCAAAAATACTAATAATCAAGCGCGTAAATTTGAATTAATAATTTTATTAAGACCTATTGTTGTTGATGGAACTCGTACCTGGCAAAAACGCTTACAAGAAGCAGGAGATACTGTAAGGGAAATGCAATGTGGAGAGTATCGTTATGAAATCGAAAGGAAAAAACAGGACCAACAGGACCCCTAGTGTTTTGGCTTAAGATGTTTTAGAATAGATTTGGGAGTGTTTAATCCATGTACTTACAACATTTTGGATTTAATGAGTTTCCTTTTACTCTAACACCTAACTTACATTATTTTTGTGAATTGGATGCTTATCGAGAAGCATTAGATTTACTATTGGTTAGTTTGGCAAATGGTGAAGGATTCATAAAAATTACTGGCGAAGTTGGCACAGGGAAAACTTTACTCTGCCGCAAACTCTTAGATAATTTGGGCGAAGAATACCTTACTGCTTACATCTCAAACCCAAATCTAGATTACTTTAACTTACAAAAAGCCATCGCAAAAGAACTGGAAATACCATTTGCAGAAACTACTGACCAATACGGGTTGTTAACAATTCTCAATGAACATTTAATCAAGTTTTGTCATGAAAAAAAACATGTAGTTATAATTATTGATGAAGCTCATATTCTATCTGACCAAGCGCTTGATGGCTTACGCTTACTCGGCAATCTTGAAACAGAATCTACTAAGTTAATCCAGATTGTTCTCGTTGGGCAACCAGAACTTGATAAACGCTTAAATAATACTAATATGCGCCAACTAAAACAGCGCATATCTTTTTCTTATAAATTACCCACATTATCTTCGAGCGAGTTAGATATTTATTTGTATCACCGCTTAGCCAAAGCAGGTTATGAAAAACCGCATCATACTTTGTTTTCAAAAAAAGGTGTACGAATGATTTTAAAAGCAAGCCGCGGGGTTCCGCGCTTAGTAAATATACTTTGCCATAAAGCGCTGCTACTTTCTTATGGCCACAACAAAGACAAGGTCAATCCAGCCATGGTAAAAATGGCAATCCATGACACAGAGAGCGTCGAAAAAACTCCTCGCGAACGAACTATTAACCTTGTGGAAACTATTGGCTTTATTTGTTTATTAGCTTTACTTGGGGTTGGAAGTTATTTCATTGGCAGTCAAATAGCATTAAGGTTTTTATAATATGAGCCTAATCAATAAAATGCTAGCTGAGCTAGAAAAACATCGTAAAAAACTTAGTCCTGAGCAAAAAACTGTGCTTTCAGGCTTGGGCGTAAGCCAAAAAAAATATGCTGCTGCAACAAAACCATTAGCGCTAATTAAGCTACTTGTGGTTTTAGTAGTTTGCGCAGGTATTGTTTATTTTATTTTCCAGCATAAAACAACTTTAGAAAAATTTCTTCCCCATAAGCCACTACAAGCTGCAAATGAAACTAAACCTGTTACATCTACTCCTGCTCCACCCGTAACAATAAAAACTCCATCACTGCACAAAAATATTCCGCATCCTGCTATTAAACTAGAAAATTTAGCCATTACAACCGAAAATGGTAAAACTATCCTCGATGCTTTTGTAAGCTCTCGCCCTTACTACTACATCGAGCGCAGCCCTGATATGCGTAAACTTACTATTAATTTAGGCAATACTGCAATACAGAATAATTACCCATTAAAACTTGATAATACGCCTATTCAAGCGATCAGTTACAAACAAAACAACATTAATGCCGAGCTCGTTATTGAACTAAAAACCAACGCGCAAATAGACACATTGCAATTTTATGACACTCCTCCGTTACGGCTAGAATTAGTACTTTCAACTCAAGAGCCCGTGCAACAAAAAATAACAAAAATAGCCATACCGGAATCTCCGGAACATCAAGCTCAGGTACAATATAATTATGCTATACAATTAATTGAGCAAAATCGTACGCAAGCAGCGATAACACAGCTCCAACAACTACTGTTAGATTTTTCTAATCATGTTCAAGCAAGACAACTTCTAGTTGATCTGTTAGTAAAAAATGGCAAACAGCAAAAAGCTCTTGATATATTAAATACCGGGTTAAAAAAATCTCCAGGCTATGTTCCATTTGTAAAATCCAAAGCACGGATTTTAATTAACTTGGGGAAAAATTATCAGGCATTGCGAGTTTTGCAAAGTATCGTGCCAGACAACATCGTTGATGATCCTGAATATTACTCTTTGCTGGCAACAATTTATCACGACCAAGGTAAATATATTGCTGCAGCGCAAATTTATTATCAATTAACCAATGTTCAACCAGATAAATCCGCATGGTGGATTGGCTTAGGCATCTCCTTAGAAGCTGCCAATAAAAACAATGCTGCTATTGATGCTTATCAACAAGCAATGCAAAGTGGAGATTTAACACCTGAGCTTCGCGCCTTTTTGGCAACAAAAATTAAACAATCCTAAGGTAAAATTATGGAACAGCCACGACGCATAGGAGATTTGCTAGTAAGTAGCAACCTTATCAAGGAAGAAGAATTAGAAAAAGCGTTAACCAAACAAAAAGATTTAGGAAGAAAAATTGGTGATCTTTTGATTGAGGCAGGAGTGATTGATGAAAAAACTTTTTTAGAGACTCTATCACAACAAATTAACGTACCCTATATTGATCTCCCCCACTATCAGCTAGATGAAAATGTAGCGCGCAAACTACCGGAAGCTTTTGCACGACGTTTTAAAGCTATTGTTCTTAGCGAAGAAAAAACTGGCGAATTATTGGTTGGTATGGTTGACCCACAAGATATTTTTTCTACTGATGAATTATATCGTCAATTACAAAAACCGTTAAAATTTGCTCTGGTTAGTGAAAAAAATTTAAATCAAACTCTGGATAGGGTCTATCGCCGCGCTGGAGAAATTAAAACTTTAGCTGTAACTCTTGCCTCTGAATTAAAACAGATCACCAAAGCGCCAGAAAGTGACCGACTAATGAAGCAAGCAGAACCAGCGGTCTTAAAGCTTATCAATTCATTATTTGAAGATGCAGTTCAAGTTAATGCTTCCGATATTCATATTGAACCAGCTGGTGATAAAATCCGCGTACGCCTACGTGTTGATGGTTTTCTACAAGAACAGATCATCCCTCTTACTGATGATCATATTTCTCTTGCTTTAAACCAGCGTTTAAAATTAATGTCTGGATTGAATATTGCCGAAAAACGCTTACCTCAAGACGGACGTTTTGATATTGTAGTACGAGATATTGCAATTGATGTGCGTTTATCGACCATGCCTAACCAATATGGTGAAAGCATTGTCATGCGCTTGTTGCGCAAATCATCTAAAGCCTTAAACCTTGATCAAACTGGCATGCCAAAAGAAATCTTGGAACCATTTCGCCAATTCATTAGATTGCCACATGGAATAGTTTTAGTAACCGGTCCAACTGGTAGTGGAAAAACTACTACTCTTTATGGAGCTCTTACTGAAATAAATGATGTATCACAAAATATCATTACAATTGAAGACCCTATTGAATATCGTTTAGAAAGAGCCAATCAAGTTCAAGTAAATGCACAACTTGGCTTGAGTTTTGCAAGAATTCTCCGCGCTGCGCTACGCCAAGATCCAAATATTATCTTAGTTGGTGAAATCCGTGATCAAGAAACTGCATCGATAGCACTACGAGCTGCTCTAACTGGACATTTGGTTTTCGCTACTTTGCACACTAATGACGCAGCAAGTACGGCGTTACGTTTAATCGATATTGGAGTTGAAGGTTATTTAGTTGCGGCAACGCTTCGAGTAATTTTAGCACAACGTTTGGTACGCTCCATTTGCCCTTACTGCAGTAAACAATATAAACCCAACGAACTTGAACAAGCTTTTTTTCTCTCTTTCTTTGGCGACGCCATAAACCAAAGCACTTTCCACAAAGGCGAAGGCTGTAGTTACTGCAATAAAACAGGCTTTAAAGGCCGCACCGGAGTTTTTGAGATATTGGCTCTAGATAACGAATCAAGAGATGCTCTACGGCGTAATAGTTCGGAAGAATTTAACAAAGTTGTGGGGCGGAATAGAAAAACACCAACTCTGCTTGCGAATGCTTTTGCCCTAGCACAACAGGGTGTAACCACTTTAAGTGAAGTGTTGCGAGTAGCAGGGGAATAATAAAATGCCGATGTTTCAATATCAAGGCCGTGATCCAAGCGGTGCCCCTATCAAGAAAATCTTGAAAGCCAGCTCAGTTGACGAAGTCGTAATGTACCTCGAAAAACGTAACATTACGCCAATTAAAATTGATGAAATCGAGCTTGGCACCGATGCAACCGCTACTATTGAAAATTTTCTTGGTATAAATAACATTACAACTGAAGAAATCATGAACTTCTGCCGGCAGTTAAGCACTCTCATTGCAGCTGGCGTACCTATTATCAAAGCATTAAATCAATTAGCCCAATCAACAACCTCACATCGTTTTTCTCAGGCTTTGTCCAATATTGCAGATAGTGTTGCCGCTGGCCAAACATTTTCTGATGCATTAGCCAAATATCCAGCAATTTTTTCTACAATTGTAACAAATCTGATCGAGGTTGGTGAAAACACTGGTCATCTAAACGAAACTCTGATGCAAATTAGCATGTACCTAGAAAAGTACTTAGCTAACCGCCGCCGCTTAATTTCAACTGCACGTTACCCAATAATGGTTTTTTTTGGCACATTAGTTGCTATGGTGGTTATGAATATGTTCGTCATACCAAAATTTACCATGATATTTAGCCGCTTCCATTTAGAACTACCACTTGCCACTAGAGTAATAATTGACATATCGAATTTCATGCTTAATCACTGGCTAGCTTTACTTATTGCAGCATTATCAATTATTTTTGGTGTCCCACGTCTTATGTCCATTTTTCCAATTTTACGCTATTATTGGGATAAATATAAATTGCGCATTCCAGTTACTGGTAACATTCAAAAACGCATCATTATTTCGCAGTTTTGTTGGACATTTGCGCTGATTCTACGCTCAGGAATTCCAGTGGTACAAGGTATTCAGCTTGCAGGCAATTCCACTGGTAATGCATATTTTACGAAACAAATTAACAAAATGAAAGAAGGGATAGAACATGGCCAAAGTTTTTCTCAAGGCGCCATGAATACCGATCTATTTTTCCCCACCATTATTCAAATGATTGAAGTCGGGGAAGAAACTGGACGCTTAGATGAAATTTTAACTGAAGTATCACAGTTCTATGATGGTGAGATCGAATTTGATATCAGACGCTTAAATGAACTCCTTGAACCAGTTTTGCTGTGTATGGTTGGTAGCGTAATTTTAGTAATGGCTATTGGAATATACTTCCCAATGTGGGATCTAATTAAGATCGCACAATTCTAATGGACCAATGGGGTCAAATCTTGACAACCGACAACGTTATAAGAAAAATAGAATGTCGTTGTCTGATGTCAAGATTTGACCCCATTGGTTTCATTTGCATCGTTGTCGGTTGTCAAGATTTGACCCCATCTACGGTGTATATGGACCAACCAAATTGTTTACGGTCGCGTTTGCGCCTGTTGCATTACCTAACCAAACCGCTTCATAATCTGGCCCAAAAGGTGGGTTTTGTGGACCAGTAGCACTTTGCCACGTGGCTCCATTCCAAAATGAAAGTATCGCTCCTTCTGCAGATATTGAAGCATAAGATGAGGAAACAACATTAATGTTTTCACCTCCATTTATACCATGCCCACTAGCATCAGACCAATTTCCATTCTGATAGCGCTCAATAAAGGTGGGGTAACCAATAACCCATCCATCAACTACTTGGTTAGTTTCATTAGTTAATAATCCCATATTCCCATATTCAATTACACTAGTACCAAAATTATGATATATAGAAGAGGTAATTCTTGTTGCTTTCCATCTGCCAGACTGAGCGCTAGGAGTAATTTCAAATACATAATTACCATTGATCCAAATCTTAGTATCTGAAATAACTTTTACAGCAGTTAAAGGCGCATAAGATCTTAAACTAGATAATGGCGAATCCCATCCCCACCTTATATTAGACCAAGTATTCCCAGAATTAGTAGTTACTAATACATTGCCATAATCATCTACTGCCATGCCCATAGTTCCATCACTACTCATAGATACACCAAGCAAATTAGCCCTATAAGTGTTTGAAGGACGACTTGGCTTTGAAAGTGTACAACTTGTATCAGTGCAGACAATTTTAACAATATTATAACTATAATCAGGGTTATACAAACCAACGGCAAAGGAAACACGAGAATTGCCAACGGTTGTAACAGATGCTAAATCACCAGTATTAGATAAGCTAAAATAGTGCCAAGTTTCTGATCCAGAAGCAGGAGTTCCTCGCGGACTAAACCCCCATAAATTTAAATTTGAATACCAAATACGCCCTCCATCACCGCACACCCAACCATAAACTCCATTGTCAGATCTAGTTATGCTGTATATACCTACACCAGTTACTCCAGAATTTTCACTTGCAGCTTGCCAATTACCGGTGGAATATTTATAAGCGAGGAATGGAATACTTGATGAGTTAGCATTATCACCAACCATTTCTATGGTTCCATTGCCAAGCAACGCGCTATCCATAACACTCACGCCTTCGGTTCGCCTGCCAAGCAAGGCAGCGACGCCTGGCAAGTTCGGCACACGACCAACGGCACTGATTGAGCACTGTTCTTGTTTCGCCACACTCGAGGTAGTATGGGTTGTAGAAGTTGTTCCCGCTTGAGCACGTATCACATTTTTTAAAGTATTGCCACTAATACCATTATAATCAAAAGCCTCACCATCAATTAGCACTCTCCCACTTGGAGCATAACCAGTAACATTAGCTAATTGAATCTGAGTTATTGAAACATTTGCATCAATAGAAGCAGTCAAGTTCGCTGCAGTTGGAAAATAATAATTTGTACTAAGATCAAATGCACCATCAGCAAAAGTTACATTATTAACGGGTAAAGCGTCGCAACATTGCTCTCCGGTCATACTACTTGTACAGGGGTTAATCCGTTTAACATATTGATATATTGCTCGATCCACACCAGACTCAGCGATATAAAAAGATTTTTTCGCATCGATATAAGCTATTTTTGCATCAGTACTTCTAACATACATATAAGCTAAGGCAGCACTCATTAGCGAAACAATTACAATAATCATGATAGCAACAACCGCAAGAAATCCCCGCTGCGATTTAATATTGTTGGTCATTGTAATCTCCTTGGACACACAATAGTTTGAAGCGGCAACACACCATGACTTGATTCTCCCGGCGGCATAGTAACATTAGCAAAAATATAAATACACATAACTTGGCTCATATTACTTGTGTAATTAAAGCTACTATCAACATAATTAAAATTTAAATTATTAATGTAGTTAGCAACGCTAGTTCCATTACGCAATATAGAACCACCTGAAAGTGTATAACTATCAGTACTACCATTTACATCAGTAAAATTAATCATTGACGTGCTAGAAGTATTACTAAAACTAGATAGAAACAGCAGATCATTAGCAATGCGCTGTAGCGCCAAACGAGCATGCCAGCTTCTTTCCACAATATTGGTGCTAACTGCACCAGCAAGCAATCCTTTATCTAACCAAGCAGCCGCAACTCCAGCAACTATTCCTAAAATTAAAATAGCAATAATAAATTCGATTAAAGTTAGTCCTTTGGCACGCATTTGAACCCTATTTAAGTATGATTGGTAACTCCACGAGTTAAATTTACAAGCTGATAACCATTCTTCGTATAATAAACATATACGTGAACAAGTCGGCAATCTGTAGTTGGATTAAACACTGCGCTACCGTTAAAATTAATATACTGGCTTTCATTACTGCAAGTATTTTCAATAGTAACATTCAAATAATAACCAGGAATTTTTGAGGTATTACACACATTAATATTACTAGGACATAAATCTACGAGCTGGCTTAAATTGGCAGGAGATAAGCGAATAGCTGGGTTATTAACAATAATCTCCATACGTTGTTGTGCTAGCTCTAACGCTTGGGTGCCTTCATCGATGTAATGTGTCCCCACTAATGGAGTGGTAAAACTTGCTACTATAGAAAAGGTTATGCCAAGGACCACCACAAAAATAAGTAACTCAATTAAAGTAAACCCTTCAAACTTAGACTTCTTGCGAATATTTCTCATGGCACACTAACTCCCCCAGCTTGATTTACTCGAACAACTTTTGTAACTAGCGGACCACTTACACATAAAGTAATATCAAAATTACTGGTAAGACTTGAAAAAACTCCAGAGCTATTTGCTGTATATGGCAACCCATTAACATCAAACATAACATAGCAAGTGCCAGAACCATAACTACCACAACCACACATGCTAATTCCGGTTGGATAGATAATATTGTCAGAAGCAATGGTAAAATTAGTTATGTCGCTAGAATAATAAATTTGATACCCAATGGCTGTTAAAGTAATCCGCAATTGCGTAGCACGAGACATAGCATATTGCTCAGTAGCACGAATATAATTAGCAAGCTGATTTGCCTCATAAGCAGCATTAATCGTTCCACCAGGCCAGCGAAAAAGCAAATAAAAGATAGTGACAGCAATAATAGCAAAAACAACTATCAGTTCTACCAAACTGAATCCTTTGCATTTTGATTTTCTACTCGCATCTCTACAAACGGTCATACATTAAATCTCTGTAGAGTTCAGGATCAATTAATTTTTTAGCAACTAAATCTTGCAAATTTTGTGACAAAGTTTGCATACCTTTTTCTTGCCCAGTTTGAATTGCAGAATAAAGCTGTTGAATTTTGTTTTCACGGATCATATTACTAATGGCTGGAGTACAAACCATAACTTCTTGTGCTGCCATACGCCCACCGCCAATCTTGCGTACTAAAACTTGGCAAATAACTGCACGTAAAGAATTGGCTAACATGCCTCGAATTAAAGATTTTTCATGCGTTGGGAAAACATCAACAATACGATCAATACTTTCAGCAGCAGAATTAGTATGTAAGGTAGCAAATACCAAATGTCCTGTTTCGGCAGCAGTTAAGGCTAACCTAACTGTCTCAAGATCTCTCATTTCACCTACTAAAATATAATCTGGGTCCTCACGCAATGCCGCACGCAAAGCATCATCAAAAGAAGCAGTATGTTTCCCCACTTCGCGCTGTTGAATTAAACATTTTTTACACTCATGCAAATATTCAACTGGATCTTCAATGGTTAAAATATGTGAATTCTGTGAATTGTTAATGTGATCAATCAATGCTGCAAGCGTTGTGCTTTTACCAGAACCGGTAACTCCAGTTATTAATATCAAGCCATTTTGAATGTCACAAAGTTTATAATAGATTTTTGGCAAGCCTAATTCAGCGATAGATGGAATGCGAACTGGAATAGAACGAAAAGCAGCACTAATACCGCGAAACTGATGAAACACATTAACACGAAAACGGCTGGCAAGCCCAAAAACACTAATTGCCAAATCCAAATCCATTTTTGAACCTAACTGGGCAGATACTTCAGGTGGCAACACTGAATACAGCATCTCCCTAATTGTCACTTCGTCCAAAGCAACCGAATTTGGTACTTGGCGTAACTCATCATCAATGCGTACTAGTGGCGCCACGCCACAAGACAAATGCAAATCCGATGCATTTTGTGCGACAGTATAAGTTAATAGCTCCATGATATCCATATAGTAGCATTATACAAATTCCAAATTGTTTTTTAAAGGTAAATTTGTTATATTTTAGTTCTATATATGCAATTTTGGCTAAATGTAAATGTAGGGGCGGGTTTGTCCTTGAACATTCGTGATGTTTATAGAAACTAATTGTGTTTAATAATCGCGATACAATTAATGCCATCTGAAACCCGCCCGCGAAGTGCCACAAATCAGTATGGGCGGGTTTCTGATGGCATTATTAACATCGAGGAATATCAAACCCATTTGGTTTCCATAAAAGCCGTACTAATTCATGCACAAACCCGCCCCTACGATACACTGTACGAAAAATTTTATGTGTACAGAGATATTTTAATTAAAAAAGTTTCTGGAGCGAGTATGAAAAAGGAATATAGCTTCTCTTTGTTAGAAATGCTCATCGTGATAGTAATAATTGGTTTTCTAATAAGATATGCCCTACCTAAATTTGAAAATCTAGAACGTTCAGCCCGTGTTGTATCTGTTATGGGAACTGCTAACAGTTTTCGCTCTATAGCTGCGTTAGTACATGGCCTTTGTCTGAGCAACCTACAACTTTGCCAAGAAGGAAATATAACTATTGAAAATAGTAGCGTCGCAGTTGATAGTCAAAATTTTTATCCATTAGCAACAACTAGTGGTGTTATTGCAGCCATTGCTAACGCTGCTGAAAACAGCACAATTTATGATAAGGAAGGTAATATTTCTATTGCTATTAATTTGCTTACTCATGGTGCTGCATGTAATGCTACTTATAAATATGCTAACGCAACTATGGTTACTCCAACCGTTATAGTTAGCCTTGGAGAGTGTTAATTTATTTGTGTTTTACTATGAAACTTGTTACACTATTTTTGTTTTGAATCGATTCTAAAACAATAACATAAGGAGATTTAAATGAAAAAAGAAAAGGGCTTTACGTTGATCGAGTTGGTCATCGTAATTATCATTCTAGGTATTTTAGCTGCATACGCCATACCAAAATTCATCAATTTGGAAAAAGCAGCACGTATTGCTACTGTCCAAGGGATTTCTGGCACTTTCCGATCAACTGCTGCCATGGTCCATGGAGTCTGTATGAGCAATATATCACAGTGCACAGGTGGTAACGTAACTGTAGAAGGTGTAAACGTTGCTGTTGACACCACTAACTACTACCCACTTGCTACACAGTCTGGAATTATTAATGCTTTAGCTAATATTACTGGTGGCACCACAGTTTATGATACCAATGGTAACATTTCTATTGCTATTAACTTGCTTACCCAAGGTTCTGCATGTAATTCCACTTATGCATATAATGGATCAATAGCAGCATCTCAATCGCCAATTGTTTATAGCTACATTGGTGGATGTTAAAGTAGTAATAAATTAAAAAACCCACAAATTCTTGAGATTTGTGGGTTTTTTTTTAACTAAATAATTTTTTATGAATCAAGATCAACTGCAAACCAAATTTTCAATCATTCCCGATAGTAATCTACGCCACGGAATTATGCTGTTTATACTAGCTGTGGTGATGTTTGCGATAAGAACAATTCCACTTCATGCGCTTATTTTTACTTCTTGGCCTGGCCCAGATGGCAATTACGTAAATTTTGCAGCTGATGACGCTGTATATCATATGCGATTAATACATAACACTTTACACCACTTACCAATACGAATTTTTTATGATCCTTTCACCTATTTCCCTTATGGCAGTATAAATCATTTTGGACCATTATTTACTTTAATCATCGCATACTCTGCACTGCTTATTGGCTTAGGTCACCCAAGTGCAGAATTAGTAAATCATGTAGCAGCTTATATCCCGCCAATTATGGGAGCTTTATGTATTCTTCCAACTTACTTTATTAGCAGAAAACTTTTTGGTAAACCGTGCGGAATTTTATCTGCATTTGTGTTAACTATTTTACCAAGTGAATTTTTATCGCGCTCAACTTTAGGTTATGTAGATCACCACATCGCAGAAACCTTATTTTCAGCTATAACCTGCGCACTCTTTATTTATGCATTAAGCAATACCCAAGCTACCGAGCAAAAAAAACTAAATCTATTTCCGATATTAGCTGGCTTGGCATACGGCTTATATTTGCTCTGTTGGAAAAATGCCGTTTATTTTGGCTTCATTTTTCTTATTTTTTTTATTATTCAGCTCACCATTAATCATTTGCGGCAAATTTCTAATCTGCCACTTAAAAAAATTGCTCTGCCATTTTTCACGCTTCCAGCCTTGATGGTTTTGCCTTACGCGCTAGCTAATCTTTCGCTCAAACAGCTAGATTATTCATTAACAATACCAACAATTTTGTTAGCTATGCTTCTTATCGTTTACCTATGCTATTACCTAGAGAGCATCCTAAATCGCAACCATATCAACAAAAAAATATTTCCTCTGCTATTGATCTTACTAGTACTTGCTACAGTAATTATAGTTAAACTTTTTATCCCACAGCTCTATGAAGTTGTTTTCCAAAATTTTAAGTCACTACTTGATCCCTTTGCTCCGATGAAAACAGTGAGTGAGCTAAGATCCGCTTATACTTACGATCCAGTCACAGGAAAAATATCATTTCAACTTTTGTGGCTACAGTTTTTTTGGGCACTGCCACTAGCAATCTGCGCTTTAATCTTGCTGGTTTATAGAATTATTAAATATCATCAAAGCTACGAGATATTCTTTTTCATTTGGAGTGTGGGTATTTTTATCGCTACACTTTCAGAGTTACGTTTTTCTTATTACTTGGCTGTGAATATAGCAATTTTAGCTGGTTACTTTGTCTATGCGACACTCGAATTTCTAGCGACGCTTAATCCCAAAATACCGCTACTACAATCAGCGCAAAAAATTAGCGTTACCGTACTAACAATAGTAGTTATGTCAGCACTCTTTTTCCCTATGTTATCTCTGTTACTTTTTAGAGGAATACCATCAGGTGCGCATATTACTGAGGACTGGTATAACACTTTAATCTGGCTTCGAACTCACACTCCTGACCCACAAGGTAAACCTATTCAGAAAAATTTTGACTATGCGGCAGGAATCTACCATATCCCCAAAATTACTCATACTAAATTTAGTTATCCCTCAAGCGCCTACGGCATAATGTCATGGTGGGATTATGGACATCAAATCACCTACATTGCCCATCGCATACCTAATGCTAGCCCATTTCAAGATGGTATTGTTGAACCTGATAGAATTTCCGGTGCTGCACCATTTTTTACTGCTACGAATGAAACATCAGCGATTCACAATTTAAATAATATGGGATCACGCTATGTTTTAATTGATCTAAGAATGCCAACCTCAATTTTTGGAGCTATTGCAACTTGGAATAATGACGCTTATGGTTGGCGCATAGCAAAAACTATAACCGCGAATAACCACAAGCCATCAAAAAGAATGGTTTATGTCGACGCACCAAAATTTGAAAATTCGGTAATAAACCGACTTTTCTATCATGATGGTAATGGGTTGCATTATTTCCGGCTTATTTACGAATCAGACGGTAACTATACAGTCACTGGCAAAGGACTTAATCTACAAAGTAACCAAGAATTTAGCCTATCAGCAACATTTAAAAACTATGCCCAAGCTATAACTTATCTTAACCATCTCAAGCAAAGACCTTTTCTTGATAAGGCGAAAAATCTTTTGCTATTTGAAACACGAGCTCCAGAAAAGAACGCCAAAATCTTTGAAAAAGTCAGAGGCGCAACCATATCTGGCCGTGCAGCAGATGGCAGTAACATAAGTTTATCTCTACAATTAGAGACTAAATATGGACGAAAGTTTATTTATGCAGAAACTGTAATCGCTAAAAATGGGCACTATAATTTTATCGTCCCCTATCCGACGGAAAAAATGTATGGCGATGGTTATGAGTATGATATAATGCCTATAACTAAATACAGCTTAAATACTGGCAATAAAGTTATCGAGGTATCTGTGCCAGAAAAAGCTGTTATGCAAGGATCAGTGATTAATATCGAGGAATAAATAACTTATGCGTTGTGTTGCCATATGCCCTACCGAAAGTTATAAGTTAACCGCACTAAGCAATTTTTTTCGTAATCAAGGCTACCTGGTCAAACAATTTCGTAAAGTTTTACATCTGTCTCACCCTAAAAAATCCGGTGACATTTTTATTTTCTCTTATGGTTGCCTCGTGACCTGGGGATTGAAAAAATTTGAAGAAAATAAACTACTCAAACAATTAGAACCATTTTCTATTAACCTATTACCGCAAATAGAAATGGCAACGGCTATCTTTCGTTATGATAATTATACCGAAATGGCATTCCACGAAAGATTTAACGTTGATGTCATCGTTTTAGAATCAGACAGCATGCAGCTAAAGCTAGCACTTTCTTATGGGCTTGCCCAATCCATTCAGTTAGAATCCTACGAGTCCGCGATTCAAAAAACTATCGAATCAAACGCACACTTCCCTGAACAATTAGCAAAACAAGGGAAAATTGATTTGCCGCAGCGGGAGATTTCCAAACGTATGGGGCAAATTTTTTTAGCACGTAGTTATATAAATTTAAACAGTGAGTATTTAGCCGAGCCAGAATTTTTTTGGGAGCATCCTGCCTTAGTAGATTATTATAACATGAGCGAAAAGTTTCTAGATATTCCGCGCCGCGTCTCTGCTCTTAATCAAAAGCTCGATGTCTTAAACGAATTATTTCAGATGCTCAATGGACAATTGCAGCATCGTCATTCCAACATGTTGGAAATGACAATTATTATTTTAATTTTAATCGAAATTTTTATTAGTTTAATAACCATGTGGCATTGAAAATAATATTTTGCCTCGATATTCATGTAGGGGCGGGTTTGTCATAAACATAGCACAATGTTTATAGAAGCTAAATTTTATTTTAACCTACAATGCACTATAGGACATCTGAAACCCGCCCGATAGATTTGTGGCAATTTGCGGGCGGGTTTCTGCAGTGTTTAATAAACCGCAGTAAATTTTTCATATCTAGATTCTATCAAACCGTGTTATTTACAACACAAACCCGCCCCTACAATACACAACGCATGGGCAAAATTAATTAAATATTGTACTAGGTCGAACTACATTTTGCTAATTTAATAACACCCTCAACCGACGAAAGTCATCAGTACTCATGCTATCTTTACTAATCACAACATGCTTACACCGTTTAGGCGCAGTTTCTTGCTTGATGTGCAAAATTAGCAAATAACGTGTAGAAAAAACCCGAAGTAATTTCCCTGACGTAAGCACAGCGCCAACATTATTTAAGAATTGCCAAACACCGTTTACATAATATGTTACATAAGCTACACGCTTAGGGTTTTTACCATAGCTATAGCAATATAAATTGTAAGCCAAACTGCAACTTGCGCAAACTATCGTCCCTGCTTTGATCAGAGCTAAAAATGGCAAGTAAATTACACACACCACAGCACCAACATGGTTAGCAATTAATAGCCAAAAAAGTAATTTTGAGGTATGAACAGTATATTTAGCTTGCATATTATTACTTTAAGTAGTTTTTGTGGTACAATCGCTCAGTCAACTAATCTTAATTAAAGGAAACAATTATGAATACCGAACTCAAACAAAAAATGCTAGAAAAAAACAAATGGCTCCGCGGACTTTTTATGTTGTTATTTCTTTTTGCTGAATACTTAGTTTCATGGATTATTCTTTTCTGCGCAGTTTTTCAATTTGTTTGGAATCTTTGCACCGATAAACACAATGAAAAACTTGTTGCTTTTACTAAAAATCTAAATGTTTACCAATATCAAATCATAAATTTCTTAACTTACAATACCGGGGTTAAACCTTTTCCATTTGCTCACTGGCCAAGTTGCAGTCACGACACAACTGATCTTGAGCCAAAATAACCACCTTTTGCCAAAATGCTATTGGATCGAGGGTGTTGTTTTTCGGGAACGTACTTCCATGTACTCGCGTTCCTTACTATCCTGTATCGCACGTCCCTCAAAACAACACCCTCGATCCTTAGCTTTTTGGCCGTGCCAAAAAAATTAATGAAATACTATATCAATCATTTTGCCTAACACGGCCAAAGCGGCGTAGGGGGGGATGTTGCTCTTTGCGAGCCGGAGAGTCACTTTTGTATGGGGTTCTCGTGGCACTTAACGACAAATTGGCTATTATGTCATTGGTACACATTATAGAAACATCATCCTATTTTGACTCAGAAATCTACGCAGTGAGACAAAGAGCTACGTCCCAGCCTAAAGTTAGCTTTGGCAAAAGGTGAATTAACTATTGAGGTGGGAATACGCTTTATACAGTGTATTCGTAATGCACACGTTGTGTCATGCGACAAAAAAGTTCATAGGCAATCGAACCAGAACATTGAGCTACCTCTTCAATAGGCAGCTTATTGCCCCACATCGTAGCAATATCGCCAACTTTGGCATTAGGCAAAGGTCTTAAATCAACAGCGGTCATATCCATAGCAACTCGCCCAATTGAATTACAGCGTAACCCATTAATTAAAATCGGTGTTCCAGATCGAGTATTTCGAGGATAACCATCACCATAACCAATAGAAATAATTCCGACTGGCATATCTTCAGGGCAAGCCCAAGTACTGCCATAGCCTACAGTTTCACCTTTTTTTAATTGATGCACTGCAATTAGCCTTGAGGTAAGTGTCATAACAGGTTTAAGCCCAAAATCAGCGCCAATTTTGTCAGCAATAGGCGAGACTCCATACATGGTAATTCCAGGACGAACCCATTCAGAATATGCTTCTGGCCATTGCAATATTGCTGACGAATTCGGCAAACATTTAATACCGACTAAATCTTTAGTTACGCTAGTAAAACAAGCGAGTTGTTTTAAAGTTTTAGCGTGCGTAATTTCATCGGCATCAGAAAAATGGGTCATGAGATGTAGAGGTTTTTCGACTTGCGGATTATCTTGTAAAAGTTGATAGGCTCGTAAAACTTCGTGAGGCTGAAATCCTAAACGATGCATCCCTGTGTCAATTTTGAACCAAACCTGAAGTGGTTTATTTAGCTTAGTTTTAGCTAAAATTTCAAGCTGTTCAAAATTGTGAACTACCGTGCTAAAACCTAACTCATTGATTGTGGTTAGTTCTTCGCTATCAAAAAATCCAGTTAAAACTACAATGGTTTTTTTAATGCCTGCAGCATGCAAAGCTAAAGCCTCTTTTACAAAAATCACACCAAAAGCATTAATGCTATTTTCTAAAGATTTAGCAATTGGCACTGCACCATGTCCATACGCATTGCTCTTAACCATAGCTAAAATTTTCGCTTGTGGCGTAAGTTTTTTTATTTGCGCTAAATTATAATGCAAAGCTTGTAAATCAATATGTGCGGTTGCTGGGTTACTCATACGATCGTCCTCAATAACTAATTCGCTAATTCATATACGTGACATAAAACAATGAATAATTAAGAATGAAGAATTAAGAATTGTTGTCGCTTTGCGTTTCTTATATAAAAAACGTCACGTTTTGTGTGACACTAGCATTCTTAATTCTTAATTTTTAATTCTTCATTGTTTTTTTCACTCTACGCCGCTTTGGCCGTGCTAGAACAAGATTAAGTCAACAACGTGCTAGTTACTCCATAGGATAATTCGCTGCAGCAAAATTTTCAAAGCGGGTATATTGCCCCAAAAATGTTAATTTTACTTTGCCAATTGGCCCATTACGTTGCTTAGCGATAATTATTTCTGCAATTCCTTTATCGGGACTATCCTCATGATAAACTTCATCACGATAAATAAAAATTATCACATCCGCATCTTGTTCAATAGCACCAGACTCGCGTAGGTCAGACATTACTGGACGGCGGTCGCTGCGTTGTTCAAGGCCGCGATTAAGTTGTGATAGCGCTAAAACTGGAACATTCATCTCTTTAGCTAGGGCTTTTAAAGAACGGGAAATTTCGGTAATTTCAGCTACTCTACCCTCTTTAAATCCTGGAACATGCATAAGTTGTAAATAATCAATCACAATTAAGCCCAATTGCCCTTTGCTTCTGGATAGTCTCCGTGCACGTGCCCGTAAATCAGCAGGACTCATTGAAGGAGTATCATCAACATATAACGCAGTTTCTGAAAGCATGCTGATTGCCGAAGTTAACCGCGGCCAATCCGCATCACCAAGTTTTCCTGAACGAACTTTATGCTGATCGATATGCCCAAGCGAAGACATCATACGCATAGCTAAAGACTCTCCGGGCATTTCCATGCTAAACACTAAAACGGGTTTCGTGCCTTTTATCGCAGCATTTTCAGCAATATTCATCGCCAAGGTAGTTTTACCCATCGAGGGCCTACCTGCAACAATAACTAAATCTCCATTTTGCAAACCGGAGGTCATCTCATCTAAATCACTAAAGCTGGTAGTTAACCCAGTTATTGCATCCTCAGAATGATATAACACATCAATACGTTCAGCAGCTTTGGTTACAAGTGAACTGATGGAAACTGGTCCTTGTCCACGAGAGCGCTGTTCAGCAATTTTAAAAATTTTGCTTTCAGCATGATCTAAAATCTCTTTGCTTTCGCGACCATCTGGAGCATAAGCATTAGCAACAATATCATGTGAAACTTCAATTAATTGGCGCAAAATTGAGCGTTCCCGCACGATTTCTGCATAAGCCGCAATATTGGCAACTGTTGGTGTATTTTTAGCCAGCTCAAACAGAAATAACTCACCACCAGCATCTTCCAATTGATTTAACTCTTTTAGTGATTCGGTCAAAGTCAATACATCAAATGGCTGACTTTTACGCACTAGATTATTGATGGCGGAAAAAATAATGCGGTGATTAGGCCGATAAAAATCATCTTCGCGAATTAATTCAGATACTTTATCCCAAGCAGAGTTATCCAGCATCAAACCGCCAAGCACAGACTGTTCTGCTTCAATTGAATGAGGCAAAACTTTTATTTCAGCCAATTTAGGATCGAGTTGTTTGGGTTTTGGTGCCATAACATGCAATATTTATTGTAGGGGCGGGTTTGTGCTGTAAGTATGGAGGCTTAATAGAATCTAGATTCGTAAAATTTGTCTCAGTTTATTAAATTCTACAGAAACCCGCCCGTTTAAATTTATGCCACAACATGGGCGGGTTTCAGATGACGCTTCATAAAATCGCGGTAGTCTTGCCGAATTTAGATTTTATTTAACCGCAGCATTCCTAACACAAACCCGTCCTACAATTTTATTTTTCTTCCGCAGGAACAATCTTGACTTTTATTGTCACCGAAACATCAGAGTGCAGCAACAATGCAACATCATATTCGCCAACCAAGCGCATCGGTCCTTGCGGTAAACTAATTTCACTCTTTTTTACCTCAAAACCGGCGTCTTTAATCGCTTTAGCAATTACGCTTGTTCCAACTGAACCGAATAATTTACCATCTTCAGTTGCTTTTACTGGTATGCTGATTTCTAACTTGGCAAGTTTTGCCGCACGCTCTTCTGCTTGGCGCAATGCTTCTTTAGCAGCCAAAGCTAATTCCTCTTTCATCTTGGCATATTTTTCAACATTAGCCAAAGTTGCGGATATTGCTTTACCTTGAGGGATAAGATAATTTCTGCCGTAACCAGTTTTAACTTTTACTTTATCACCAATATTGCCAAAATTTCTAATTTTTTCTAATAGTATAACTTCCATCGTAGTAGACCTCGCAACTTAATTAATGTTGATCTGTATAGGGTAAAAGCGCCAAAAAACGTGCTATTTTAATTGCTCGAGAAATTTGTCGCTGTTGGCTTGGAGCAGTTCCCGTAATACGACCAGGAATGATTCTTCCACTCTCAAGAATATACATTTTCAAAGTATCGACATCTTTATAATCAATCTCTACGTTACCATTGGCCGATACAACTAAAACTTTGTTATGACGAAAATAATGTGACATTTGTATTCTCCTCTTCCCAATTACTTATCTGTTTCAGTTGACGCAGTATCGCCAACTTCTGAAACTGTCTCGGCATTTGGACCTACGACAGTTGTAAATTCAACAAAGTCATCACCAGAAGATGCTTCTTTGGTTTTCTTGTCTTTAGTAGAACGCATCATTGGTGAAGGTGTAGTAATTGCCTCTTTACAGGCAAGCACTAAACTGCGGATTATTGCATCATTAAAACGAAAATTATTATTAATTTCTTTAAGCGTGTTGTTGTCGCATTCAACATTCATCAACACGTAATGAGCTTTGTGGACTTTGTTAATAGGATAAGCTAGTTGACGTCGCCCCCAATCTTCAAGACGGTGAATCTGCCCACCACCGCTTTTGACCAACGCCTCATAGCGCTGAATCATTGATGGCACCTGTTCGCTCTGGTCAGGATGAACCAAAAACACTATTTCATAATGTCTCATAAAAGAACTCCTTATGGGTTAATAAAAGCCTCTGCATTAGCACGGAGGCAAGAAGTTAAAAAAGTAAAAGCGATTGTAGGGGAGATAAGTGCAGTGGTCAAGGAAATTAAAAATGTAGGGGCGGGTTTGTGTTAGAGTTGTTGTGATTAAAATAGAACCTAAATTGGGAAAGGTTAGCATGATTTTATAAATGCCATCTGAAACCCGCCCGGATAGATTTGTGGCAATTCGCGGGCGGGTTTCTGCAGTATTTAATAAACTGCAGATGAATTTTACGAACTTAGATTCTATTAAAACTCCATACTCCAACCACAAACCCGCCCCTACAATATTTTCACATTACAACAAGCCACTTCAATATTTTCCGCCCCCTTCCCCTTGCTATAAAAAACGGCAATTTGCTTAATTTTTTCTAGCTCTTCACTATTTGGATTACCATCAACAACTACTAAAGCTCCAGGATGACTTTTAGTTTGTAAAGTAATTTTATCTGGACAAAGTTCGGCTAAAATTCGATTTTCATTTTCGTTTCTCCCAACAATCAACCGAATTTGAGGAGTAAAATAAATGTGTCTACCAATTTTAAGAAGTTCTATATCTTGCAAAGAATAATCGCGCGTACCACGGAATTGCCAAAATTCCTCTAAACGTTTACAAAAATTAGCTTCAGTTAAAAGACAACCGCCAGCAGGCTGCGGATAATCTTTAAATCCAAACTGTTCTGCAAGTTCAATCTGCTTTTTACGGCCACGTCCACTAATAGCACATAATAATTCTCGTTTTACCCAACCCTCGCGTTCAGGTAAGGTTATGGCTAAAAGTTTTGCTGAAAGTGGTCGCAAAATCAGATCATCAGTAAGTTTTACTGCAAGCGGTAAAGTATCTTTACGCTGCGACATGGGCCTTTGCGCTAAAACTTCTCCTGTAACTAAAAAATCAAAGCCATGCTCTATAGCCCACCCTTTAGCTTTTAGGATCATAAATAATTTACAATCAAGACACGGGTTAAGATTTGCACCATAGCCATACTTTGGATTGAATAATACTGGTTTGAATTCATCAACGATATTAATAATGTTCAGCTTAATCTTAAGTTGCTTGGCAACCCATGCGGCATTTTTCGTATTATCCGGTGATAAAACATGATTTGGATTATCTCCAGTAAATCCCGTAAAAAAATTGATACCTTCGACATAAATGCCTTGATCAATAATTAGTTTTGCGGCAAGTAAAGAATCCAACCCGCCAGAAATTAACGCGATAGCTTTACGCATAAAACTCCACCAATACAAACAAATACTAGAGTCGGCAGAATCGCAGCGATAGATGGAGAAAACTGCAACACGGTGCTCATAGGACCTGCAAATTGATTTAGAATATAAAACCCAAATCCGACCATCACGCCTGCCAACATCCGAAGCCCCATCGATGCGATTCTGCCGACTCTAGA
>JAMCWR010000061.1 GCA_023480665.1 Gammaproteobacteria bacterium
GGCGAAATCAATAAGTGCATTTCCAAAGATATTACTGAACGCAAAAAAAATGAAGCTGAGCTTACGAAATATCGCGAACACTTAGAAGAGCTGGTAAAAATTCGTACGGCGGAATTAGAAAGGACTACTGAAGAAATGCGCGCTGCAAAAGAAGCTGCAGAATTAGCCAATCGCGCAAAAAGCATCTTTTTAACAAACATTAGCCATGAAATTCGTACCCCAATGAATGCAATTTTAGGCTATTCTCAGTTGTTAATTCGCGACCCCAATTTAACTGCCAGCCAAATCGAGTCTATTGAAACCATTAACCGTAGCGGCGATCATCTTTTAGCTTTAATTAATGACGTTTTAGAAATGTCAAAAATTGAAGCTGGGAAAATTACCGCTAATAATGAAAATTTTGATTTTTATATAATGCTAAGCGATATTGAAAGAATGTTTTTACCGAGAGCCGAAGAAAAATCTTTGAGCTTTGTCGTTGAAAAGGCTCAAGATCTTCCCCACTATCTATACAATGATAGTTTAAAAATTCGACAAGTGATTATTAATATTATTGGTAATGCGCTTAAATTTACTGAGCATGGTGGAATTAATGTCAAAGTTGTTTATGACAAGATTTGCCAAGAGAATAAAAAAGTCAAGATAAGTATTACAATTACTGATACCGGCATCGGCATTCCAACAACTGAATTTGAAAACATCTTCAATGCTTTTGAGAAAACCCAAACAAGCCTCACCAAAGGTCGTGGCACAGGTTTGGGTTTAACGATAAGTCGCCGTTATGCGCATTTACTAAATGGGGATATCACAGTTGCAAGTGAAGTTGGGAAAGGCAGTACTTTTGTTTTTACATTTACCTCAGAAATTGCTTCTGCAACCGATACTCAGCCACAAAATACTTATTCAGCTAGCGGCGCTATTGGTATTTCCCCTGAATATCAACCGCCAAAAATTATGATTGTTGATGATGTTGAGTCGAATCGTGTTGTGCTTAAAGCCTTTCTGCAAAAGTTGGGTTTTAAAATTAAAGAAGCAGATAGTGGCAAAGAAGCGATAAGAATATTTGCTGAATGGAGACCTGATTTAATATTGATGGATTTGCGTATGCCGGAGATGGATGGCATTACTACAACTAATAAGATCAGAGAGCTTCCTGGTGGCGATCAAACAAAGGTTGTTGTACTGACCGCAAGCGCCCTTGAAGATGCGAAAATAAAAGTTTTACAATCTGGGGCAGATGCTTTTATTCGCAAACCCTACAAAGAAGCTGAATTACTTGAGGAAATTCGTAAACACCTGCACATAAAATACATCTACCGAATTGTTGAAAAAATTGCGACCGATACTAAAGTATCTACAATATCAGCGGATAAACTACAAAAAATTCCTCCAGAGCTTGCAAAAAAAATAGTCTCTGCAACCGAAACCGGTAATATTATTTTATTAAATGAATTAATTACTGCGGAAGTTTTAGCTATTGATAGAGAGCTTGCACAATATTTTAAACAACTCGCCACAGATTATAATTACTCAAAAATCTTAGAAATTCTTAAAAAATGACGCTTTTGCTATTATGTTAAGCGATGGTTTTTAAAATAACTGGTGGTTTTCGCGGCACAGTATCAGGTATTTTAGCTGGCGATCCTAAAATAACTGCAGCTGCTATCTCATAATTTTCAGGTAAGCCAATTTCATTTTTTAATTTTGGATCTTTTATTTTATCACCAAGGCCTATCCAACATGTTCCTAAATTTCGAGCTGTTGCGGCAAACATAAAGTAAGCCACAGCTAATGCAAAATCACTAGCAAAAAAACTGTAATCATTTTTACCGCAAAATAATACTAAGCAAGGCGCATTATAAAAAACATTAGTATTTGGACTGCTTAAAATCCGCTCATATCTTTTAAATTGTGAATTCTGATCTTTTTTTATAGTATCTAGTAAGTTCTTTTTACTTTCAGCGGACAGCCTTTCAATCAACGCGCGATCTTGGATAATAATAAATCTCCACGGTTGAGCATTTGAAGCGCTTGGTGCCATACAGGTTTCGTTTAAAATCTCTTCAAGTAAAGTTTGGTCGACTTTATCTGGTTTAAAATCTCTGATTGAGCGTCGGTTATCTAAAAGCGTTTTATAAGAAATCATTGCAAACCTCCATGGCTTTCGGGGAATTTAATTAATTTGCATTAATTATATCATTGCAAAAAAACAATTAAAAACAATTGGCGCCAAATATTGTAAAATAATATTTTCTTTTTTTTCAATATGTTACAATTTATAGATGGGTAAATTATGTGCGCATCAAATTGTTTTTCATTTGTTATTGATTATTTGAGCTTTTTCAGGCAATATTTTATCTCGTTACCACTATTCAAAGGTCAAACTGCTTTTATGTCGAAAGAAGATCAAATTGAGATGGAAGGCGTAATTATTGAAACGCTTCCAAATACAATGTTTCGTGTGAAACTAGAAAATGGGCACATAATTACAGCCCATATTTCTGGAAAAATGCGCAAAAATTATATTCGCCTACTTACGGGCGATGCTGTTACAGTTGAGTTAACACCATATGATTTAACCAAAGGGCGCATAATTTTCCGCACTATCGATAAAGATAAATAGGCTTCTTCCAAAACCAAGTATTTTGCCTTCAGATCAAGGCGCATGAAGAATGAATGATTACTGCATCGCCCTTCCACTTTATTATGACCAATTATGACTAAAAAACTGCATATAGTTGTAGGAATGTCAGGTGGTGTAGATTCTGCGGTTGCGGCTTTGCTGTTGCAACAGGCTGGGCATAAAGTTACCGCGGTCTTTATGCAAAATTGGCAGGAACAAGGCCAGAATCAAGACCATGATCAAGACAAAGATCAACATTGTAGCGCTGCTAAAGATTATGCAGATGCCGCTCAAGTTTGCAAAATCTTAAACATCCCGCTTTTAGCAGTAAATTTTTCCAAAGAATATTGGCAACGTGTATTTGCATATTTTCTTGATGAATATGCAAATTTTCGCACACCAAATCCAGATGTTCTTTGTAACAAAGAAATTAAATTTAAAGCTTTTTTATCCTATGCAAATGAACTTGGTGCTGACTATATCGCCACTGGCCACTATGCGCGCATAGAATTTTCTCATAATAAATTTTGTTTATTAAAGGGTGTGGATACAACAAAAGATCAGAGTTATTTTCTCTATTTGCTAAATCAGGATCAGCTGGCTAAAAGTCTATTCCCAATTGGTCATTTGACAAAAATAAAGGTGAGAGAAATCGCTGCGGCCGCACACTTCCCTAATCAGCACAAAAAAGATAGCACTGGAATTTGTTTTATTGGCGAGAGAAAATTTAAAACATTCTTGAGTGAATATTTACTAGCAAAACCCGGAGTAATTGTTACAACTGATAATAAAACAATTGGCGAACACGATGGCTTGATGTTTTATACCATTGGGCAAAGACAAGGCTTAAAAATTGGCGGCCAAAAAAATTCTGCAGAAGCTCCATGGTATGTTGCTAATAAAGATATCAAAAATAATCTCTTGATTGTCACGCAAGACCGTACACACCCCCTGCTCTCTAAGGCCCAATTAATCACCAAAGAATTGCATTGGATCTCAAATGTAGCGCCAAAAACGCCCTATTCTTGTACTGCAAAAATTCGTTATCGGCAGCTTGACCAAGCGTGTACAATTTCGCAAATAAACAGTGAATCTTGCGCGGTTGAGTTTAAAGCTCCGCAATGGGCAATTACTCCTGGGCAATCTGTAGTCTTCTACAACAATGATGAATGCCTTGGCGGTGGGATCATTGTTTAATTATTTAACAATACTATTCTTCAAACAAGCGCACACAACAACAGGTTAACCCAATACCTAAAAATGCACCGGAAATAATATCACTTAAATAATGATTATTTGTAAGTAATAGGCTCAGCGCTGTCACCAAACCAAGCAAAAACCAAAGTATTTTTAGGCGCGGAAAATAAATCCATAACACGCTTAAAAGTGCACAAGTAATCGCCATATGACCAGACGGGAATAATGAAGATTGCACCTTACCATGAAAAAAATTAAAACCGATCGCTTTGTTGTTAACTAAAATGTGATTAGCAAATAATACGCCAGCTTTAGCCGGCCCCACGCAACACCTGCCAAAAAATACTTTTAAAGCATCTTTAAAGGCATAAGCAAGGACTATCGCCAAACTAAACAAAGTAGCGCCTTGAAAAAAAGCGGAGAATTTCAAGCGTCGCGGAACAAAAAAACAAATAGCCAATAAAATTAGAGCAAGATAATAAATATAATTATCAGATTTAATTGCTAGATTAATTAGGTTTTTATATCCAGATAGCCAACCAAAAAAATGAGCGCTTGAAGAGCCTTTAGCAAACTCACTCACTAATATGGCAATACGTTGATCAAAATAATTATACGAAATAGTTGCAAAGATTAAGCAAAGCAACAACCCGATAAATATTTTAAGATAAAAGTTTGTTATTGTTTTTTTGTTTTCGTTCATTGACTAATGTTGGTTGTGATTGTCTGTCCTTTGCGAAGTTTTAAATCGTTATATTGAGTTACTAAAAAAGAATATGACAACGGGTTCATCAAAAATAAAACCACAACATTCAAAATTATATATACCCAAAAATATTCAAAAGTAAAACGCCGAATTAAAAAAGTCGCAAAATATCCGATTATTCCTAATGGTAAAAAAACTATCAAAGTACGCCACCAGTCTTTCCATACTAATTTAGCGCTGCCGCTAATTGAGTCCAAAATCCCTTTGTTTTCAAATAAAATCATCGGTTGCACAAACAGTAATAAAATCCCAGCAAAAACTCCTGGGACAACGAAAGCGATTAAACCCATTACCATAAAACATGAAACAAGTAGCATAGCAAGTAAGATTTTGGGGTATTTATGCAAAACAAACTTTATTGATTCATATGTGTTAATGGTTTGATCTGTGGCGTTTTGATAAACTTGATAAATGATATTACTGAGAATAAACATTAAAGTAACAGCTAGCACTACAAAGCACACTACCATACCAATCGCTATCGACAGAGGCGGTTTAACTGCGACAAAGTGTAACGAAAAATAACGCGAGCCCGCTATAGATAAAGAAGCAAGTAATGCAGAAAGCAATGATAAAAACCATACTTTTGGAAAAGCACTAAAAAATAACCTAAAAATTGCCAGCCAAACCTGATGGATTGGTAAAGCTTTGTTAGCTAAAACGCTCATGTCAATTCTCCTAGAAATTTGCAATCCAAACAATAATGAATTACTGTACAAATATGCATTTATTTTATCACAAATTACCTATTAAACCAGCCGCCCTAACCTGCTTTGAAAACCTATCTGGTTCGAGCCAAAGTTTGGCGGTTTTTGAGGCAGCAAAGCATTACGCTAAACCACTCTTAGTTATTGCGCCTGATCTTCTCGCTCTAGACACACTAGAGCGAGAACTAAAGTTTTTTGCAAGCACAAATAATGTTGATAACGAACGATTACCAATTTTATCGTTTCCTGATTGGGAAACTTTGCCATATGACCATTTTTCACCGCACCAGGATATAATTTCACAAAGATTATTCTTTTTACATAAAATTCAAAATCTCAAAACTGGAATAATGCTCGTTGCAGCAAATAGTTTAATGCAACGTCTCCCGCCGCGTGCATATATTGAAAAAAACGTATTTATTTTGCACAAAAAAGAGCACTTAAATATTACTGAGCTTCGCGCTCGTTTTGAACGTCTTGGTTATATTTGCGTAGCTAAAGTAATGGAGCATGGCGAATTTGCAGTGCGTGGCTCGATTATTGATCTTTTCCCAACCGGAAGTAATCTTCCATTTCGCATTGATTTAGTGGATGATGAAATTGATAGCATTCGAACCTTTGACCCAGATTCACAACTCTCAAAAGAGATACTGGAAAATATTCAGTTGATGCCAGCAAAAGAATATCCACTCACTGAAGAAGCAATCACGGCTTTCAGGCAAAATTGGCGTACCCAGTTTATTGGTGACCCAACAAGATGCTCGGTATATCAAAGTGTGAGTTTGGGCGAATCGCCGCAAGGAGTAGAATATTATCTGCCACTATTTTTTAATGAAACCGCAACTTTTTTTGATTATTTACCCGAGCACACCTTGTTATATTCAATTAACACCGAAAAGCATATTTGGCAAAAACTCACCCAAGAAATCAATAATCGCTACGAGCAGCTTAAACACGATCAGTCTCATCCATTATTACCACCAGCTAACATTTACCTTAATGAACAAGAAATTCTTTCACATATGCATAAGTTTTTGCTAACTAAAGTTTTTGATCAGTCTAATGTAAAAGATAATGAATATTCTACAACAATTTGTTTTAAAACAGAAAAAATTTTAGATATTTCGATAAATCACAAATTAGAAACGCCGCTTTCTAAATTGACTGAGTATATAAAAAATATTAATGGCAGAATTTTATTTGTTGCTGAATCTGCAGGTCGACGCGAAAACTTACTTGAATTATTAAAAACCATCAATATTAATCCAAATCAATTTCCAAACTGGGAAAGTTTTTTAAAAGCCCCTGATCAATATGGGATTACTATCGCCGAAATTGATCGCGGCATGCATATACTTGGGGATAAAAACCAGCCTAGTCTCGCTCTTATTACTGAAGCAGAACTTTTCGGGCAAAAAGTTATGCAACGGCGTTTAAGAAAAGCTGCTATCACCCAGGATCCGGAAGCTATTATTCGCGATCTCACTGAATTGCACATCGGCGCTCCTGTTGTGCATTACGAGCATGGGGTTGGTCGCTACCTTGGCATGCAGACGCTTAAGATTGATGCAATTGAAACTGAATTTTTAGTGCTCGAATACGAAGGTAATGCCAAGCTTTATGTGCCAATATCATCGCTGAATTTAATTAGCCGTTACACAGGGATGGATGCTGAGCATGCGCCTTTGCATCAGCTTGGCTCAAAACAATGGGATAAAGTAAAACGCGAAGCTGTCGAAAAAATCCGCGATACCGCAGCTGAATTGCTTGAAATATATGCAAAGCGAGCACATAGCGTTGGTTATGCATTTTCAAAGCCAGACAATGATTACGAAAAATTTGCCGCATCATTTCCTTTTGAAGAAACTGCAGATCAAACTCGCGCTATTAACGAAGTTATTTCAGACATGACGCAACCTCGCCCGATGGATCGACTCGTCTGCGGAGATGTTGGTTTTGGTAAAACAGAAGTTGCCATGCGCGCAGCTTTTCTTGCTGCGCATGATGGCAAGCAAGTTGCAGTGCTAACACCCACGACTATTTTATCTAACCAGCACTTCACAAATTTTAAAGATAGGTTCACTGATTGGCCAATCAACATTGAATTGTTTTCGCGATTTCGCTCAAAAAAAGAAACTATAAAAATTGCCGAGCAATTACAATCAGGGAAAATAGATATTATTATTGGGACGCACAAGTTATTACAGCCAAATATTCACTTCAAAAATTTGGGGTTATTGATTATAGACGAAGAGCATCGTTTTGGGGTAAGACAAAAAGAACATATCAAGAAATTTTATCCAAATATAGATATCTTAACTTTAACTGCCACCCCCATTCCGCGAACGTTAAGCATGGCATTTGCTACAATTCGAGATTTTTCGATTATTGCCACACCACCAGCAAAACGCCTTTCGGTAAAAACTTTTGCGCATGAACGTGACCGCTATTTAATTAAAGAAGCAATTACTCGCGAAATTATGCGCGGTGGGCAGGTATATTTTTTGCATAATGATATCGCCACAATGAAAAAAGTTGCTGACGAGGTATTAAAGCTAATTCCTACTGCACGCATAGACATTGCACATGGGCAAATGCATGAGCAGGCGCTTGAATCAATCATGCGCGATTTTTATCATTTGCGTACCAATGTTTTAGTGTGCACGACTATTATTGAATCTGGGATTGATATTCCAACCGCAAATACAATCATCATTGATCGCGCTGATAAATTTGGTTTAGCTCAATTGCACCAGCTGCGTGGCAGAGTTGGAAGATCGCACCACCAAGCTTATGCATATTTACTTGTACCACCCGAAGATTTATTAACAGAAGACGCGAAGAAACGCTTACATGCTATTGTTTCTATGGAAGATTTAGGTGCTGGGTTTACGCTTGCAACACATGATCTTGAAATTCGTGGTGCTGGTGAATTACTTGGAGAAGGACAAAGTGGGCAAATCCAAAACATTGGTTTTGATCTTTATACAGATCTATTAAACCGTGCTATTGCTACACTAAAAACTAGCAAAAAGTTGGACTTAGACGCTCAAATTTCAAAATCCATTGAAATAAACTTAAGAATTCCAGCGCTAATCCCTGATGATTATGTTAGCGATGTTGGGATTAGATTGACCCTGTATAAACGCATCGCAAGCGCAAAAACTTCTGACGCACTTTCAAATTTGCAAATTGAGATAATAGATAGATTTGGTTCTTTGCCAAAACAAGTAAAAAATCTGTTTAAAGTGAATGAATTGCGACTCAAAGCTGAAGTATTAGATGTAAAGAAAATTACCCTTGGAAATAACAAAGGAAGCATCGAATTTGCTGAAAATCCAAACATCGACCCAAAGAAAGTCATTAAACTAATTCAGGAAAATCCGAAGCTCTATCGCCTCAAAGGACCAAGCATTCTTGAATTTTTCGCAATCAAAACCCCAGAGCAAATAACCGACCTTCTCCACCATATCGAACGCAGCTGATTAAAAAAATTTAAAATAATCTCGCTAGCGTAGAGGTAATAATTATTTTAAGTAATATTGCTACTAGGGGTTAATTGTCTAAAGGCCCTGTTGCAATCCGAAGCCTAAACAATACTATTTTCCAGAGTTCACCTTATGCCAATGCTTGCTTTAGGCTTTGACGGCGCTCTTTTTCTTACTGCGTCAACATCGGAGTCAGTATCTGATGATGTCTCTGCACCGTGCACCAATAAATAAATAACCAATCAAATCTTTTTGCCACGAGGCTTCATTACAGAGGTGCCTCTCCGATGCGCAAAAGAGCGCCGTCAAATCCTACGCCGCATTGGCTGTGCTATATTTTAGTTATGAGAATGCCATTACAAAAAATATTAATATCATATTATAATAGTGCTTTCTTAACTAATGGATTTAAACATGTCAAACCAAGTAGTGATGATTAGCTTAACGGTGTTTGCTCCCCAAAAAAATTATTCAATAGAGGCAAAGCAAAAATATGAGAGTTCTTGTTTTATATAAATTAATGGGTGGCAGTACGTCATGATAAGCAAACAAATGAATTTAGAAAATAAACCATCAACTTTTACATTGCTACTGCTAATTGCTTTAGGGTCTGTTGCTGCGGTTTTATTTACCCCTGCTATTCCTACTATCAAAGAGCAGTTTAATATTACCTCAGCAGTTGTGCAGTGGACAGTAAGCATATTTCTTTTAGGGTATGCTGGTGGACAAATTATTTATGGTCCTATTGCAAATCGAATTGGAAGGAAACCAACTATATATCTTGCATGTACTGTAGGTATTTTAGGTGCATTATTGTGCGCAATATCCGGGCATATGAATAATTTTTATTTGCTTATTGTGGCAAGGTTTATTATGGCGATAGGCACAAGCGCTGGATTAGTGCTAACGCTAACTATTATCAATGATGTCTACAATCACGAACAAAACAGGAAAGTTATTGCCTTAGTAACTTTAGCGTTTGCTATTTTCCCCGGTATTGCCGTTTTTATTGGTGGTTTTTTAGTTAAACATTTTGCTTGGGAAAGCTGTTTTTATTTTACAGCCATATACACCTTATTTATTTTATTTTTATGTACGTTTTTACCCGAAACTGGTTCAGGCAAAGATTTGCATGCTTTAAAAATAGGGATGATATTAAATCGTTACTATCATACCTCTAAAAATAAAGCCTTGATTATTTATGCTAGCATGTGGGGTTTATGTACGGCGATAATTTACATATTTGCTGCAGCATCGCCGATTATCTGTATATCCATAATGAATGTGTCGCCAGCTAAATTCGGAGCTTTCAATTTGCTTACATCTGCTGGCTATGTTATTGGAGCAATGATCGCTAGAAGAATAAACAGCTATATTTCAAGTAGAAAGGTAATGCTTTTAGGATTGTTATTAATGACATGTGGTTGCCTGGCTCTATTATATTTTTCTAGATTTTCTCTATTAAATATCTGGGAATTTTTTATTTCATCATTTGTGATTTTTGTCGGGATGCCGCTGGTGTTTACTAATGCATCAGCTCATGCAACTAAAAAAGTTTCTGATAAAGCAACTGGTTCATCAATCTTAGGTTTTTTAACAACGATATTGGCTGTAGTTTCCCTGTTTTTGATGGGATTAATTAGTGGTAATACAGAACACATAATATCCGAGATTTTTGTGATAATTACTTTTCTAATCTGGGTATTATTTTATTTTACACGTAATATTGCTGAATAAAGTATGTGATAATAAATCCTTTAATAAACTCGTAAAATATGAGGTGATAAAATGTTTCACAATATTCCAGATGCAGTGTTAAAGAGAATGAGATATTTAGAAGACGCAAACAAGAATGAAAAAACTGAAAAAGTAGATGTAAAACCTCACCACCTTAGATTGAGACAAATCCCACCCGAAACGGGTAAGTTTATTAGTTTAGTTGCGTTAAATTCGCCAAAAGGTCAATGGATAGAAATCGGCACAAGTGCCGGATATTCAACGCTATGGCTAACGCTTGCTTGTAAAAGTATAGCATCGAAAATCACAACTTTTGAATTAGAGCCGCAAAAAATTGAACTCGCAAAAGAAACATTTCTACAAAGCAATGTTGAACAATATGTTGAGTTGGTTCCTGGAAATGTGTTCAATCACTTGTCGCATTACACGGGAATATCCTTTTGCTTTCTTGATACAGAAAAGGAACTATATACAGATTGCTATGAAACTGTAATCCCAAACATGGTTTCTGGCGGAATTTTGTTAGCTGATAATGTGATCTCACACAAAGCGGTTCTTGGTTCAATGATTAATCACGCTTTGCAAGATGAAAGAGTTGACTCAGTGGTGGTGCCTATTGGAGAAGGGATATTAATGTGTAGGAAATTATGAATTTTAAATAATCTGCAACCTTCTGATTTTAAAGAAATAATTACTATGCGGCTGAATAATTCAAAAATCAATTTTATGGCTGCAAGCTAGGCGTAGCGAGGGTTCCAGGTATGCTCGTGGAAAAAAAGTGCGTTTAGACAATTAATCTATACTACTTGTTAATTTCTTTTCGCGTTCTCTGATCTCATCTAACCCAAGTATTGATTCATATTCATGAAGAGTCATCATGTCTGCTAAAAACTCAACGGTATTTCCATTCTTTTTTAGCGAATTCATTAACTTAAGCGTGGTTTTAGCATATAAAAGTGTAGATGACATGGGAAAAATCACCAATTTATAGCCAATTTTTTCCAAGGTATCTATGTCCAAAGGCATGCTGAAATTTTCTAACATATCAAACATCATCGGCGCATTGATATTTTTAATGGCTTGCTTCATTTCATCAACAGATTCTAGCAACTCAATATATACCACATCAGCCCCTGCTTCGAAGGCTAATTGCCCACGCCTGATTGCTTCGTCAAAACCTAAGACTGCTCGCGCATCTGTACGCGCAATAATTAAAAAATCGGCGCTATTTCTAGCTACTGTAGCTGCTTTAATCTTGGCAATGTATTCTTCAGTTGAAACTAATTTTAATCCAGCCATAGCGCCGCACATTTTTGGGGTAATTTGATCTTCAATATGTATGGCTGAAACTCCAGCTGCTTCATACTCTTTAACAGTTCTCATGACATTATTGATATTGCCATATCCAGTGTCAGCATCACAAATCACAGGTATATTAACTGCAGAAGCGATTCCTCGAGCCCTCACTATCATTTCGCTCATGCTTACTAAACCAATGTCTGGTTTACCAATGCTGCTAGCAGAGACGCCATTTCCTGTCATATAAACAACATTGAATCCAGCGGTTTCAATAATTTTTGCACCTAATGCATCGTGGCATCCAGGAGCAACCACGATTTTTTGGTTACGCAATAAATTAGCTAGCGTCAATTTTTTATTATTCATAATGTCTCATTGTTTGTTAAGGATTAAGAATAGCGAAAGAGCAGTTTCAAAAACAAATTCCGCTGCCCAGCTTAGAGCAGTATGTTACAATACAATATTCTATAAATGAGTATAAATCGATATTAGGAAATAATCAAAATGCAATACCCAACCAAGCTTTTTAAATGCCTGCTTTTTGTTGCTGCCAATGAGCCAGACGATTTTCACTCCCCAAAAGAACATGGGGCAACAGGTATTATCGTGGACTTAGAAGACTTAATTGCAACACAATACAAAAATGATGCAAGAAAATTGTGCAGTAATTATTTTATTAAAAAAACCGACAACAACTTTTGCAAAATCTTGCGGATAAATAGCATAAAAACACATGATGGATTAGAAGACATTTTATGGTTAAGTAAATTACAACTAAAACCAGACGCAGTGATGCTCCCAAAGGTCGAGAGTGCTGCTGAAGTGGAAGTTTACAATAAACTACTCCCTGATTTACCATTAATTGCGTTAATGGAGTCGCCTAAATCATTGGAAAATGCCACCGAAATCGCCGCTCATCCTGCAATAGTTGCTCTTGGGCTTGGAGGAGCTGATTTATCTTTAAATATGAATATCAACTATCCGAACTGGGAGTCGATGTTATGGGCTCGCGGAAGAGTCGTACAGGCAGCAACCATGTGGAAAAAAATTGCTTTAGATCTCCCATACTATCTAAAACTAGATGATGATTCTGTGTTAGAAGTACTTGAAGAAGCAAAGCGTTGCAAGGAAATGGGATTTTCAGGGAAATTATGTATTGATTTAAAGCACATTAATCCTATTATGAAAATTTTCACTCTAACGAAAGAAGAGATAAATTGGGCAAGAAAAGTTATTATTGCCTTTGAACAATCACACGGCAATGCCTTGCTTCTTGATGGGAAAGCAATAGACAAGCCGATTGCCGAAAATGCTAAACGGATTCTAGAAGACAACGGCATACTCGAATAAAAAAGCATTCCTAGCCACACGTGATCAGAGGCAAATGGTTTGGGATAATCTGGCTTTATATGGGCAATACGTTATTTATAAGCAGCGCGTCAAAAGTTAATAATAGTAATTTGGCAGTACTAGCGCAGTTGGTTTAACAGCAAAACCAGTTACGGACAAATTTACTTACTACCCTCTTACAAAATCAATGAAAAAACATGTATAAAAAATTTCATTTAAAATCAAAAGATTAAATTTTCAAGGAATTTTTTTATATAATTTTTTGTGATTAATCAAATTGTTATAAGTTTTACTAAAGATCTTAATATTATCGCTCAAAATTAAAAATATATTTAAAATGATACGCAATATTTTTAAGGCTATGCTTTGAAAAATTTCACTCATTTAAAGCATCACATTAACTTACGTAAAATGATCCGATTTTTTTCGAGCACAATTGCGCCCTCTTGCACTAAGCGACCCAATAACTTTGATAAGTTTTCTCGAGTCATGTTTAATAGTTTTGCTAAATTGGTAATTGAAAGCTTATTGTGTATTATTTTATCTTTATCGGCGTGTTTTAATAAATAGTTTATTAGGCGCGATAACGAATCTTTTAGCGTCAACTCCTCGATCTGCAGGGTAAATTCGCGCAATCGCTTTGCTTGAATTGCCAAAAGGTTTAATGCAACTTGCGGCTCCCTCGCAACTAAACGCAATAGATTTTCCCTAGAAAAGGCTAATAAGATGCTATCTTCTAATGCTGTTGAATTTGCTGGGTAAGTATCTCCAGCAAACATTGGGACCTCAGCAAACATACCACCATCAGTTAGAGTCTGCAGAATATATTCTTTACCATCGTCAGAATATTTATGGATTTTTACCATACCACTATAAATTATATAAGAGTAATGCGCTTTTTGTCCTTCATGAAAAATAATCGCATTTTTTTGATATTGGCGTACCTCTATTAATTTGACAATTTCATGCAACTGTTCTGCAGCAAGGCTTTTAAAGATACCCAGCTTTGATAAAAATTCAAAAGTATTTAATTTTTTGGTGTAAGGTGTGAACTGGTTCACAGGCAATCTCATTTTACCAAGATAAAGCACTATAGCATAATTTTACTCTAGCGGAGAAAAAATATGCGGCCTATAATTTCCGGCACATCAATATCCCTTGTCCAATAGGAACTACCAAGGAGTCAACTCTCTAATGCCATCATCTTCGAGCCCCCAGCTTTACTAAACAGAAACTGAGTAACCTAGAGAAAAATAAATTAATGCAAAGGCCTAAAATAATTATTGTTCCAGCCAGTATCTCCCAGGATTTTATTTGCTCTCCTAAAACTATTGCAGAACTTATGGAAGCAACAATTGGAACCAATAAAGTAAATGGTACTACAGTTGCTGCTGGGTAGCGATTTAAGAGAAAACTCCATGTTCCATACCCAAACAATGTAGCCACATATGCCAAATAAATGATTGACACAAGCGATAACCATGGCAGATGAATAAAGCTGTTAACGAAGCTATGCGCTCCTTCTCCGAATATAGCTAACAATAGCATGGGTGGCCAAGCAAACAAACTACTCCAAACAACAACGGCCAACATGTTAGTTGCAGGCATTTTTTTAGCAATTAAATTGCCAGTGCCCCATGCTGCTGATGAGGCTACAACTAGCAGCGCCCCAGTAATTGACGCTGAGGCGTGTAAGTTTATGGCGATAATACCAATACCAATGAATGATGTTAGAATACCAATTATTTGCCACTTATTTGGTTTTTCACCACAAAAAATCGCTACCAATATTAGTGTAAAAAATATTTGTCCTTGCTGCGATATTAATGAAGCTAATCCAACTGCAACCCCAAGATAAATTCCAGCAAATAACAAAACAAATTGCAGAGCAAACATAATTAAGCCATATGCAATGAGAATTTGTAATGGTATTTGCGGCCTGCGTATAAAAAAGATCGCGGGTAAACTTGCGAAGAAATAACGAGCAAAGCAGAGCGTAACAGGCGATACCCCACCGTTTAGCCCAATTTTAATAGTTACCCAATTAAATCCCCAAAAAAGGATCAATAAAAGTGTTAATACTAAGTGGCGTAAGCGCATAAAATAATGTTTAATTTTTTAATGTAAAGTGTGAACTGGTTCACAGACAATTTCATTTTATCAAGGTAAAGTACTATATCATAATTTTACTAATATCGGAGAAAAAACATGAGTTGTACATCCTGCGCTTTAAATATGTTCTGCTATCAATGTGAGCAAACCGTTAAAGGTCAAGGTTGCACTAACATCGGAGTTTGCGGTAAAACAGCGGAAGTTTCAAGTTTGCAAGATCTATTAATTTACCTATTAAAAGGAGCAGCATTTTTGGCCAACGCCAATGAGTTAGATAAAAATTCAACTGTTTCTGTAAATGATTTTGATTTGTTTGTTTATGAAGCATTATTTGCAACGGTGACTAATGTCGATTTTGATGCAGAACGCCTGATCCCATTAATTAAAAAAGCTGATCAATTTCGGCAAGCGTTATTTGAAAAATTACATTTATCTGTTGAGGATATGAAAAAACTCCCCGATGCATGTACTTTTAAACTAAACACTGCAAACAATGCCACAATGATTAAACAGGGAGCTGTATTTAAAATAATCGATCAAACAGATAATATCGATATTCAATCTTTAAAAAATACTTTGCTATTTGGAATTAAAGGCATAGCTGCTTATGCAGATCATGCGGCAGTGCTAGGTGAAAATGATCGCAACATTAGCCTCTTTCTACAAAAAGCATTGGCATATATGTTGCGCCACGATTTGTCGATGACAGAATGGGTTGATTTAGTAATGGAGTGCGGTCAAATCAATTTGCAGACAATGAAATTACTAGATAAAGCAAACACCGGTCATTACGGGCAACCCACGCCAACACAAGTACCACTCGGCGCTAAAAAAGGCAAAGCAATATTAATTTCAGGGCATGATTTGCGTGACCTCGAGCTACTGCTAAAACAGACTGTAGGGAAAAATATTTATATTTACACGCATGGCGAAATGCTTCCTGCACATGGCTATCCTAAATTAAAAAAATATGCACATTTTTACGGTCATTATGGCACCGCATGGCAAAACCAGCATCAAGAGTTTGCTGCATTCCCAGGTGCAATTTTGATGACTACAAACTGTATACAAAAACCCCTCGATTCCTACAAAGATCGAATTTTTACTACAGGTTTAGTTGCTTGGCCAGGCGTTTTGCATATCGACAGCAAAAAAGATTTTACACCTGTTATCAATAAAGCTCTTGAACTCCCAGGGTTTATTTTTGACCGTGATAAAGATTTTGTTGTATCGGGATTTGCTCGAAACGCCGTTTTGAGTGTTGCAGATAAGATAGCGGAATTAGTTAAAGCAAAAAAAATTCGTCACTTCTTTTTAGTAGCTGGCTGTGATGGCGCAAAACCTGGGCGGAATTATTACACTGAGTTTGTAGAAAAAGTACCAAATGATTGCTTGGTGTTAACACTTGCTTGCGGCAAATTTCGCTTTTTTGATAAGAAGCTAGGAAATATTGCTGGCATTCCGCGATTACTTGATATCGGCCAATGTAATGATGCCTACTCAGCCATCCAAATTGCTTTAGCGTTAGCAAATGCCTTTAATTGCAGCGTTAATGAGCTACCTTTGTCAATGATATTATCTTGGTATGAGCAAAAAGCCGTGGCAATCTTATTAACGCTTTTATCTTTGGGCATAAAAAATATCCGGCTTGGCCCTACTCTGCCAGCTTTTCTTTCACCAAATGTATTAAATTTTTTAGTAGAGAAATTTCAGGTTAAACTTATTTCAACGCCAGACCAAGATTTAAAAGATATTTTAGGCGAATAAGATTTTCTGCAGAAAGACTTCACCAATTTTGCTTTTGGTGAAGTCTTTAGCTGCCGGAACATACTAGATCATTAATGGGCTTTCATAACGACTGAAAGGATGGTACCAAGAATTGTTGAACAAACAACAATAACGCCCCCAAGCTTTATTAGCAACTCAAGTCTTAGCTCTTGAATCCCAAGCTTAATTTCTTGAATATCTTTTTTGGTTGCAAGCTGACTGGTGGTAAGCTCTGCCATTACAGCTGCTTGCAATTCGGCCTGAGCCTCAGCAATTTTTGGTTCAAGACCCGCCTCTTTTAATTTATTTGCAAATGCTAGAGTATCAAACGGAATCAGCATCATAGATTGTGTACTCATATTAACCGCTCCAAACGTTATTATATATTATTTTTTACGATGATATACAATAAATAAAGCAAGTATCCTATAGCGGGAAAACTCCGGTATAGTTATATTAATGGGATTTCATAACGATTGAAATGATGGTGCCAAGAATTGTTGCACAAACAACAACAATTCCACCAAGTTTTATTAATAGTTCAAATTTTAACTCTTGAAGTTCTTTTTTGGTTTCTAATTTTAACTCATTAATCTCAAGCTTAATTTCTTGAATATCTTTTTTAGTTGCAAGTTGATTAGTGGCAAGTTCTGTCATTACGGCCGCTTGCAATTCAGCTTGAGCTTCAGCTATTTTTGGCTCAAGGCCTGCCCCCTTTAATTTATTTGCAAATGCTAAAGTATCAAACGGAATTAGTGTCATAGATTGTGCGCTCATATTAACCGCCCCAAATATTATTATATATTATTTTTTACAATGATACACAATAAATAAAGCAATTATCTATACCAGGAAAACCCCGGTGCTTTATTTTACTTTTATGTTTTCATTCATCTAGGTTTAGATCATCTTCAAGATTTTTATAATCCCAGATTTTTTGGTCCATCAATTGGCTTATCCTTACACCTTGCAAAGCATGCAAAATATTACTTGGAACTTTTGGATTTTGTGCGGCAAGTTGTTTAATTAGCAATTTCACTTTTGCTCTGGTGGAGTTTTTTTGATTGGCACATAACCCGCAAGGGATAATTGGGAAATTTTGTTCCGCTGCATATTTAATAATATCTTCTTCTTGGCAATAAATAAGCGGGCGAATTACAATATGTTTTTTATCATCAGTTAATAATTTTGGCGGCTGCGAACGAATTTCACCACTATACAAAATCGACATCAATAATGATTCAATTAGATCATCTCGATGGTGGCCCAAGGCAATCTTTTTAAACCCCTGTTCTCTAGCATATCGATAAATAATCCCGCGCCGCAGTCGTGAACAAAAAGAGCAGTAGGTTTTTTCGGGGGAAATTTTTTCTCGCACCACCGAAAATGTGTCGCGATTTAATACTGTAAATGGAATGCGGTTATTTTCGAGCCAAAATTTCAATCCTGAATCTATCCAACCAGGTTGGCCCTGATTTAAAGTAAAAACAAACATCGTGAATTTGCCATTAGTCCGCTCTTCTAAAATACGCAGCAATTTAACCAACGTAAACGAATCCTTGCCACCAGAAAGACAGACCAACACTCTATCGCCAGTTTGAATTAAATTAAAATCAGCAATTGCTTTGCCAACGTAATGCAACAGCTTTTTTTCAATTTTAGATCCAGGCATGTAGGAGTTTTTTATATTATTTTTGTCTACTTTTAATGATGCCAGCCACCATGACCACGATCGTGCCCGCGACCATCCCAGCCATGATGGCCATGACCATGACGATCAAAATCACGAGGAAAAGGACGTGGCGGAAACGGCCTTGGGTACGGCGGTGGACCTGGCCTATACCAATGCCAACCATATTCTCTATAACCAGGGCGAACCCAGTGATGCCCATACCATTTCCAGCGATTGCAAACACCATTAAATGGTAAAAAACTTACGCAGCCCCAATAGCCAGAAACCCAAGCAGAACCATAAGGCGAATTCGGGTAAATGCAGACACGGTGTGAAGGGATCCAAACACCATTTTCAATACCAGCAACAGTATTATAACAATTTGAAAAACCTGATGGCGCAAAGGCAATAACTTGAGGAGCAGGGGCTGATGATATTATTACATTAACACCAGCAAAAACATTCGCAAAAACAAACAGCATACTGCTAAATAACAATCCTATAATTACATGTTTCCTCATAATCACCTCCAACAATAGTTACCAAAATTAACAATAAGTTTAGACTATTGTCTCAATTGAGACAATTATGGAAATACGGGAAAATTATTGATGTTCAGTTGATACAGCAAAAATACCAGCGCAATTTCGCAGGTATTGTGCATAATCTAAACCAAAACCAAAAACAAAACGGTCATCTAAAGTTAATGCTTTAAAATCCGCTTCTTCAATCCCACCTGGTTTGCGTGGCTTGCGTTTGTCTAACAATACTGCCGTATAAACTTCTTTTGCGCGACGCATGTAGCAATAATCAACTGTGGCTTTTAAAGTTAAACCAGTGTCTAAAATATCATCCACTACTACAACTGTTCGGCCAAAAAGATCGATGGTAGGCTCTGCCTTCCAACGCAATTCACCACCAGTAGTTCTACCCTCATAACTTGAAACATGAATGTAATTAATTTCTAATTGAAAATCGAGACGAGGCAGTAAATTGCCAAGCGGGACAATCCCGCCAAGCATCACGCATAAAAAAATTGGATTAGTATTTTTTAAACGAGCGCTAATTTCTTCAGCCATTTTGTCGAGCGCTTTGTCTATATCTTCTTTTGTAAACACACAAGTTGACTTTTCATAAACTTCGCTGATACGGTCAGATAAGATCATGTGATTCTCCATGGGAAAATAGTTAAAATAAGTTGATAAACTAAATTACCCCGCTATGAATTTTTTTTCAAGATTCTTGCGTAAAATATTCTGCCAAATATCGAAATAATCCTCTAAGGCACATTGCTTCGCCGCCCACCGCTTTTCCTGGTGTTGCGGAAAAATTATAGGCAGACATATCAAAGTGCACCCAAGACAAATTTTTATCGACAAACTTTTGTAAAAATAATGCCGCTATTATCGCCCCCGCCCCTAAATATCCAGCAGTTGCAACATTTGTAAGATCAGCAACCCTGCTTTTAATAAATTCAGCATACGGTTGATAGAGTGGCATTTTCCAAGCCGCTTCTTGCTCTTCTGAAAGACAATTGAGCATTTTGTTGCAAATTGCATCGTCATTTGAAAACATCGCCGGGATATTTGGGCCAAGAGCAGCCCTTGCGGCTTGGGTTAAAGTAGCAAAATCAATTAATAAATTTGGTTTTTCTTTAGAAGCTAAAGTTAGAGCATCAGCAAGAATCACTCTTCCCTCGGCATCAGTATTTAGAATTTCAATTGTTTGCCCGCTTCGGGTTTTTATTACATCCCCTGGTTTGTATGAATTACTTGAAATAACATTCTCAACTATCGGAATAATAACAGATAATTGTATTGGAAGATTTTCCGACATAATCATTTTTGCTAGACCAAGAGCATGTGCTGCGCCTGCCATATCTTTCTTCATCAAAAGCATGCTTTCAGGGGATTTGATATTAAGACCACCAGAATCAAAACAAACACCCTTCCCAACCAAAACAACTTTTTTGTGAGTTTTCTTACCCCAATCAAACTTGATTAATTTTGGCTGGTTTATGCTTGCTTTACCAACTGCGTAAACCGCTGGAAAGTTACGCATTAGTGCTTTTCCAGAATATTCCTTAAATTTTGCCTGGTGCGATTTTGCTATATTTTTTGCAACTAATGCCAATGCATTTGGATGCATATCGCAAACTGGCGTATTAATTAAATCCCTGACTAAATAAATTGCTGCTACGATATTATTTATGTGTTTGGAGTTTTTGTTTTTTGGTAAAATTAATTTTACTTTTGAAATTGCACGTTCTTTGTATTTTGTAAACAAATAGCTACCTAATCCCCACCCAATTGCAGCAAGCTCCAATTGCTTTGCTGTGAAATTATTTGCTTTTATTTGATATTTACCAGCTGGCAGAAGTTGCGGTAACAAGCCAAACGTTAAATAATCGTTTTTTGTTGCAATACCAAGCAACACTGACTCAAGGTTTCCTGCTTCATTTAAAATTAAACAGTGGGTATTTTTTAATGCGACAAATTTATTGACCTGTGTTAAGTTTTTAATGCGTTTGGGCTGCGTTTTAATCCATACTGTAAGATCATTTTTTATTATTGGAATAATTGGGATAATCTTGCCAAAGGCATTTTCAATATAGCATTCTTGTATCATAAATTTAACAATTTATAAAATTTTTAGTGTTAATAATCAATTAATTACAAAATTATATTAATGTATTTATTGAATTTAATAAAAACTAAAGCAACGTCGCAAAAAATGCAAACGTTGCTTTAGATAGTTAACTTACAGCAACCAATAAATTTAAGATTGCAAAGCTTCTTCAGCTGGCATATAGCGATAGCCTAAATCATTTGCTACAGCTTCGCAGGTGATATGTCCTTTATGCACATTTAGTCCATTTAACAAATGCGGATTTTCAAGGAGCGCTTTTTTATAGCCCTTGTCTGCCAATGCCAAAGCAAATGGGAATGTAGCATTGTTAAGAGCAAATGCTGAGGTACGTGGAACTGCGCCTGGCATATTGGTAACACAATAATGAACTATACCTTCTTCAACATATGTTGGTTCATCATGAGTTGTTGGGCGACTTGTTTCAAAACATCCGCCTTGGTCTATTGATACGTCAACTAACGCTGACCCTGGGCGCATTTTGCGTAGCATTTCTCTTGTTACTAATTTTGGCGCAGCGGCACCTGGTAACAGTACACCACCAATTACCAAATCTGCGCTAGCAACAAACTTTTCGACATTATCCATGGCAGCAAAAACTGTAACGAGGTTTGGCCCAAATAAATCGTCTAATTCTTGTAAACGTTTAACAGATTTATCAAGAATTGCTACTCTTGCGCCCAAACCCATTGCCATTCTGGCAGCATTTGTACCTACAACACCTCCACCAAGTACAATAACTGTGGCTGGTGAAACACCTGGAACTCCGCCTAATAATACCCCAGAACCACCGTTCTTTTTCTCTAAACACTGCGCACCAGCTTGTATAGATAACCTACCAGCAACTTCACTCATTGGCTTTAATAATGGCAATTGGCCATAGATGTCAGTTACTGTTTCATAAGCAATTGCTGTACAACCAGAAGCTTTAAGTGCTGCTGTTTGCTTTGGATCTGGCGCAAGATGCAAATAAGTAAATAATACCTGACCTTCTCGCAGCATTTTGCATTCTACTGGTTGTGGCTCTTTAACTTTTACTATCATGTCAGCTTTTGCAAAAATCTCTTCTGCACTGTGCACAATAGTTGCACCAACTTTTTCATAGTCAGCATCACTCATCCCAATCCCAGCTCCAGCATTGTGCTGAACCATTACTTTATGATCGTGAGCAACTAGCTCGCGTACGCTTGATGGCACTAAACCAACGCGATACTCCCTGATTTTAATTTCCTTAGGTACTCCAATTAACATATTTTTCTCCAAAATTTTGAAATTATAATTTTAAAAAATTAATTACTTTTTATGAACATGAGCAAAATGCTCAGCCAAAAGATTTACCATACAACAAGTTACCTTTTTGACCATCGGGATATCTAATGATTCATTTGGCACATGTGCATTTGAACCAGGCCCTGATGCCCCAGTAACAATAAATTGTGCATTAGGAAACTTATCATTTAATAACTGAACAACTCCAATGGCACCGCCCTCACCTTTGTAAACTGGTGGATTACCATAATAAATGTGAGAAGCTTTTTCCAATGCATGCTCGAGCCAAGGTTGTGCTGTTGGTGAATTCCAACCCGGTGCGCGTTGCCCCATAGTAAAGCTAACATTTGCACCGTATGGTGGATCAGATTCAAGCACTTTCTTTAGCACCTCAGAAGCAACATTTGGATCAACCATTGGTGGGATACGAATTGAAATCTGTAAAGTTACCGAAGGTAGCAGCACATTCCCGGCGTCTTTTGGCGAAGGTAACCCACCGGCGCCAATAATAGTCATATATGGCCGCCAATTTTGATTTAAAATTAATTCTTCAAGATCATCAGTGACTGGACCAGCACCTTTTACAAATCTCATAGACGAATAAAGCTCGGTTCCAATAACATGCGCCGCGGCTTTATTTTGTTTGCGACGCTCTTCGGGGATTTTTACCCAAAACTCTGGTAATAAAAATTTACCAGTTTTTTCATCTTCAATCCGAGAAAGCAATTGTCTTGCGATTCTAAAACAAGATGGTGCAATACCACTACCTACACCAGAATGAGTCCCGTTTTGCAAAACTTCAACTTTTAATGTGCCGCTAACAATACCGCGCAAAGAATTAACACACCAAATTTGATCGTAATTTTCACCGCCACCATCGAGAAAAACAAGTAAATCTGGATTGCCAATTCGGTGCATCAAAAAGTCGAGATAGGCTGCAAAATCAATACTGCCACACTCTTCAGTAGCCTCAAGTATCATAACTATTCTGCCATGAGGCATTTTTTGTGCCTGCATAGCTTTTACTACGGCAATTGGCGTAAAAGCAGCATAACCATCATCGACACCGCCACGACCATAGAGTTTATTGCCATCTAGCACAGGAGTCCACGGACCCAATCCCTCGCGCCAGCCCTCTGTTTCTGGCATCTTGTCAATGTGCCCATAAAACACAACAGTTCTATCTGAATCTCCAGGTATCTCAATAAAAACAAAAGGAGTGCGATCTTCAAGCTCAACCACTTCGGCTTTCAAGCCAGGAACTTTCTGAGATTCTGCCCAATGTTTGATTAAATTAGCGGCACTTTTAATATGGCCGTTAGTTTGCCAATTGACATCAAATGGCGGGGATTTTGAAGGAATTTCTATAAACTTTGAAAGTACCGGGATTATTTCATCATCCCAGTAATTGCTTACAAAATGCATTATTTTATTTGTATCCATATGTTTTCTCATTTTGGTTTTTTTGAGGAGACTCATTATAACTGTTTTGAAAATAAAACCAACACTTGACTCAAGATATCGCACTAATTAAACTAAACTAGACTAAGTTCAATTTTTCAGAGGAGAACAAAAAATGATTCTAGTAAATACACATGAAGCAAAAACTAAATTATCGAAATTATTATCTATGATTGAACGCAGTGGTGAGACAGTTCGAATTTGTAGACATGGTGCGCCAATCGCAGATTTAGTTCCGATCATAAAAGTCCCAAACCCTCTACAACGCAATCAACAATTAGCGAAGGTAAACATATTGCCACAATTTTACCAATCTCTCGCAGACTCTGAAAACGAGTAATCCAGTATGATATTATTAGATACTTACAACTTTATTTGGCTGGTTGCCGATCAGACAAAGCTTTCAAAAACGGTACGCTTACAACTAAGCCGAAATCCTGGGAAAATCTTTCTTTCGGCAATTTCCGCTTACGAAATTGGCATTAAATTTAACAAGAAACTAATCGAGTTACCGCTAACACCAAATGAATGGGTACAAAAAGCCTTACAATTCCATGGCATTACTGAATTACCAATAAGTAGTAAAATAGCAGTGCTTGCAACACAGTTACCACAATTACATACGAACTTCATTGATCGAGTAATTATTGCAACTGCTTTGGAACACAATTTAACAGTGGTTACAGCAAATAAAAATATTCACAGCTATCCAAAATTAAACTATTTGGAATAGGTTATCTGCACATTTTCTGCGCCAATTTTTTCTATTAAAGTTGCAATAAAAGCATTTTTTAACTGCACCTGCCATTTTGCACCAAGCGCTACTTTTACTGTAGCTTCAGAATTTTTTAGCGCAAAAAATACCGGGCATTTTCCAGGTTTATTTTGCTGCAAAATTTCATTGATATTGGCAATTTCGCTTTGAGAAATTTTTGTGGTATCAAGTTTTAAGACCAATGCCTTAGCATAAGTTTCACGCATTTGTTCTAAATCAAAAACCTTGGTAGCACGAATTCTTTGGTTGTTGGTAAAATTATCAATTCCGACCTCACCCTCAACAATAATTAATTGATCTTCGACCAAGAGGCTCCGAACATCTGTGAATAAATCAGAAAAAATTGTAATATCGATACTCCCAGAGTCATCTTCTATTGTTACAATCCCCAAACGATTGCCGCTTTTAGTATTTACAATTTTTACTGCTGAAACAAAACCAGCAATTAATACAATTTTATTTTGTTCCGAGCTAAGATGAGCGATTTTTGCAGTAATAATTTTTTCTAATTCTAGAGCATAACGATTAATTGGATGGCCAGATAGATAAAAACCCAATGTACTTTTTTCACCGCTTAATAATTCATTTTCGAGTAATTCAGGAATTTTTGGATAAGAAAGATGCTCTGGTTCAGTATCACTTTCAATTAACCCGGAAAATATATCAATTTGTCCTGATGACTGAGTGCGTTCATGCTGCATTGCAGCCTGCATAGCTAGTGGCAACACAGCCAACATACTCGCACGATTTGGCGCAATTTTATCTAAAGCGCCCGAGCGAATTAATCCTTCAAGAACACGTCGATTAACCTTGCGTCCATCTACTCTTTTACATAAATCAAACAAACTCCGAAACACCCCACGCGCTTTTCGGTCAATAATAATATTTTCAATTGCAGCAAGGCCGGCGCCTTTAATTGCACCAAGACCAAAAGAAATTTCGCCACTTGGTGTTACAGTAAATTGATATTCACTGCTATTAATATCAGGCGGCAAAACTTTTATCCCCAAATTTTGGGTATCTTTTAAAAACAGCACAACTTTATCAGTATTATCCATATCGGAAGACAATACTGCTGCCATATATTCAGCGGGATATTGTGCTTTTAACCATGCGGTTTGATAAGCTAAAAGCGCGTATGCAGCAGAATGAGATTTATTAAAACCATAGGCGGCAAACTTTTCCATCAAATCAAAAATATTATTTGCTAAATGCTTATCCACTCCGCGTGCAGCAGCGCCATCTAAAAACACTGCGCGTTGTTTTGCCATTTCTTCTGGCTTTTTCTTACCCATGGCGCGGCGTAAAATATCAGCTTCGCCTAAACTATATCCTGCTAAAGCTTGAGCAATCTGCATAACTTGCTCTTGATATAAGATTACCCCTTGGGTTGGTTGCAGAATTGGGGCGATTTTTGGATGCAGAATTGCAGCCTTTTCTCTGCCGTGTTTTCGCGCAATAAAGTCATCAATCATTCCAGACTGCATTGGCCCTGGTCGAATCAGCGCTACTAACGCAACCACATCATCAAAACAATCTGGTTGTAAGCGTTTAATCAAATCTTTCATGGCGCGAGATTCAAGTTGGAATACCGCCGTGGTGTTGCAAGACTGCAGTAATTTAAATGACAGAGAGTCATCAAGTGGTATTCGACTAATATCTACTAGAGGTTTATTTTCTTTTTTAAGACGGGAATTAATTGTTTCTAATGCCCACTTGATAATAGTTAATGTGCGTAACCCTAAAAAGTCAAACTTCACTAATCCAATTGCTTCAACATCATCTTTATCAAATTGCGAAACTAAACCCTCGCTTGAGTCTTCGCGATATAGCGGCATGAAATCGGTTAAGGCAGATGGAGCAATTACTACGCCACCAGCATGTTTACTGGCGTTTCGCGTAATACCTTCAAGCTTTTTAGCTAAGTCAATTAAAGTTTTAACTTCATCTTCAGTTTCATAACGCTTACGCAGCAATTCTTCATCTTGCAAAGCCTTATCTAAACTAATTCCTAACTCAAAAGGAATTAACTTAGCGATTTTATCCACAAAACCATATGGGTGGCCCAATACTCGCCCGACATCGCGCACTACAGCTCGAGCCGCCATAGTGCCATAAGTAATAATTTGTGAGACTCGATCTTTGCCATAACGATTCGTGACGTACTCAATAACTCGGTCGCGCCCTTCCATGCAAAAGTCAATGTCAAAATCTGGCATGGAAATACGTTCGGGGTTTAAAAAGCGCTCAAAAAGAAGTTCATGGGAAATTGGGTCAAGATCAGTAATTTCTAATGAGTAAGCAACAAGTGATCCAGCGCCAGAACCTCGACCTGGACCGACTGGAACTTGATTATTTTTTGCCCAATGAATGAAATCTGCAACAATTAGAAAGTAGCTAGCAAAACCCATCTGTTCAATAACTTTTATTTCATACTCTAAACGCTCATGGTAGTTTTTATGATGATTTACGAATTCAGGAGCATGTGTGTCAAATAATGCGGCTAACCTTTTTTCAAGGCCTAATTTTGTTTGTTTTTCAAAATAATCATTTATAGGTTCAGAAGTTGGTGCGGTAAATATTGGTAAAAAAATCTTACCGAGAGTAAGTTCAACGTTACAACGTTTTGCTATTTCAACACTATTGGCCAATGCCTCAGGAATATCTGCAAACAACCTCTGCATCTCACCGCTACTGCGAAAATACTGTTGATCACTATGATTCCGAGGTCGATTTTGGTCAGCCAAAGTATAGGCGGCATGTATACAAACACGCGCCTCATGCGCTTCAAAATCATCACGAGCTAAAAAACGCACGTTATTTGTGGCAACTACCGGAGCTTGTAATTTTTCAGCTAATTCTAAAGCATGTTGCAGGTATTCTTCTTCATTTACCCTGCCAGTACGTTGCAATTCCAAGTAAAAACGATTTGGAAAAATGGCCAGGTATTTTTTAAGTAACTCTTCCGCCCCTAGTTTATCACCAGCAAGTAATGCTTTCCCAATAGCGCCATTTTTTGCACCAGAGAGTACGATTAAACCTGCGCTATGGCTCTCTAGCCAAGCTTGTTCTACAACGGGTACAGATAATTTTTGTTCTTCAACATAAGATAGAGTAATGAGCTTAATTAAGTTTCCGTAACCTTCTTGATTTTGCGCAAGCAAAGTAAGGGCAAATGGTTTTTGTGGATCTTTAGCATTTTCAAGCCAAATATCTACACCTACAATTGGTTTTATTCCGGCGCGAAGCGCACACCGATAAAATTTAACTAACCCAAAAAAATTGCCCTGATCAGTAATTGCTACTGCCGGCATATTATTTTCAACGCAAGTAGCGATTAAATTTTCAATACGTACAATTCCATCAATGATTGAGTATTCGGTATGTAGACTAAGATGTATGAAACTTGGTTCCATAATATTTAAGTTATTATTCTTCTTTTAAAGCTATTGCCGCTTTTTTGCGGATGGCATATCGAACTGGTTCGAACGATTTACGGTGAATTGGAGATGCGCCATAACGACGTAAAGCTAAAAAATGCTGCGGCGTTCCATAGCCTTTATGGCTGGCAAAACCATATTCAGGATAAAGTTTATCATAACTAAGCATTTCTAGGTCGCGATATACTTTAGCGATTATTGAAGCTGCGCTAATAGCAGGAATCAGTTGATCCCCATTAACAATAGCTTCGATTAAACAATTAGCTTTTGGGCAAACATTTCCATCAACCTGAACCAAATCCGGCTTTACACTTAACGCAGCAATTGCTCGCTCCATTGCAAGCAATGTTGCATTAAGTATATTTAGTTGATCAATTTCCTGAACTTCAGCTCGGCCAAGCGCCCAAGCAATGCAATTTTGCTTGATTAAAGCACTCAATCGCTCCCGTTTTTTTGCTGTTAATGTTTTTGAGTCCGCAAGACCGGTAATTGTTTTGTTTGGATCTAAAATTACCGCGGCCGCTATCACAGGGCCTGCAAGCGGTCCACGCCCTACTTCGTCAACACCAGCAATTAATTTTGTATTCGTCATTTTAAGCTTTGCATTAAATTTAACAATTACTTAATTATTATAAGGAAATCAGGATAAATCAACTAAAATAAACCATTTTAGTATAATTTTTTAGTATAATTATTCGAATGTATAAAAAATGACTTCTCTTGCCAATAAAGTAAATATATCATAATTGATTAAAAGTAATAATGCTTGAGGAAAATATGCAAAAAGTTAATTGCGCGGTAATTGGGGTTGGTTATTTAGGTAAAGCACATGCGGAAAAATTTTCAAAGCTTGAGAATGTAAAGCTTATTGGAGTTTGCGATACAGATGCTAAGCGTAGCCAAGAAATTGCAAATTTATTTAACACAACATCATATACAGATTTTTATGATCTCCTTGGTAAAGTTTCTGCGGTTAGCATTGCAGCTTCGACTACCAGCCATTATAAAATAGCCAAAGCCTTTCTAGAGAATAATGCTCACGTTTTGGTTGAAAAGCCAATCACCGCAACCGTTGCTGAAGCAGAGGAGTTAATTACGCTGGCAAAAAAAAATCATTTAATTCTACAAGTTGGGCATATCGAACGCTTTAATCCAGTATTTGTAAAATTACACAGCATTATAAAACAACCTTTATTGATTGAGTCAACAAGGCTTGCGCCGTTTAAATTACGTGGTTCAGATGTTAATGTGGTACTAGATTTAATGATCCACGACATTGATTTGGTCCAAAATTTAGTTAATTCACCAATTAAAAACATTTATGCAAACGGCTCCCCGGTATTATCTTCCAAAATTGATATTGCAAGCGCTCGTATCGAGTTTAACTGTGGCTGTGTGGCAAATTTTACTGCGAGCCGTATTAGCGCCAAGCCAGCACGAAAACTTCGAGTATTTCAACATCAAGATTACTTCACTGCAGATTTACATAATAAAATTTTGGCAATTCATCGCAAAGGTAGCAATGAACTTTTCCCTGGAATTCCAGAATTAATTAAAGAAGAATTTTCTTTTGAGCAAAGCGATGCCTTATTTGATGAGATATCCGCATTTTTAGAGGCTATTATTAAACATGAACCGCCAGTTATTTCTGGTGAAGATGGGAAAAATGCGCTAATTACCGCAACTGAAATTACCAGAATCGCCAAAGAAAATTTTGCAAAAATCCCAATCAAGGATTAAACAGCATACACATGAGTCATGCAAAAAAAATTTTTATTTCTGCGGGCGAAGCTTCGGGCGATATGCATGCCGCTAAACTTGTTCGTGAACTACTCACAAAAGATCCAACCTTAGAATTTATTGGTATGGGCGGCTCATTAATGCGTCAAGCTGGTGTAAACATTATTGTGGATTCTTCAAGGCTAGCATTTGTTGGTTTAGTTGATGTATTGCTAAACTTTTGGCGAATCTTGCAAACATTACGTCAGCTACGAAAAGAGCTTGTTTTACAAAACCCTGATTTAGTAATATTAATCGATTTTCCCGGCTTTAACTTACCTTTAGCAAAGGCGGCTAAAAAAGTTGGCAGAAAAGTTTTGTATTACATCAGCCCACAGCTTTGGGCTTGGCGAAAAAACCGCATTCATAAAATAAAAAAGTATGTTGACCAAATGGCGGTTATTCTGCCTTTTGAAGTAGATTTATACGAGAAAGCCCAAGTTAAAGTAGCGTTTGTCGGCCATCCATTAGTAGACACAGCAAAGCCAACTTTAACTAAATTAGCTGCGAAAGAAAAATTTGGCCTTAGTCAAAACGCAGTTACGATCGGTCTCTTACCTGGGAGCAGACACAGTGAAATAAAATATTTACTTCCGCCTATTCTTAAAGCAGCGGAACTTTTAGCTAAGCATTTCCCAAATGTTCAATTTGTATTGCCTTTAGCTTCAAGTTTATCTGTAGAAGATTTAGCAAAATACCTCGATAAATCTTGGGTAAAAATCCATCTAATTAAAAACAATACCTATGATGCTATCAATGTTTGCGATGCGGCAGTTGTGGCGTCAGGAACTGCAACTTTAGAAACTACTTTGCTAAATATACCTTTTGTTTTGATTTATCGCGGCAGCTTGATTAATTATTTAGCTGCTAAAATGGTAGTGCAAATCTCAAGACTTGGGTTATGCAATATTATAGCTAATGATGATGTTGTTATTGAATTACACCAATACGCGGTAACACCAAAAAATATTTATAATGAAATCAAAAAAATTCTTAAAGATGAAAATTATCGCCTGACTATGCAACAAAAAATGCTGCAAATTCGCAATCTTTTAGCTCCCCTTAAAAAGCAACAACAACTCACCGATGTAGTATTAAAAATGCTTGAAATGTAAACACTGGCGCGGTGCTCTTGCTCTTTTACTCACAATGCTTATTTGCCTAAAAAATTAACGTATCACACCTTTTTTGCTGTTTATTAGCGCATCGATAAAGCGTTGCACCTCAGGACAAACTGGCAACATTTTTTCTAATTCCACGATTGCGTCTTTAACAACAAGACTGCGCTTAATAATTATATTGTAAGCTTTGCGTAAATTCACAATTGTTTCCTCGCTAAACCCACGTCGACGTAAACCTACTAAATTTAAGCCATAAGTTCTTATCATTTCAAGCGTTCCAGAAACAATTACATACGGTAATACATCTTTGCAAATATCTGCATTACCACCAGTAAAAACATAGTCACCAACGCTGCAAAATTGCGCAACCTTAGTATAGCCGCTTAATACCGTACAGTTACCAACAGTTACATGCCCAGCCAAAGACACAATATTTGCAAAAGTGTTGTCATCACCGACGGTACAATCATGCGCAATATGCGAATAATTCATAAAATAGTTTCTATTGCCTATTTTTGTAACTTTATGGCCTTGCTCAGTGCCACGATGCGCAGAACTATGTTCGCGAAAAACATTTTCATCGCCAATTTCAAGCCGCGTAATTTCCCCATGATATCCTTTGTGTTGTGGCGCTGCTCCAAGTGCAGCAAACTGGTAGATTACATTACTCCGACCAATTCTGGTTGGGCCTTCAATTACCACATTTGGGCCAATTTCCGTACCGCTGCCAATTTCCACACCTTTGCCAATAATCGTATATGGGCCAATTGATACATCAGCAGCAATATTTGCGTCTTTATCAATAATTGCAAGATTACTTATCACGCTATAACCCTCCCTTGGCTATCATTAATTCTGCTTCGCAAGCTATTTTGCCTTCAACTGTTGCCTTGCAAGAAAAAATCCAAATATCGCGGCGAGTTTTTACTATTTCAACATATAAGTGCAATTGATCACCGGGTATTACCACTCTTTTAAAGCGCGCATAGTTAATGCCAGCAAAATAAAACCAGTTATCAGAGTTAGGTTTGGTATCTAGTGTAAAAAATGCCAGCATTCCAGCGCATTGTGCTAACGCTTCAACTTGCAACACGCCAGGCATAATGGGTTTTTGCGGAAAATGTCCATTAAAAAAATCTTCATTACAGCTAACATTTTTTAATGCATGCGCTGATTTTCCTGGTTCACATTCCAGTACTCGATCAATTAATAAAAACGGATAACGTTGCGGCAAATAATTTTTGATTTCATTGATATCAATCCCAGTAATCATGTTTTTTTCTCCAACAATTTCAAACGTCGTGCAATATCATCAAGCTCATGTAAATGAGTTGCTACGCGTAACCAAGTGCGATGTGGCGTAGCATTTATTCCAGATGAGTATATTCCAGAAGCAAGTATGGATCTCCCCACCCCAGTCTTTGCGGTCAATATTACTCCATCAGCAATTTCTAAGTGACCGCTAATACCAACCGCACCACCAATTAAGCAATTTTTCCCTATTTTTGTGCTACCGGCAATCCCGGCGCAGCCAGCAATCACAGTGTTTGCACCGACAGTAACATTATGCCCAATTTGCACCAAATTATCGATTTTCACGCCATCACTAATAATTGTGTCTTCCAAAGCGCCGCGGTCAATCGTGGTATTTGCTCCAATCTCAACATCATCACCAATTATCACATTCCCTAGCTGTTCTATTTTTACCCATTTCCCATGGTCATTTGCCATACCAAAACCATCAGCACCAATTACTGCGCCAGAATGAATTAAGCAATTTTTACCAATTTTCACCTTGCGATATAAATTAACATTTGGATATAATTTAGTATTATCATTAATTTCAGCCGCATCCCCAAGAACGCAATGAGCAGCAATCTTTACGTTTTTACCTAAATGCACCCCTGACCCCAACACAGAATACGCGCCAATGCTCGCGCTCGGATCAATTACACAATCCTTCCCGATAACAGCAGTTGCATGAATTCCAGACAAGGAATCTTCTTTTAAGACAAATAATGCGGAGATTTTTGCATATGCTACATATGGATCGGCTACAATTAAACAATGCCTAGTCGTAAGCTTCGCAAATTCTTCTTTTAAAACGATTGCGCCAGCTTGGGTATTTGGCAAAAATTTTCGATATTGCGGGTTATCTAAAAATGATATTTGTGACGCAGTCGCTTTATCTAAAGGCGCAATTCCAACAACAACTGCATTTGGGTCACCACTTAATTTTGCACCAAGAAAATCCGCTATCTGTTTTAAGCTGTAAGATTTTTTTTCCATAAAATTTATTAGAAACTTGTGCCGACATTAAATTCGAATGAGTCTAGATTATCGCCACTCTTCGTGCTAATTGGTTTGGCAAAACAAAATACCAAAGGACCAAGTGGCGAACGCCATTCTACCCCGATGCCATAAGAACTACGTAAATCTTTGGATATGAATTTATTTTGATAAACATTACCAATATCAACAAAAACAGAGGTACGCAAACTATCGCCCAATGGATTTGGGAAGATAATACTACCACTCGCAACTGTCGCAAGATTACCACCCATAGCTTTTCCATATGAGTCAAGCGGCCCAAGACTACCAGCATAAAAACCACGTACAGAATCAATACCACCAACAAAAAAGTTTTTGAAAAATGGTAATGCGAGTGTATTGCCATAACCATTACCATAGCCAAGGTCGCCACGAGCATGGAAAATAAAGTTCTTAATTAGCGGATAATACAAGCCAAGTGAATAATCTGCTTTATAATATTGCACGCTTTGCTTCCCAAGCGGCACAGCAAATTCTAGATCTAAAGAATTTTGAAAACCTTCGGTTGGGAAAATTGCTCGATCAAGATTGTAATATGACCAAGCAGTTGTCAGTTTTAATTCATTATAACTACTGCCATATTTATTGGTAAAATCTTTAACTTGAGTTGATGAAAGAATGTTTGTGCCAATATCAGTATGCTCATAACCATAGCCAAAAAACAGGGTATTATATTCAGAAAACGGCACGCCATATCTAACTCCTAGACCATAAATATTTGCAGTATAAGATGTTAAACCAATTTCATCCGGCATACTTTTTTGTATATACCCAGTAATGCTCATACTAATTTGATTTTGCGTATAGTACGGATTGTAATAAGTAAAGCTATAATTCTGCAAATCTTTGCTATTGTTAAAACCAATAGAAACCATTTTTCCGGTACCAAGGAAGTTTTTATCGTTTAAGTTAACGCCATACAATAACCCATCGGTATCTGAATAACCTACTTGAAAATTCGCAGTAATTGCCGAAGCTTCTTTAACATTAAAATTTAAATCAACTAATTCAGGATGCCCTGGCACTGGCACAACCTTATCATCGATCCCTTCAAGGTAACCAAGATTAGCCAAACGCCGCTTTGATTCGTTAATCTTCGATATTGAAAACAACCCACCCTCTTGCAAACGCATTTCTCGACGCAAAACGTAGTCATGTGTTTTGTCGTTCCCAGAAAAATTTATTCTTCTTACATAAATACGTTTCCCAGGGTCAATATTGAATTTGAGAGTAACCTGTTTTGTTTGATCGTTAATGATTGGGTCAATACGAATATCAGGTTTACCAAAACCAAGATCGCCGATAAAATTATTTAAACTTTCTTCAACTTCGATAATCTTTTTTCGAGAAAAAGCATCTCCGGGTTTTAAAGTAATCAGTTTTAAAAATTTATCGCCTTGATTGAGTAAATTACCACTTAAAATGCATTCTTTTATTGTATAAATCGAGCCCTCAGTAATATGAATCACAATATAAATATGCTTTTTATCTGGAGTAATTGAAACTTGCGTAGCATCGATTTTAAAACGGATATAGCCACGATCAAGATAATATGAACGCAGTTTTTCTAAGTCAGCGTCTAATTTTTCTTTTGAATACTGATCATCATGACTAAAAAGCGTAAAAATATTTGATGTGGATAAAGTGAAATTCTTGAGCAAAGCTCTTTCACTAAATGCATGATTGCCAATAATGCGAATTGATTGAATTTTTGCCACATTGCCTTCAACAATTCGAATATTTACCGTAACTCGATTGCGATCTGCTGCCTGCACGCTTGCTTGTACTTTGGCATTATAAATTCCTAAATTATAATACTGCTGCACCAATGCTTGTTCTACTGAGTTTAATATCGATCTATCAAATGCCTGCCCTTCAACTAATCCCGCGCTTTTTAAAGCTTCTTTTAATTGCTTTGTAGTAAGTTTTCTATTACCAGAAATGTTCAATGTACCAATAATCGCACGCTCTTGAACTGTTATCTTTAACGTCCCTTTATCTTGGGTAACTGCAACATCACTAAAGAAACCAGTTTTATATAAAGCACGGATAATATCTGGCATCTGAGCTGAATCAATGCGATCACCTTCTTTTACTGGCAAATAACTTAAGGCAGTGCCAAGTGCAATATGCTGTAAACCAACGAACTGAATTTTTTTAACTACAAATTCATTGGCGCTTGCAATTGTGCTCATTACAAACAAGATTAACATTAAGATTATTTTGATTTTCTTTACTATGTACATAATGCTACTTCCTCTATTATTTTTTAGAGTATTCTATAAACAAAATTTTCGCTTTAATAATTCAGCAAAAAAATTAAACCTAAAGCATAAATCGGCGCTGCAGCAGTTAAACTATCAATCCTATCATAGACACCACCATGCCCAGGCAAAAAACTTCCGCTATCTTTAACCTGCACTTGCCGTTTTAACATGCTTTCAAAAAGGTCACCAATCACCGACCAAAGGCTTGTAATCAATACTAAAGTTAAAAACAATAGTAGTTTTATCCCGCTAATTTTCAATATAAAACTACTAAAAACAGCAACTATCATGGCTAAAATTATGCCACCAAACAAACCTTCGACAGTTTTTTTTGGGCTTATTTTTGCCGCTAATTGTCTTTTACCAAACATCCTGCCAGTAAAATATGCTCCAGTATCTGTTGCCCAAACAGTAACTAATAAAACTAACAGAAAACCATTACCAAAAAATTGCCGAATTTCAATCAAGCTCACTAGCGCTGGTAAAAAAATTAACCAGCCAACTAACATTTTTGTTAATACATGTTTTAAACATAAAGAACTATGCAGTGAAAATCGCCACAAATAAATCGGGGCAATTACCCACCATGCTGCACTAATAATTAATAGTGGTATTACATTTATAAATCGCAAACCAAAGTATAAAGCTAAAATTACTAGTAAAAAAATAATTAGCGCGGCTGGTTTTTTCTTCCAAAATAAATTCGCATATTCCCAGGCTGCAAGAAATATTATTAACAACGCCAATAAATTAAACGGCACCTCTGGCAAATAAAGGATACCGCCTATAACAAAAAGCAATAAAACAATTGCAGTAATCGTACGCTTAATTAGCATGTTTTACTCATTTTGCCTGTGCCGCAAGTTGCTCACTAATCATGCCGAAACGTCTTTCACGTTTAGTATATTCAAGTATTGCCTGTTCTAGCTCTTTTTCACGAAAATCTGGCCAAGTCACAGTAGTAAAATAGAGCTCTGTGTAAGCCAGCTGCCAAAGCATAAAATTGCTAATGCGATATTCGCCACTAGTGCGAATTAAAAGATCCGGATCAGGTAAATTAGCTAAACAGGTAAATTCACGAAATTTATCTGCACAGATCTCTTCGGGCTTTAATAGATTTGCTGCTGCCTGCACAGCAATATTTTTTGCAGCATTTGCAATATCCCAGCGCCCACTATAATTAATAGCAATATTCATGGCTAACCCGGAATTATTTTTAGTTAGCTCTTCTGCTGCACAAACTTCCGCTAAAATAAGATCATTTAAACCACAACGATCTCCGATCATCTGAAACCGAATATTATTTTTGTGCAAGGTTTTTATTTTATCGCGAAGAAACCTAACTAAAAGATCCATCAAAAAGCTCACCTCATCTTTTGGTCTGTTCCAATTTTCAGTACTAAAAGCAAATAATGATAATGCTTGAATACCAAGCCGCGCACAGGTATTAACCACAGCTTCAACACTATCGGCGCCAATTTTGTGCCCGGCAGCCCGTGGCAAACCTCTTTTTTTTGCCCAACGACCATTTCCATCCATTACAATTGCAATGTGGCGAGGTAAATTTTTAGTTGTCGAATCTATCATGTAACCTACGCAAAAAATTAAATTGAACTATGGTTTATTTATATGGACATCAACTCTGATTCTTTGGCAACAGCAATTTTATCAATCTCCGCCACATACTTATCAGTAAGTTTTTGCACAGTATCTTTTGCACGACGCTCATCATCTTCAGTAATTTCTTTTTCTTTTAAAAGCTCTTTTAAATCCTCTAATGCTTGGTGACGTGCTGTACGCACTGCTACTCGAAAATTTTCGGCAGTGGCTTTAACCACCTTTGCCATTTCTTTGCGACGTTCTTCGGTAAGTGGGGGTAGTGGCACTCGCACAAGATTTGCATCGCTAACTGGGTTTAAACCAAGATTGGCACTGGCAATAGCCTTTTCGATGGTCTTAACTAAATTTTTTTCCCAAGGTGTAATTGTTATAGTTTTTGCATCGCTAACTGTAATGTTCGCCACATGTTTTAGTAGCGTTTCTGTGCCATAATAATCTACCTTGACTCCTTCAACTATTGAAGGATGAGCGCGCCCTGTACGCAATTTACCAAGGTCATTTTTTAAAGACTCAATGGCTTTTTGCATGCTGCCTTCTGCGCTTTTGATCACCTCATTTAACATAAATCACCTCTCCACTAGGGTTCCTTCGTCAGCTCCTAAAACGACTCGCAATAACGCGCCTGGTTTATGCATATTAAAAACACGCAGCCGCATATTGTGATCGCGACATAAATAAAAAGCGGTCATATCCATAACCGCCAACTCTTTGGTTAAAATTTCTTGATAAGACAGATGATGAAATAATTTTGCAGTTGAATTTTTTACTGGATCAGCAGAATAGATACCATCGACATTTGTAGCCTTTAATAAAATATCAGCTTTAAGTTCAATCCCGCGTAGACTCAAAGCAGTATCAGTAGTAACTAATGGAATACCAGTGCCGCCAGCAAAAATTACTACAAAATTATTTTTAAGTAAGCTTAATGCATTGCTGCGATCGTAAACTTCAGAAACTCCGGCCACTGAAATTGCTGACAAAACTTTTGTAGCAATACCGGTATGCTCAAAAACATCGCGCATAGCCAATGCATTAATTAACGTTGCGGCCATTCCCATCTGGTCAACGGTAATCCGGTCAATTTTTTCCTGATTAAACCTTGACCCACGAAAAAAATTACCACCGCCAATAATAACACCGACTTGAACTTTAAGATCGAGAACTGGTTTAATCTCTCGTGCAATATGTTCGATTACTTCGCAATCAATACCAAACCCCTTTTTACCCATCAATGCTTCGCCGCTAAATTTCAGCAAAATTCTTTGATAACTTGGCTGCTGTGCACTTTTGGCCATTATTTTTTTCCCTCAACTTGCGCCATAACCTCGCTCGCAAAATCAGTACTCTTTTTTTCTATACCTTCGCCAACTTCATAACGCACAAAGCTGATAACTTTTGCATTTGCTTTTTTCAAAAGATCATTAACACAAATATCTGGATCTTTAATAAATGGCTGTCTCAACAAAACTGACTCGCTGATAAATTTTTGCAAGCGCCCGCCAACCATCTTGGCAATAATTTCAGGTGGCTTGCCACTAGTCGCGAACTGTGCTTTATAAATTTCTTCTTCACTTGCAAGTAAATCTTCTGGCAAATCTTCAGCATCAATAGCTAGCGGCTTACTTGCAGCAATGTGCATAGCAATATCTTTGCCTAGCTCTTTGTTTGGCACTGATAAACTCACCATCACACCGATTCTGTTACTATGTACATATGTCCCAACAATTCCAGTTGCTGCAAGTTTCTCAATACGACGTACATGAATATTTTCGCCTAGCTTCATTACCAAATCTTCGCGCAGTTGTGTCAAAGTTTTGCCAGATCCTGTTGTTTCAAGCATTAAAGCATCAAGATTTAAATCTTTTGCCTTTAATGCACACTCAGCAACAGCGTTGACAAACCCTACAAAATTTACATCACGCGCTACAAAATCTGTTTCACAATTTACTTCAAGCATAATTGCCGAAGTAGCATCTTGATTTGTAATAATTGCCACCATACCTTCAGCAGCAATTCTGCCGGACTTCTTTGCCGCTTTTGCTTGGCCAGATTTGCGCATTGCCTCAACTGCTAATTCAAGATCACCATTAGCGGCTTCAAGCGCTCTTTTGCATTCCATCATTCCAGCTTGAGTACGTTCACGAAGCTCTTTTACTAACGCTGCAGAAATATTAGCCATATTTTTATTCACCCTTGTTTGATTCAGAAGTAGTAACGGATGCTTCTTCTTCGCTACCTTTAACTACAATTTCAGCTTCAGCTTCATCTTGTTTTTTTGTTTCGCGAGTAGCGGCATGAGTTGATTTTTTTATAATCTTCGGTTGCTTGCTTTCGGCCTCTTCTGTTTTTGACTCATCTGCTACAGCTTGCGCCGTTTTTTTAGTGACCACCTTCTTTTTTGCCTTCAAAGGTTTCTTTGCTGCACGCTTTTCTTCCTTTTCTTCAGTAACTTTTTCTACTGGAAGACGGCTTTTTGCATCAACTATGGCATCAACAATCCCTTGCAAATAAAGCTTAATAGCTCTGCCTGAATCATCATTCCCTGGGATGACGTAATCAATGCCGCTCGGGTTACAGTTGGTGTCAACAATTGCTACAATTGGAATTTTCAATTTTGAAGCTTCGCTAATTGCGATCTTCTCATGACTAACATCAACCACAAAAACCGCATCAGGTAGACCGCCCATGTTTCTGATACCGCCCAAGCTGTTATCAAGCTTGGTAATCTCGCGAGTTAACGTTAAAGCTTCTTTTTTAGTGAGACTAGCAAAAGTTGGGCCGTCGCGTAATTCTTCTAATTCCTTTAAAC
>JAMCWR010000070.1 GCA_023480665.1 Gammaproteobacteria bacterium
AAAACGTTACAACAAAGAAATGATCAATATTCTTCGCGAAACAACACTGAAGTTAAAAGAATTATCGGGGGTAGATCCGCTACTAAATATTCCAAACAGAAGAAGGCTCTTTGAGCAATTAAAGTTAGATATTGAAAGAAGAAGACGCCATCATTTGCCGCTTACTATTGCAATGATAGATGTTGATAACTTTAAAAAAATAAACGATAAATATGGTCATCATATGGGCGACGAAGTCTTAAAAAATACTGTAAAAATCTTATCCAAATATACTAGAAAAAGCGATGCCTTAGGTAGGCTCGGTGGTGATGAGTTTGTTATTATTATGGTTGGTAATAATATTAATCAAGCAAAAGTGGTCTGCGAAAAGCTTTGTAGAATTGTACAAAAACATCGTCATCCTAAAGTAGGCTCTGTAAATATTAGCATTGGTGTGGCTGAACTGACCGATAATAACTCTGAAGAAACTTTGCTTTTAAAGGCTGATAAAGCACTTTATCGCGCCAAAGCAAAAGGGGGGAATAGAGTTGAGGGCTAGAACCACCATTTTCGCCTGGCGAAGATAATATTCCGTTAACAATAACAATTAATCCCCACTACTGTCAGCAAGAAAATACAAATGTAGTAAATAATGAGCAAAGCATAAGAGTGCAAGAACTAATTATTTTTTAATAAAAATTTATATTATACAACAGATATGGATTATAATAATTAACATCTTAATAAAATTATCCATTGTTTCCTATGGCAGGATTTTTTACAAATTTAACATCTGGCTTAAAGCGTACCCGAGAAAGTTTACTTGGTGGTATCACAAATTTATTTGCGGGACAAAAAACGCTCGATGCCAATTTTCTCGAAGAGCTTGAAATACAATTACTAATAGCAGATGTTGGCGTTGATGTAACTGAAAAAATTATCAATGAGCTAAAAATAAAACTCGCTAAAACAAAAGAGCTTGATAAAGAAACAGTGCTTAACACACTCAAATCCCAACTCGCAACTCTACTTGAACCTTGCAGTAGCGCACTTGAAATACCAAATAGTATTAGACCATATGTTATTTTATTTGTTGGCATAAATGGTGCCGGAAAAACCACTACAATTGGCAAGCTCGCAAAACAGCTGCAAAATGATGGCAAAAAAATTATGCTCGCTGCTGGCGATACTTTTCGCGCGGCGGCAATCGACCAACTCAAAGTTTGGGGTGAACGCAATAATGTGCCGGTTATTGCGCAACAGCATGGTGCAGATAGTGCAGCTGTAATTTATGATGCATTTCAGTCAGCCAAAGCAAAAAACATCGATGTTTTAATCGTTGATACTGCTGGTCGTTTGCATACTCAAAATAATCTCATGGAAGAATTAAAAAAAATTAAACGCATACTGCAAAAGATCGACAGTAGCGCACCACATGAAGTACTTTTAGTTTTAGACGCAACCACTGGCCAAAATGCATTAAATCAAGCCAAACAATTTCATGCTGCAGTTAATGTCACCGGCATTTGCCTAACTAAACTTGATGGCACAGCCAAAGGCGGCATTATCTTTGCTATTGCGCTTGCGCTCAAAATTCCGATTAGATTTGTTGGTGTTGGCGAAAAAATTGAAGACCTAAAAACTTTTAACGCCAAAGAATTTATCGACGCGTTGTTTAACTAATAGCTACAAACACAGATCAAACATAGAAAAAACTAGCAAGATTTTTCTCTAACTCTTCTAATGTCCAACGTTTTGAAGGTTTTTCTAATCTATTTAATGCTAAATAAATATCTTCTAATTGCTCGATATGCTCAACAATCGCCTCACGCACATAGTAAGTTTTTGTACGACCAGTTTCATGCGCTAGATGATTAAGACGCTTATCAATTTCTTTTGGTAATCTTATGGATAAAGTAGTCATATATGCAAATCTTTTAAAATCTCAAATTGGATACGCAACGATTCAACAAAGCTAGACTGAAATTGGTTATTTGGTTGTATGTTTTTTTTCAAGCGTGTCAATAGCCTTATATACTTTTTTAAGAGTCACCTGAGTTACTTCGTAATCATCGCGCTCTATTTTGCTGATATAGGCCTGCGACACATGCAATTGTTTTGCTAATTCAGCCTGAATCAATTTAGCCCTCATTCGTCTTAATGCTATTGGGTTTTTAATGAAATTGCTTGGATCAAAATCAACATAGTCTTCATTTTGCTTAGCAAGCACCATATCAATAGAATGCTGCAATTTTTCATAAACAAAAATTGGCAACAACACATATTCAGGATACCCATGTACACTTTTAATTGTTTGCAATGTTTTCATTTGTAAATATCACCCCTAGATTTAATACGCTCAATTTTAATAATTTTCAAAGTATCTTCTCTGCTATATAAAATTCGCCAATTGCCAATTCTAAGCCGCCAATATGGCTCTCCAACTAATCTTTTTACATCTAATCTCACGCTGTCAAGATCGTAAGATAACTCGACTATTTTATCGGTAATTCTCAAACGATCTTTAGGAGACAAACTCTTTAGTTTTTTTTCAGTTTGTTTATGAATTATTAACCTATATATGGTTATAATTATAACTAATTTTAGTTATAATACAATATCAATACTTTCTTGTTGTATATAGAAAACAACGTGTTAAAATTCAAAGCTATGCCGCCTTTTAACGAACATTTACGCTCCTCAGCGCGAAAGCGCCGGGGCCTCCTTGAACCAAAAGAATCAAGGGAGATGAAAACTGCAAAGTTTACTAACCCTGAAAAAAATCCTGCCATACCAAGATCTTGGCTCGTAACACAACTCAGCGCCTTTGCCACAAGCTTAGGTAGGGCAATCATTACACCATTTTCAAGCCTTATAATAATCTTGATTATTGGCATTGCCCTGGCACTACCAACAGGTATGTATGTGTTATTGCAAAACATTCGCGCTGTTAGCGGCAGCTGGAATAAAAATGTACAAATTTCGCTTTACCTGAAAAAAAATATCAGCACAAAAGAGACGCAAAACTTATTGCAAAAATTGCGCAGTAACCCTGATGTTACTCAAGTGCGATACATTTCGCCGGATGACGGCCTAAAAGAATTTCAAAAAAATTCAGGCTTTAGTAATTTATTATCCGAGATCAAACAAAATCCGCTGCCAGCAGTAGTTTTAATTCAGCCAAAGCTTTCAGCAGAATCAGAAGCCCCAATCACACAATTAGTCGAAACATTAAAAACCATGCCAGAAGTTGAAATTGCCCAACTTGATACTGATTGGGTAAAGCGCGTCTACTATCTTATCAATCTCGGCGAAAAAGCGCTGTTTGTATTATTTATTCTGCTTGGCATGGGAGTTGTTTTAATTGTTGGCAATACAATTAGGCTATTTACCCAAGTACATTTAAAAGAAAAATCACTCTTAAAATCGCTGGGCGAAATTGACAACTTTGAACATAGCTCGTTTTCTTATATCGGAATTTGGTATGGGCTTTTTGGTAGTTTTGCAGCCTGGGGAATCGTGCAATTTATTTTATCGCTACTGCAAAATTCCGTACAAAAAATCGCAGCCACATATGGCAGTGATTTTTATCTGCAAGGATTAGATACACACGATGGCATGATTTTATTAGTAATCGGCACCTCTCTTGGTCTACTCGGCTCACTCTTTGCTGTAATCAAACACTATATTACCCAAAACCAATGAAAAATATTAATATCCAGCCAAAAATTATCGAAAGTTCTTTACTTGAAAAATTTTTGCGCTACGTAAAAATAGATACGCAATCAAAAGAAAATGCTATAAAAGTGCCAAGCACACCCACGCAACTAGATTTTGCAAAATTACTCAAAAGAGAATTAAAAGCCCTTGGCATCAAAAAAATTCAGCTTGAAAACACTGGTTTTTTATATGCGAGCATTCCAAGCAACATTTCACCACTTAATAAAGCTTACAAAAAAATCCCGGCAATCGGTTTCATTGCGCACCTTGATACTTCACCTGAATCAAGCGGCAAAAATATTAAACCGCAAGTAATTCGTAACTATAATGGAAAAAATTTAGCATTACCGAAAAATAACGCAATCGTCATTCGCGGCAAAGATTACCCGGCCCTAAAAAATAACATCGGTAAAACAATAGTTACAAGCGATGGCACCACGCTTCTTGGTGCGGATAATAAAGCGGGCATTGCTATCATAATGGTCCTGGCTGAAATTTTATCCACACACCCAGAAATTAGCCATGGTGAAATTAAAATAGCTTTTACTCCAGATGAAGAAATTGGCGCAAAAGGTGGGAAATTATTTAATTTAAAAAAATTTGGGGCAAAAGTTGCTTATACAGTTGACGGCGAAAATGCTCCGGAATTAAATAAAGAAAGCTTCAATGCAAATTTATGTATCATCACTGTGCATGGAAAAAATACTCATCCCGGGAAAGCTAAAAACATTTTGCTTAACTCTATCCGCATCATCTCTGAGATACTTGCTCTATTACCAAAAAATATTGCGCCAGAACATACCTCGGGCTACGAACCATATATGCATCCGTATAAATTAGAAGGCGATGTCGATAAATCAACCGCTAGAATACTGTTACGTGCTTTTTCAAATTCTGAAATTGATCGTTTAAAAGCGCTTATTACAAAAATTACTAAGCAAATCCAAGCAAAACATCCAAAAGCAAAAATTGAACTCGAAATTACTGAATCTTATCGTAATATGCGAGAAAAATTAGAAAAAAACCCGCGCGTTACCAATTTTTTATTCCAGGCCGCAAAAATGTCGGGTCTAAAACCAGTCTGGGCGCCAATTCGCGGCGGTACCGACGGCACTCAATTAACTGCCCGGGGCCTACCGACGCCAAATATTTTTAGTGGCAGCTCAGGGCATCACGGTAAAACCGAATGGGTTTCAATCTTCGAAATGCGAAAATCACTCGAAACAATTATAAATTTAATCCAAATTTGGAGTTCAAATATCTAAATTATAATGTAAAATATAAAGTTATTTCAGGATCATTGGATATTAAAATATGTCAACACGAAAAATAATCATCATTGCAGCCATTGCCTTTATCATACTAATTCTTGGAATTGAAGGTTATCGGTTTTCAAAATTCCTTTCTATGGGGAAAATGCCGCCAACAGTCGTTGAAACATATAAAACAAAAGCCAGCGTCATTCAGGAAAAAATTACTGCGACCGGGACTTTAACTGCCTATCCAGGTATTGTAGTACGCCCAGAAATTTCGGGTAGAATCACCAAGGTTTATTTTAACTCGGGGGATTTTGTAGCTGCTGGCTCACCGTTAATCGAAATTAATCCTGACATTATGAAAGCACAGCTTGAGCAAGACAAAGCGGCATTGCAACTTGCTAAAGTTGATTATGATCGAGCAAAAGCGTTATATGTAACAAAAGCAATTTCAAAATCTGATCTGGATAAATCTCAAAGTACCTTTTTACAAAATCAGGCGGCGGTCGTCGCAGAAAAAGCACGCCTACAACAGGCAACCATTGTAGCACCTTTCAGCGGAAAGTTAGGTATTACCCTAGTGAATCTTGGCGACTTTGTAAATGCTGGGCAAGACATCGTCAATTTACAAACTCTAGACCCAATCAATATCGACTTTTCGATCCCAGAAACTTATTTGAGTAAAATTTCACTTGGGCAAACAGTTTTACTGCATTCTGATGCCTATCCAAACGAAACTTTTACCGGGAAAATTGCTGCAATTGAATCACTAATTGACCAAACTAACCGCACTTTAAAAGTTCGCGCATCTGCTCCCAATAAAGATGGCAAATTAGTACCAGGGTCGTTCGTTGAGGTATTTGTGCTCCTTAAAGAATCAAATGTAATCATGGTTCCACAAACTGCGATCGTCTACGCGCCAGATGGTAATGTCGTTTATAGATTAATTAACCATAAAGCGGTAAAAACTCCGGTTACTATTGGTACACGTGATGCGGATAATATTGTGATACTTTCTGGTTTAAAGCCAGATGAAACAATAATTACCGCTGGTCAAATGAAATTATTTGACGGTTCAGAGGTATTAACTCAGGCAGAATATCAAGGATTTTTAGCGAAAAAAGCCGCAGAAAAAGCCAAGGGCAAAAGCAAAGATAAAAAAGTTCTTCCTGAAAAAAAGTAAAAATAATATCTAAATAAATGCAAAAACATTATTCACATACAATTATTCAAACCTGCATTGCAATTATACTCAGCATTGCGTGGTTATCTTTTCGTGGTGGCATGGCCTTTTTTTCTGCGTTTCTTGGGAGCATTGTCTGGATCATCCCAAATTATTTTTTTATCTGGAAAATATTTACACAAATTAATTTAAAAAATTTTTTCATTTACGAAGCATTAAAACTAATTTCAAGTGCTATTTTAATCGTGTTAGCGTTAAAAATATTTCATTTGCATTTAGTAGCATTTTTAAGCGGCTATATCGTGGCAGTGTTAACATCAACTTTATTATTATTAATGACGGGGCTGAGGAAAGAATAGCGTGAGTGATTTTTTACACCCAACTGAAGGCGAATATATTCAGCATCATCTTGATCACCTGCAGTTGAACTTACATACATGGAAAATTGGGCCAACCACTGGTTTTTGGACCTTAAACCTTGATACTCTAATTGTGTCAATTCTTGTTGGGCTATTATTTTTTCTGCTCTTTAGGTCTGTAGCAAAAAAAGTCTCTATTGACACACCATCTAAACTGCAAAACTTTGTTGAAATGATTGTTGAGTTTGTAGGTCAATTAGTAAAAGAAGTATTTCATGGGAAAAATAAATTAATTGCACCACTTGCCCTCACAATTTTTGTCTGGGTATTTGTGTTAAATACGCTCGACTTACTCCCAGTTGATTTAATACCAAAATATTTATGGTATTTTGGTATTGATGATTTTCGCTTTGTTGCCACAGATGACCCAAATCTCACATTTGCCTTATCGCTTACTGTATTTTGTTTAATCATCTTTTATAATTTTAAAGTCAAAGGCTTCTTTGGCTTAGGTAAAGAGGTTTTTTGCCACCCTTTTGGCGTCTGGTTATTTCCGCTAAATTTTATTTTTCGCATGATCGAAGAGTGTGTAAAACCACTTTCATTATCATTGCGACTCTTTGGCAACATGTTTGCCGGGGAATTAATTTTTATATTGATTGCACTTTTGCCCTGGTGGATTCAATGGACCGTCGGCGGTATTTGGTCAGTTTTTCATATACTCGTTATCTCAATTCAAGCCTTCATCTTTATGATGCTGACTATTATTTATTTGAGCATGGCGCATGAATCATCGCATTAATTAACATTTAATATTTATAGGAGAAAATCGTGGAACTAACGCAATACGTAGCACAAGTACAAAGCTTCACCGCAATAGGTGCAGCATTATTAATCTGCGTCGCCGCAATTGGCACCGCAATTGGCTTTGGTATTCTTGGTGGGAAATTCCTCGAAAGCGTTGCCAGACAACCTGAACTCTCGCCAATGTTAATGATGCGCATGTTTTTAATGGCGGGCTTGATTGACGCGTTTGCTGCAATTTCAGTCGCAGTTGGCTTGTTGTTAATCTTCGGGAAAAATCCATTATTACTTGAAGTAGTAAATGTTGCTGCACAAAAAATTGGCTAATTAATTATGGATATAAATATTACACTGCTTGGCGAAGTTATTACCTTCGCCGTATTAATTTGGGTGACAATGAAATACGTCTGGCCTCCGCTTGCCGGAGCCATGGAAGAGCGGCAGAAAAAAATTGCTGCCGGGCTTGAAGCAGCAGAGCGCGGTCAAAAAGATCTGGTATTGGCCCAACAAAAAATTACCGAAGAACTGCGGCATGCTAAAAATCAAGCTACAGCGATTATTGACAAAGCTGAGCTTGAAGTTAATAAGTTAATTGAAGATGGCAGAGCCAAAGCGCAAATTGAAGGTGAAAAACTTATTGCTTTGGCAAAAAATAATATTGAGCATGAAGTCACCAAAGCTAAAACCATTTTGCAAAAACAAACTGTAGAAATTGCAATTAAAGCTGCAGAAAAAATTTTGCAAAGTAAAATTGATGCTGGTGAACAACAAAAACTCATTGAACAACTGATCGAAGAAATTTAATGCACGAGAATCTGACTTACTCAAGGCCATATGCTAATGCAATTTTTGCGCTAGCACAAAAAACTCAAAAACTCGCAGAATGCCAAACTGCATTGTTTGAGCTTGCAGCTGTCGCAGAAGCTTTAAAAAAGCTCGAAGTCTTAAATGATCCAAAAATAAATCGAGACCAGCTGCTTGAATTATTTTTACATGATCAAAAAACCCATAGAAATATTCTCATTGAAAACTTGCTCAGGCTCCTTGTACATAATAAACGTTTCAAACTTTTACCTGAAATCGCTATGCTTTATCAGGATCTTTATCACGAACAAGAAAAAATTTTAGTTGTTAAAGTAACTTCGGCATTCGAATTAACTCCGTCGCAAAAACAAAAAATCAGCGAAAAACTTGCAAAACGTTTGCAACATAAAATAGAGCTGGAATGTTTTGTTGATAAAAAATTAATTGGCGGTGCTTTAATTAAAATTGGGGATAAAATAATTGATGGAAGCATTTTAGGGAAACTGCAACAACTACGCGAGCAATTATTATAGCTTTAAAAAGAGGATTATTATGCTTAACCCGACAGAAATTAGTGAAATTATTAAAAAACGTATTGAACAATTTGACCTGACCACAGATACCAAAACTGAGGGCTCAATCATTAATCTTAAAGATGGCATCGTGCAAATTTACGGGCTATCAGATGTAATGTCGGGTGAAATGTTACAATTTGATGAAAATACTTTCGGCCTTGCCTTAAATCTTGATCGTGATGCGGTTGGTGCGGTAATTCTAGGCGATTATGAGCATTTGCGAGAAGGCCAAACCGTAAAATGCACGGGCAAAGTATTGTCAGTCCCAACTGGCAAAGAATTGCTGGGCCGAGTCGTTAATGCGCTCGGTGAACCAATTGACGGCAAAGGTCCAATAACCACAACACAATTTTCTCCAATCGAAAAAGTTGCGCCAGGCGTGATCACTCGAGAATCAGTGAATCAACCAGTGCAAACTGGAATTAAAGCTATTGACGCTATGGTGCCAATTGGCCGCGGCCAACGCGAATTAATTATTGGCGATCGCCAAACTGGCAAAACTGCAATCGTAATTGACACTATCATTAATCAAAAACATACTGATTTAAAATGTATCTATGTAGCAATCGGTCAAAAAACATCGGCGATTGCCAGCATTGTGCAAAAACTTGAAGAATTTGGTGCCATGCAACACACCATTATTGTTTCAGCTTCTGCTGCTGAATCTGCAGCGCTACAATATATTGCGCCATATGCAGGTTGTGCTATGGGTGAGTATTTCCGTGATCGCGGCGAAGATGCATTGATTATTTATGATGATTTAACTAAACATGCTTGGGCCTACAGACAAATTTCTCTATTGCTACGTCGTCCACCTGGCCGCGAAGCATATCCGGGCGATATCTTTTATCTACATTCGCGCTTACTTGAACGTGCAGCGCGAGTTAGTGCAGCTTACGTCGAAAAAGAGACGCACAATGAAGTAAAGGGCAAAACCGGGTCATTAACCGCTCTACCAATCATTGAAACTCAAGCCGGAGACGTTTCCGCATTTATTCCCACAAACGTCATTTCAATCACTGATGGTCAAATTTTCTTAGAAACAGATTTATTTAACGCCGGCGTTCGTCCAGCTATTAATGCAGGGTTATCGGTATCTCGTGTTGGTGGTGCTGCACAAACAAAAATTATCAAAAAACTTGGCGGCGGTTTAAGATTATCACTTGCACAATATCGCGAACTAGAAGCATTTGCCCAATTTGCTTCAGAGTTAGACGAAGCTACGCGTAAACAACTAGAGCATGGCCAACGTGCAATCGAAATTTTAAAGCAAGTACGTTATACGCCACTTAGTGTTGCAGAAATGGCGGTAAGTTTATTTTTAATCGAAAAAGACTACCTAAAAGATATTCCGCTAGCTAAAGTCTCAGACTTTGAAAATAAAGTTTTAAATTTCTTGCGAGAAAATCACCCAGAATTGCTCGCAGAAATTAATAATAACCCTGTGTATTCCGAAAAAATCGCGGAAAAACTTGTGAATGCAATTAAAGCAGTCGAGCATAACTAATGCCAGCTTCAAAAGAAATTAAATCAAAAATTACAAGCATCAAAAAAACGCAAAAAATTACCAGTGCGATGCAAATGGTTG
>JAMCWR010000039.1 GCA_023480665.1 Gammaproteobacteria bacterium
AAACAATAAGAAAAATATTCAACATAGGTCATGGTCCTTCAAGCAGCCACACAATGGGTCCGCAGCGTGCCGCAGAAATATTTAAATCACGTTCAAACAATGCTGTTCAATATATTGTTACTTTGTATGGTAGTTTAGCCGCAACTGGTCGCGGGCATTTGACTGACAAAGCAATTTTAGAAGTGCTTGGTGATAAACCCACCGAAATAATTTGGCAGCCAGAAGTTTTTTTGCCGACACATCCAAATGGTATGAAATTTTCAGCGCTTAATGCAGACAAACAAGAATATTTATCTTGGGAAGTATATAGCGTTGGCGGTGGTGAATTAGTTGCTGCTGATTTAACCGCGCCTGAACAAGATGTCTATCGCTTAAATAGTATGGATAAAATTCGCGATTGGTGTTTGAGCTCTGGGAAAACTTTTTGGGAATATATTGCGTGTTGCGAAGATTCTGAAATTTGTGATTATTTAGCACAAGTTTGGGAGGCTATGCAGAACGCAATTAAGCGTGGTTTAGATACCGATGGATCTCTGCCTGGTCCTCTTGCTTTACAGCGCAAAGCGTATTCATATTTCACAAAAGCTCAACACTATCAGGAAGAATTAAAACATCGCACCGAAATTTACGCATATGCGCTAGCAGTTGCCGAAGAAAATGCTGCCGGTGGGATTGTAGTTACTGCGCCTACTTGCGGCTCGTCCGGAGTGCTTCCCGCGGTATTATTTCATCTTGCAAAAAATCAAAAATTACCCCAAGGAAAAATTTTACGCGCACTTGCCACTGCTGGTTTAGTTGGGAATTTAATTAAACATAATGCATCAATTTCTGGGGCCGAAGTTGGTTGCCAAGGTGAAATTGGTAGCGCATGCGCAATGGCAGCAGCAGCAGTTAGCCAGCTTTCTGGCCAAACTTTAACTCAAATTGAATACGCTGCAGAAATAGGGCTTGAACACAATCTTGGATTAACTTGTGATCCGGTATGTGGATTGGTACAAATTCCTTGCATTGAACGCAATGCCTTTGCGGCAATGCGAGCTTTAGATGCAAGTTTATACGCAGGTTTATCGGACGGTCAGCATATTGTGAGCTTAGACAACGCTATTCGTGTTATGTATGAAACTGGCCGAGACCTTTCTCAACACTATAAAGAAACATCAATCGCTGGTCTTGCGGCAAATTTTAAACGCAACAAAAAAACAAAGTAACTTGACGAAAAGTGCTTGCAAAAAACGTCAAAAGTGACATTTTATGCAGGCATAAAATGTCAAAACTTAGTCGCAAAAGTATCCTTACAAATAACTGCAAATTAGTGCAGATATAGCATTGTTTGTTACGTTAGCAGCAGCTTCGATTGCGGCGGGAGCTGCATTGTTCGATAAGTTTGCTTTAAATAAATATAATGATTTTAATTGATCGATAATTTTATCTTTAAATAAGTCGAAAATAGCATCATTTGAAAACTGATTTTGAAAAAAATGCCTCATGTTTTTTGCAGTGCAATGCGCTGGAAATAATGCAAACATATAAAATGCGCTTAACCTAAGTTTTAACGCTTGTGTGGCTTTTGGATCCCGTGCCGTTTCTATTACTGTATTGCAATAATCAATTTCAGCTTTGAACTCAGATTCAATCGCTTTAATTCTTTGCGTGATCTCTTTGTCATCAGGAGTTATTGGAAGTCGCATGCAATGATCAAGAATTTGTGCTTCAAATATATTTTGTTCAATGCCAACAAACGAGACTTTTGGTTTTGAAAGATAACCAGATGCTTGAATTAAAAGTTTTACTTTAGTGTCCGCAAGCTTTAATTGCGCATAGCCCCCTCTATTACAAAATGTTCTACCACCTCCTGATAAGTTGTTTAGCTCATTTGTAATCTCGATTACCGCGCAATCTTTGTTTCTGTAAAAAATTTTAGCGCAAGTTGGTCCCCAGCGCACAGAAACTGGCGAAGCTAAACTTAGCAATAAATGATTTGAGATATATGTGAATCCATCCACAACGATTTGGCTATTAAGCTTAAGAAAAAAGTTCGCAATACTTGGGTTAAAATTACTTAAAAACGCTTTTGTATAAGCAGTAATAATATTTGGTCTGCTACCATTATAGATAATAATCGGGTCAGAAATTGGTGTATAAAATTCAAGATTTACTCTTGAATAAAGCGTATTCATAGCGCCATCAGAAACTTCCCCAATATTTTTATTTTCTGCGCTACGCCAAAAATCTCCGCCTATTGACGATTTTAATTCTGTTAATTCAGAAAGTGCATCGAAATAATACTTAAAAACAGGATGAAAACATGGGTTAGATAAGGTTTTAAATTCAGCGACCGTTGTTATAGGAAGATGTTTTTTTTCTTCAGCTTTCTTCTCGTGTTTTGCGCCGCCTCTTATTGCACTTGCTGCTAAAGCATATGTGCTTTTTTTACGCTCACAAGCAGCTTCGCGTGTAGGGCTAAGGCCAAGTTTTTTTAATGGTGATAGTGTGATAACTGGATGCATAGAGATATGAGATAAATCAGGCAATGAAAAATTGCATAACTTAAGCTAAGTTGTTGTTACCTTTTTATTTGTAATTTGCAAAGAAAATAAAAAACAAACTGCCCACATAATAATAATCGAGATAAATGCTATTTTAGCATTGATTGAAATAAAACCAGTTAATAATCCGCCAACGCCTGCTGCAATTGACATTGTTGATGCAGAAACACCCATGATCCAGCCTTGCAACTTAGCAGTAACTGCATTAGAAAAAAGTGTAGTAATTGTAGTGAATGCTAAGCCAATGCCGCAAGCAATTGGGAAAGCACCAATCCATTGCATGGCAGCGCTATGGATCATGCTGAGAAATACCCCTATGATTGAAAGGATAATTCCGCAAGATAATATTTGGGTTGTGGTGAAGTATTTGACCATGGCGCGAATAATCAGGATCATTGCAATGCTCATAATAAATCCAATCCAACCAACAAAATATCCAAGCTGCGTTGAGGTAAATTGATATTTTTGAAAAAGGTTTAATGCAATAAATTGCAAATATACGCTCCATCCTAACATATAAAAAAAGCAGGTTAGAAGAATGGAGCGAATGGCTTTATCTTGAAATGCTTTTGCAAACATCAGCATTGGTTTAAAAATTTGCATATATTTTTTGGTGACGATTTGCGTTACTGTTGCCAATGTTTCTTTAAATGTGAATGCTAATGAACTCGCATTACAAATTGATAAAATTGCTGTGACAAAAAATGGCGTTGAAAAACTGAACCACGATATAATATTTTTATCTGACAAAAACCCTCCTATAATTGGGCCCAAAACAATACCAAGAGTATATGCAAACCCAATGAGGCTCATGTTAACTGTTTTATCACGTTCGTCGCTGATATCAGCAATGGCAGCTTGTGCGACCGGAAGGCTGCCAGCCATACAACCAGCAATAATTCTTGAGGTAAAAAATAAAGCAAAACTATGCATTACAACAGCAACACCTGACAATCCTGCGCCGATACTCGCGCCAGACAAACATAAAAGCAAAACTTTTTTGCGGCCTATTTTATCTGAAAGATCGCCTAAAAATGGCGATGCAAAAAACATTAAAATAGGGTATATAGCCATTGTTAAGCCATATAGCATATTTCTTATTTGCATAGAAAAACTTAAGGTAAAAAATCCACCGCTTGCGACATCCAAAGAAAATAGCGGGGCAAATAACGGGTAGATGAGGGTCATTGCAAATGTGTCAATAAAAATAACCATGCATAGTGGCATTATCACGCTAATTTTTGATGAGTATGCTTTAGTGTTTTTCATTAAATTACCTTACCCATTTCGTATTCATATTATTTAAAATAACTTCCGCTAATCTAAACATAAAAATAAATTAAGTCTAGGCCATAATCCTTACCCACTTCTGGGTGAGGATTATGGCTGTAGCTTAATCAGGATGATGATGAGCTTGAATTCTAATTATATAGTGTGGTGAGTATTGGTTGTATCTTCTGCTATTGGTGTAGAATTATCAGTGTTATCAGTAGCATTGTTTGTTGCATTTGGTGTATTTATGCCAGCCGATACAATTTCAGGTTTTTTCGCATTAGCCTCATTTTTTTGTCTGTGTATTCTCTCAATCTCTTGCCAATCTTTTAGTGTAAATAATCTAAACTCATTTTTTGTCATTTCGCTTTTTGTAATTTCGTTTCTTGTAGTTTCGCTCATGTTTTTCTCCAAGTTTGTTTTGCTTTTCCCTTCAGCGTTTAACATTGTTTACAAATCAGCTTGATTGATTTTCTTTATTCTTAGGATTAACTATAGACCACAAACCTTAAGGAAATCTTAAGCGTATTATAAAAATTAATCAACGGGTTTTGCAAAGAAGAGCGTTTTCCAGGATCACTTCAATAAAGAATTTTATAAATTATGTTATTATTCAAAAAGATAAATGAAATAGATAAAGTAAAACATGTAAAATAAAAAACGTTATAATTCAATTAATTAAAAATTATACGATTTTTTTATTAATTTTTTTATTTTAAATCAATATGTAACGGCTATTTTGAGTAGATGTGTTTATTCATTTAACAAACCAGGAGGCTTTTATAGCATTCTTTTAATTCTAAAGTATGTATGCAACAATTACTCAATAAAACTATCGCAACACCTATTTTAGGCGGATAGTTGCAGTTAGTATAATTTAATATCGGAGAAAAAAATGACTGACGATAATAGTTTATCACCTGAGGCGATAGAATTTATAAAAGAGTCTGTTTGGAAAAACGGGCGTCTAATGGCAATTATGGTCAAATCAGTCTATGAAAAATGGGGCAGAGAAGCAATCGATGTTTTGTGTAAATCGTTTTATGATTTTGGAATAGAGGAAGGCAAAAGATATAAATGCATGGCTGGTTATGCAGGCAGAGAGAATGAAATTGATGTTGCGGTTGCTTTAAAAGATTTTTATGCCAAATATCACAAAGACACTATTCTTGCAGGGTTATGCGCCGAAAGAACATTGTGCGCAGGAAAGTACAATTGTCATGTTTTGAAATGTCCGGTTTTTGATGCATGGAAATCCGTTTGGGACAAGCCATGGCTTATGTGTGAAATATTGTCAAAATCCTTTGATGCAGGATTCATGTATGGCCTAAATCCGAAACTTGAGTGGGTCAGTTACCCGGAGAAAGATAATGAGAAAGGTTTGGCAAGAGGAGCAAAATATTGCAATGTAGAATTGATTCTCAACGAATAAATATTCGAGCGACATACGCGACATTTTTTGTAATTTTTTAATTACGCAATAAAGTCTATTTATATTACATTACATTGACGGCGTAGATGGCGCCGGGAAAGTTACATTGGCAGTACCAACCCCTGTCTGTGTTATCACAATACCATCGGCTCCATTAAAATATGGGCGCACTATTGGATGCTTAATATAAATATTCGCCAAATTTCCATTTAAAATAACTTGAAATGGAATTGTTACCTCAGAAAAAGTTGGTGTATCAGCGGAGGTATATGTAGTGCCTTTGTAGATGACTGTACTGCCAGAGCCAATTGCAACATGTATGGTGTAAGTTTGGCTGTCGGTATAGGGGTCTGGAATTGCAGTACCGCTCATGTTGCCAAGTGTAATTTTTAGCATAGATGGGCGTGTACCATTTGTGTCGTGCAGCGTTCCGTCTTGACTTAAGATATCATCATAGGCAAAAGCATATATGGGTTGATTAGAAAAGCTATGCAAAGATTTAGCATATAAATCATACCATGGACCATATATTTTTGCTGGATCTCCCCACTGATCTTGAGCTGGAGTATCATTGTAATAATTATTTTTTACTGAGGCAAAGTAAGCTTTTGATAAAACTGCGCCATTTGAAGTTGACGAACTATCAAGTGGCAATAACCCTGAATCAAATGCCGCGGTAAGATCTCTGACGATAATAGCTTCGGGGGTTTTGTCGGTTGCGTTAAATGTTCCGCCCGATCCTGAAAAAAATGGCATTGAATTAGCAGGGCGAACAATTGTGGCAATGGTATTATTTGACTCATCTTTGAAAATAAAATTAGTATTGTTGCTATCAACTCTGCCAGTAAGAATTGTATATGGCTGTTGCAACTCAGAACAGTTTATTTTTAAATCATGAGTTTGGTAGTAGGCCCATAGACTATTAATATAATATAGCGCGCCTACTTTACCACTAGAGTTAACTAAGTAATTGATATCGAATGGATTGGTTCCTGGGACACCTTGCGCCATCGCTTTGCCAGGTGACATCATACGCAAAACTGTGCCAACAGCATTAGGATTTTTGTTAGCGTCATCTTTATTAGAATTAATAGCATCATTACTTGTGTAAATTAAAAATAAACGATTCCACATTTTATCATCTGTTCTATCATTTGCGGTAAAAATGCTTTGGACTGCAGTTAAAATATTTGTGCGCGAATCAGTAAGCCCAGCTTGAGTAAAGCCAGAAGTAGAATTAGTTTGGTTTAAACCTATTGGCATTGAAAAGAAATCAACTGCAGTCGGGTTGGACCAGCTCCCATTATTATTATAAGAAAATTCCACCTTATCAAAGAGAGTATAATAATTTGAATTGCGTGGATTAAAACCATCAATATCTTGAATCTTTTTTGTGCTAGGATCGGTATACATATCGAATTTGTAATTAACGCCAAAGTACATACGACCAGATGAGACAGGTTTTGGAATAAAAATTTCTGGGTTTTTTGTCTCAGGGTTAACGTGTAGGCTCGATAATGCATATGAGTGTTGGAAGTTATCGTTGCCAGATGTAGCTCTGTCGCAAGTTGCTTTGCCAGTGGTTTTATCACTTAAATTTAAAAAGTAGTCATTTACTCCATCGCAACTTCCTTTCACTAAGATATAAACATTATCATTATTGGCGATTGAGTTATTATTAATAATTTCTACCGGCAAGTAATTATCTGGTATTACATTTGGAGTAGGGGGAGTGGGCGGTGATGGTGGTTGCGCAGAGCTTGATGATGAATGATGAAAGTTTGTTGCAGCCCCGACTCCAATTAACGCAGCAGCTCCAAGAACCGCTGCCCCACCGAGTAAATCGCTATTATCAGAAGAATCGGCGTAGGTATTGAAAGAGCAAAGAAAACCAAATAATGAAATGAATACTATAGTAGCTTTACTGCAAATCCTAGTATGCATATATTTCTCCTTAAAAAACATTATTAATGCGTTGAATTATCTAATAAAATATAAATACTTGCAAGCGATCTTTTAGCTCAAAAACATGTAAAATAATTAATGTTATAAATCAATAAGTTGCAAATCAAGCAATTATTTTAATTTATAATCAACGAGATAAAAGTTGCCTGGAGGGCAAAATATTTTGATATGGATTCTTAAAAATTATACTAAATATTAAAAATTGAATTCGATCAGAAAGACTTCAAAACCTTCAAAAAGGACTTGGAGATTTCTTAAATTTAGATGAAATAAATTATTATAAATAAAATAACAAAGGGGTATAATTTATTTAATTATTTTATTTTTTCATGAATTTTTAAAACAACATAAAAAACGGAGGGTTTATGTCAAATCTTACTTTATTTAGCCAATACAAAGAGGGTGAAGAAGCAATCAATAACAATAACGCGCATGCAAATAAACTTCGCCAAGCAATTGATGATTTTAAAGCTGGGAAAAAAACAGATGAAAATTTAACTATAATTAAACAAGAAATGAAATATTTTCAGCCTATATTATTTGATCTCCAAGGTCGGCTTGAGAGGGGGTGTTTAAAAAATTGGTTGTGGGCGTTTAAAGATGCTGCTTCTATTGTGGAGAATATGGGCAGTGATGTTAAAGGGGTTAGTCCTCCAAGCGTTCCAAGCCCAAATTCAAAAACTCCCGATACACAAAATCACTCAGCTTTTCGTTATCCTGGAAGCTAATGCGTATAAAAAACCTTAAATTGTAGAGGCCAGGCCTTGGATCGTGAATTTATTCGCATGCGGGGCTTGATGAACCCTCATCTGCTTCGGTTGAATCAATATTCCTTGGAACTTCCTCAGGGGGCATCATTTGTGCTTCTGATAATATCCCTTTATTTATACAGCTTTGAATTAGCGCTCGGCCTGCTGGTGTTAAAGAATAGCAATGATTATCATGAAAAGACTCATCAACATCAGCGATATTAAAATCGCCAAATTCTTCTCGAGCTAATGTGATAAGCGTTGTTCCTATTCCTAATCTTCGATATCTACTATCTACTTCGATTTGGTCTAGCCACTCTATATTTGCATCCAATTCAATATGGCCAACTTTCTTGCCACACGCAATATGTGCTGAAATAGTCGCATGACCATCATATATATAATAAATATCTTTTTTTACAGCTATGCATTTACAGCTATCCTTATTTTTAATGATTAGCTCAGCCACACTCATTGCTTCTTTTATATCAATGTCAAACCATGATGCCTCTTTTTCGCTTTCAGACAAAGGTAACGGCTTATTATCAGCATTTTGCCATAATAGTGGCCATAAATTTTTGTTAAAAATCACCGCAGCTTTTGCTTCTTTTTTCTCTTCATTAGGATTGTTTGATGCACTTGCCATATTTTTTTTACCTTATAATATTGATTTTAGTATTTACTATTTTACTTTTTTTGCGGTTCTTGTCTTTTATAAATTGACTGAACGCCACTCTTGCTGAAAGCCTCGCCTCACCATTGCCGAAGATGTTCTGGTAAACCTTAATATTTTTCGACATCGACGACGCTGCAATATTACTTGTTCTTCTAGTTGTAATGCAATTGCAGCTGTGAAAGATTTAGTTGTGTTGCCAATTTCAAATTTGGTACTTGCGATAACTGGAACATTGCCGTTTTTACTAAGAGTACCGCTGCAGAATACTTGCATTGGTTGCTTTGGGAAACTGACAGTCAATTGAATGCCTGGAATATTAGCAGCATCGCGATACTTATCAATAATGTTTTGTATATGTTTAACGCAATCAATATTGCATTGTTTGTTTGCCGTAGGGAGGATAACGTTTGCTGTAGCTGCTAAAGTAGTTGCGCAGAATGCCACTAATAAAATTGATGGAATTAAGAAGCTGAATAATTTTTTGTTTATCATACCACTAAAATCTTTCATGCGACAATTTATTCAAGCTTATATTAACTAGCATATACTTTTGTAAATGATACCTATCTAATGGGGTCCAGGGTCAGGTCTTGAATCGTGAATTTATCTGCAGATAAAAATACAACAACTTTCGTAATTCAAGAGCTGATTATTGACGTTCTAATCCCTGACTCTCTTAGTGAATATTTTTTTCCTTCCAATCCTTGGATAAATAAGGAATAGTCTTACCCAACAAACCGTATTAGAATGGAAGTAAATGAACAGTCTGGAAACATTGTTTAGGCAATAGGTACGTTACATGTCAACTAAAATTACAAAAGCTAAAAAAAATTTGGGGTGAGGCTATTGGGAAAAAGTAATTCTAGTTTAATTTGAGGGAAATTAAATGCTAACCACGAAAGAAGCGATTGAAAAACGCAGAAGTATTCGCAAGTTTAAACCTGACGCAGTCTCGAGGGAAATTTTAGAGGAGTTGATTAATGCTGCGCGGCTAGCGCCATCAGCATGTAATTCTCAAGCCTGGCGCTTTAAAATCGTGGCAGATCAAATAATAAAAGATAAGCTAGTGGAAGCTGCGCGCCAACAAAGATTTGTTGCTCAAGCTCCAATAGTAATAGTTTGTTGCGCCAGCTTGAAAGAATATGTGGATGATCTAATTTTGGGCACTAAAGACTTAGCAGATAACCATGTTTTTGATCAAAATATTGTTGAATTAGTAATGCAAGGTGCAAATTATCTTAGAGGATTAACGCCAGCTCAGCTTGGAGTGATTGTAGAATTTAATGTAGCGATCGCAATAGAACATATTATGTTAAGGGCTTTAGATTTTGGTTTAGGGACATGCTTAGTAAGATCTCTAGACAAAGAAAAAGTTCGACAAATATTTAATTGGGATGAAACAATGTTTGTCTCAGCTTTGTTGCCAATTGGCTATCCAGCAGAAAACCCCGAGCCTCGTCGACGCAAGTCATTAAGTGAAATCATTATATAAGAGCGCAGAGTCGCGTTGATTTGTCATTTGCCAAAGCGCATTCAATAATTTTGATGCAACTGGTTAATAAATTTATTAGCCTTACTAAACTATAAGGCAGATACCGACTAAAGATTAATCCTGACATCGCCTTGCCTTGCTTAATAATTTTTTTCTCCAGCGTGGGGGTTTAGCAATGTCTCCCCAGTATTCAGTTAGAGCTATTATTGCATTCCGGCGGATTTTAAAAAAACTTACTGCTTTTGCTTCAATGCGAATATCTTTTTTTGATTTAATTTTTGCAATCGTTACAACTTCATTACGATTAATTGGAATAAGTTTTTCTATAGTTATAACCCAGCTGCCAGGATAATTCTTATTAATAGAAATGAACTCAGATCGGTTAAAGCTTTCAGAAGTGTTTGGCCATAATATCGTAACGTTGTGATCCAATAAATCACACGCTTTAGTGTAATCTTTTTGTTTAAAATACTCCCAATATTTTTTTACAAGCTGAATATGTTTCATATTGAATAAACAGTATCACAACCGCCCCCCTGATAATGCACTGATGTCTTTATGACTCAGATCTCAACTCCATATATTCGCAACAATCTTTTTCTGAAGTAATAAACCCAAGTTTTTCATAAATTGGCTTACCGTCTTTACTGGCGCGTAACCAAATATTGTTATATCCTCTTTTTTTCAGCTCTGAAATGATATGTTTCATCATAAGCGTCCCTAAGCCTTTGCCACGCATTTCAGGGATTGTGTATATGCCAAAGATATAGCCTTCTTTTCCACCGTGAGTAATAGATTGAGGTGGGGCATCATAAATTACCGCCTTGCCTACGCCGATAATTTTTTCATCATGTTCGGTTAACCAACAAAATAATTCTTTCTTTTTCATTTTATTGGATATGTAATTACGAAACTTTAGTTTCATGAGCTTTGCTTCAGCATCATCAGCTAAAATATTTAGTTCGCGCAATATAGCAATACGAAAATTAACCAATAATCTCACATCAGATTGTGAAGCTAGGCGAATAGTAAATTTGTTGGTCATACTTTCTTTGTTGTCCCGAATTATTAATTAGGCATATATTTTTCTATTAATGCTTTCAGTGTTTCTGCATATGATAAAAGCTTTTTTATATTATTTATATTATTACTTTTATCTTCATAACACCACCAAGCAGTTAACACTGCTTTTACCAATGACCAGGAAAGTAATCTCTGGCGATCAAAACCAGTCATTTCTGCAATGATGTCTATACGTCTCATAAGTATTTTCTCGAGGTCATCGTGAAACATTAAATCTGGCATTGGATTTTTCATAAAAGCGCCAATTTCATATTCTGGTTCACCAATGACACCTTTGGGATCGATTGCAAGCCAATTATCGCGATTGCTCGATAGAATGTTGTAATGATGCAGATCTCCATGCAATAGAATCTGTTTGCTTGATGAAAGTAATAATTTTTTAGATATTTTTTCGGCGGTGCGAATGAGTTCAGAAGGGAAGGGTCCGGTATCGCCATTAAACTTTTTGCGTAACCGCTCAAATCCTTTTAACCAAGTTTCAACAGTTGGAAATTCATCGTTATTATTATCTATTGGCTTATGGAGTTTTTGCATTACCTCTACAAAAACACGAGTAGCTTTTTCATCATTTTCTACGGAAGATAACATTTTACCAGGAAACAATCGTTCCATGATTATCCATCCGGCATTTGCATCAGAATTAATTAGTTTAGCGCAGCCGTTCCCATTAAAATATTTTAAAGCCGCAATTTCTGTTATTAATTCTTTATTTGGAACACAGCATTTAAAAACAACAACTTCTCCATTAGCCAATATACATGGTGCGACATAATTAAAACTCAAATTCTCAAATGGAGCATGAATTTTGATACCAAGCGCTGTCTCAATTTCAATCACTATTTGTGGCAATCTTTCGAGCCACAATTTTCCTTTTGAGCCATATAACCCAACAATATTATTGTGTAATTCAGTATTGATTTTCATGAAAGAACGGTTGCCTCAAATTCTTCTTATCACATTACGGCACAAGATGGCGATTCTTCCTGTTGCTCAGCAAGTACGCCAAGCATAGGTTGAGCAAATTTATCCAGACTATTTAACGCTTGGTCATTGATTGGGCTATTGCTTGCTAACAGAAATAAACTATCAAGGCCAAGGCCCTTTGTGGCTCGATTAATATACTTGTAAGAGCTAGTTATTTTTTTCTGTATTTTCTGGTTGCTATACTCACAGCCATAATAAGTTCCTAGGGGTATTGCACAGATTCCATCACTGCGCATAATTCTTGCTAAATTATTTAAGGCTATTTCGCTATTAGTCGGGTTAAATTCGAATATTACCAATTTAAATCTTTTACTTGGGAGAAAAGTTTCAGAAACTTCCATTTCAAAATCACAAACAAGATCAGGGCGAACATATTTGTTTATGTCAATTGAGTAGCATTGGTCTGCAGGGTGATAATCATGCTTAAATTCTGCGCCACATCCTACGACTAAACTGGTGCCAGCAAATGTTTTTATATCAGAATTAGCTACCGGAGTTTCCCGTAATCTTTTTTGCACCTCATTTTCTTGACCAATTTTCAAGGATAAATCATTTACACCGCGTGTCCTTAAAAAACTTTGCAAAGCTATTGAATTTTGTGGGCTAGCACCACGAAAAAGCCGATTCATTTCCATTATCGAACTCTTAATCGATTCCTGATTAAGGGACCAGCCAAGAGAGATTGCGCAGATAAATTTCTTCCATAGATCACTAGAGACAGCTAATAGGTTCTCAAATACTATCCTGTTACCACAAGAATCACCATAACTCCTACGAAAACAAAAAAGATAACCCATTCCTTGTGCAAAATAATCTAACCATCTCATTAATAAAACAAACGCATCCAGCAGATCAAAAATTAATGCTCTATTAGTTACGATCGCTTCAGATTTCGAATCCGCTAGTTCTGGAATTGCCTTTCGTACGGCTTCATAGCGTTGAGAAATTATTTGAGTTATTTGTTTAGCATGCCCAGCAAATATAATATCAATATCACGATGCTCAGCCATTTTTTCATTTTGCTCTTTAAGCTCAATAAGTATTTTTTTAAGTTCGACTGGCAGCGCAACCTGATTTAATTGCGATTTAGCATCAAAGAAATTTGAGCTTGGGTGTGGTGGGCTCCCAGAAGAGCTTGCGCTTGCATTTGCACTTGACATATTTTATTTTTAAAAACTTGGTTATTAAGTTATTGACACATTTATTTACATTATACAGTTTAGCACAGTGGTAAAATAAAATATTAAAATTAGATTAAGTGATATGGTGTCAAGTCCTGACAACCGACAACTATATTTAAATCATTGGTTGTCGGTTGTCAGGACTTGACACCTTTACTTACTGAGCGCAAAAAAGTTTGAACGACGGCCGCAAAACGCTCGGGCTGGTCATACGGAACCGCATGACCAGCTTCCGCGATCTGCACGATTTCCAAGTGTTGATTAAGCCCAGCAAGTTCTGTGGCTATCTCAGCGGAAACTACTGAGCCAGCATCACCGATGATAAGTAGACTTGGCGCATCTAGAGTGTTGATCAGTTGCACGTAGTTAGGATTCGGCGGTGTCAAAATTTCGAAGGCACAAATACTAGTTTGAAATCTTGCCTGTGCGAATAGCTCAATGACCTCTCGTGAGCGATGACTATGTCGAACCTGAATCTCAGCCAAATAATCCTTCTTTGGTTGATTGAGAATTCGAAGATGCTGATTTGCGACATCACTCTCATGAACTTCGCGTTGACGCTGCGGCGTTAGGAAGGTTGGATCAGCTAAGATAAGCCCTCGCAGTCGCTTGGGTTTCCGATTGGCAACCACAGCCGCTGTCATACCTCCCATAGAATGGCCAAGTAGCACTGGGGTAACAAGCCCGAGCGTGTCGATAAGGCTCACGACATCAGCGGCGAGATTGTCATAACAATAGCCATGATCCGGGGCGCTGGAGTACCCGTGACCTCGGGCGTCCGGCATGAGAACGTCGTAATCCTTCTCCAGTGCCCTCGCCAAAGGAGTCCAGCACGCTCCATTCAACATTAGCCCGTGCAACAGAACGACAGGGGGTTTGTCACCACCGGTTCGGATGTAGTGCATGTTAATCCCATTTGCTTCACAGGTTCCCGTTGTCCAGCCAGTCATTGCGCCCCCATCAATATAAAATTTAGTAAATCTTTAAGAATTTTAAAATTATTTCTATTTACGCTATCCAGAAATATTTACACATAATTATGAAAGATACCAATCTTTTTAAAGTTGCAATCCATATCAGTGCTTTATTACCAAAACCGGGAACATATATTGGAGGTTGATAATCATCCGTACCAAAAGTTACTCTAATTAAAAATAGGTGGTAAACTAGAAAATATCGATCAAAGAAATAACTCAAAGGATTCTATGAATAAAGTTTGTTTGATAACCGGTTCTGCGCGCGGAATAGGTCTTGGGATTGCCGAAAGATTTGCGGCTGCAAAATTTCAGGTAGTAATTTCAGATTTACGCCAAGATGATGCAGAGAGAACGGCGCAAGAAATTGCCAAAAAATATAACGTGAAAACGCTAGGTATGGCAATGGATGTGACAAATGAAGCTGCAGTAAACAGCGGTATTGCGCGGATTACTAAAGAGATGAGCAAAATTGATGTTGTGGTGAACAATGCCGGCTTGCAAATTATTTCGCCATTTGAAGAGTTTAAAACTGAAGATTGGAAAAAATTAGTTGATGTCCATCAGTACGGGAGTTTTTTTGTTTCGCGGGCAGCGATGCAACAGATGAAGAAAAATGGTGGTGGCAGTATTATATTTATAGGCTCAGTCCATTCAGTCGAAGCATCGCCCAAAAAAGCAGCTTATATTACAGCGAAACATGCACTGCTCGGAATGATGAGAGCAATTGCCAACGAAGGCGCAGAATATAATGTGCGTGCGAATTTAGTTGGGCCTGGCTGTGTAAAAACTGAATTAGTTATGAAACAAATTCCTGAGTATGCTAAAGTACTAAAGATAAGCGAAAAAGAAGTTGTCGAGAAAATTCTGTTGGATAGCACCGTTGATAAACAATTTACTACAGTTGAAGATGTCGCTGAAGTGGTGTTTTTCTTTGCAACTTTTCCGACCAATGCGTTGACGGGGCAATCGTTGATTGTTTCCCATGGGCGGCACATGCAATAAAAGCAATGAGGTGATTTAAATGCAACGTTTTACTGGTACTTGGAAATTGGTTTCATGGGAATCCCGAGATGCTCAAGGTAGCATTTCTTATCCATTCGGCAGAGAAATAATTGGTTATATTATGTATGGCGCTGATGGCTATATGTCTGTTGTTATTGCTAAAAAAAATCGCATTCCATTTGTTTCAAAAGATTTTTTTGGAGGCTCACAGGCAGAAAAAGCCAATGCTTATGAGACCTACCTTTCTTATTGTGGCCTTTATCGCGTCCAAGATAATATTGTTACTCATAATTGCGAAATTAATTTGTACCCAAACTGGTCAGGTGTATCGCAAGAACGGTTTTATAAATTTTATACTAATCGTCTTGAGCTAAGTACCGCACCATTTTTCACCGATGGAAAAGAACAAACGCATCACCTAATCTGGGAAAAAGCAAAAATTATGGGATGATTGCGATCGCTCTGATCCAGCTAACGTTTTCTACGACCAATTTTGGGATCTTCCCGCTACCTTTAAAGGTTCAATAATATTTGAAAATGGCAGCACTGCATTATCAGATGTTGTTTGGCCCGTTACAAAATGCCTAGCTTTTTGGTAGGCAACATGCTATTGCAATAAAAAAATGCCCTGTGACATTATCGCATCACTATTTTTTTACAATGGTGCCGCCAATAACATTCCCATTCACCAGAGAACCGTCGCTTTCAAATACGGTACCTGTATTGCTTTCAAAAACAATATCGCCATTCACAATAGAATGTTCTTGTAGATATAACTGCTCATTTGGATTATTACTTTTGTGCACGACAATATTTTTGGTTGTAGAGCTCTTAAGTGTAATTAAAGGGCTTGTAATTTCGATTGGGGTTTCGAAGCTTGAGTTTGTTACAAGCATGAACCCTGTGATTTGAAATCCCCCAAGAAATTTGGTGTCGATGAGTGCGGCGTTTCCTATTATCTGGGCAAATCCTCTTAAGGTCGTATTTGTAAAAAGAAGATTACCAATAATATTCAGTTTGTTGATGTCAGCATTTACTGCATTGATATTTCCGGTGAAGCTCACTGCATTAGTTACAGTAGTCCCGTTTAAGCTTGCAAGGCCAACGCCAGATACATTATCGACTGCACCTTTTTCACATGAGATTCCACCTTCCCAGTGTGTGCACACATCTGCAGCAAAAACATTTGATACTATAAATACAAAAAATAAAACAAATACAGATAATAATTTTTTTTGTGACATATGCTTTCCTCGGTTTGATTAACGTGTGTTTTTTAATTACGCTAATATTTTCTTATGATTACGAGTTCTCCGCTACCCGTGAAAAATACGGTAGAATTAATTGACCATTGACAACCGGTGATTTTGGTAATCAAAAACAAAAAAAGCTTATTGATCTCAAAATGCTAGAATCTATTGATTATCATTCGTCAGGAGAGCGTAGACAAATGTTTGAACGTGAATTAATATTGATATTCGATATGCTATTGAACTTATTGAAACCGGTGCTATGTCTATTGTTGATCTTAAGACAAAACGTAAGATATGGTGATAGATATGGTGTCAGTCCTTACAACCGACAACAGCTTGATATTCATCTTTTAACCAAGAAAATAATGACTTATTTACGACTAGATGAAATTTTCTTACTATAAAAATAGAGAATAAAAAAATATGAACTTATCTGCTCAAGCATTAATAGGAGAAAAGGTGTACAAAATAGCCATATTGGGTTCACCAGGATCTGGTAAAACCACTTTGGCTAAAATATTAAGCGCAGAATGTCATTTACCTTTGATTCACTTAGACAAGAACTTTTTACGCAGTAATTGGCAAGCAATGCCAGAGGATGAATGGATATTGAAAATAAAAGAATTGGTAAAACAAGATTCCTGGATCATGGATGGAAATTATTTCAATTCTTTGGATATTCGACTAAATGCAGCAGATGTGGTCATATTTTTAGATATTCCTCGTATCACATGCCTTTGGCGAATCACGAAAAGAGCTTTGCTTGCAAAACATGCTGCACCACGAACAGATTTGCCAAGCGGATGTATAGAAAAAATAGATCGTAATTTTTTCAATTTCTTCAAATTTGTATGGGAATATCATAGCAAACAAAAACCGTTAATCAAGCTAAAACTGGAATCCTTAAAAACTAACAAAACTATTGTTGTTTTACATAACAACAGAGAAATCGAAAATTTAATTAACTCTACAAGAAACTCTTGACACTTTTACTTTACTGACGCCCTTAGCATCTTTAGTGCGTCTTTAGCCCATTATACAAACAATCAATAACCAATTTTAAATATTCTTTTTGTTTGTCACATATGTTGGATTGTTGTTTCGTAAATAAAGCAACATCAAATGCCCCATGAATCGTATTGCGAATTAAAAGCGCAATCATTTCTACACTATAATCTTTGCGAATTTTCCCAAGCTGCTGCATATTTTTTAATAAATCATACCATTTATTGGTATATTCATTTTGAGTAATTTGCAATTTTTTAGTTTTGGTAATAAAACGCTGCCAATAAATTATTTTAAAAATATTTGGGTTATTTTTTAAGAAATTAAATCTAGTAATAACTGTATTCGTTATAAAAGTTTTTAAATCCAATTGCGGATCATATTTGATTGTGTGTTGTTTATAGAATTTTGCAGAAATATTTTGGCGCACCGCTTCCCACAATCCTTCTTTGTTTTTGAAATGATGATAAAGCAAACTCTGACCAATTTTAGAGGCTCGAGCAATATCATTTGTTGATACCCCAAAGTAACCATGTTCAGCAAAGAGAGCGGTAGCTGTTTTTAAAATCGCAGCTCTTGTCTTATCGGCGGAAGACCTAGTTAATCTATGCATAAGTATACTCCGAAAGTTATTTTTACTCTTATTAAATATAATAGCACAAATATTTATTAATTGATAGGTAACTCTATCAATTATGTGCTATACTTATTATTAAGATGGGTTGCGAGAATAATCATCTAGATATATGTGAAAATAAAGAGCTATAAAGAGCAAGTATTTGGCTATTAACTTTAAATAAGAGTAAGAGAATTATAGTGAATATTTCGGATAATAAACGTAAGTGGCTGGTATCAATAGCAGCAAACTTAATGTTATTGATAATTGCGCTTGATCTAACAATTGTTAATCTTGCGCTGCCGGCAATAGCACATGCATTTAATGCAGAGATGCCTATCTTAGAGTGGGTGATTAATGCATATGTTGTTATTTTTGCAATGCTGCTAGTAATTGGTGGAAAATTAGGCGATATTTTTGGTCATAGGCGGATTTTTTCAATTGGTCTTGGGGTTTTTACTATCGCTTCTTTATTAGGTGGATTATCGCCAAATTCATCAATTTTGATTGTAAGTAGAATATTGCAGGGTATCGGCGCGGCATTGGCTTTTCCTGCCTCAGCTATTATTAATTTTGCAATATTTCCTAAAGAGGAAAAAGCTGTCGCTATGGGAATTACAGCCGCAATCGCTGGGGTGGGGCAGGCGCTTGGCCCAACAATTGGTGGTTTAATCTTAAAATTTCTAAGTTGGCCTTGGGTATTTTTTGTAAACATACCAATCGGGGTTATAGCAATAGTTTTATTAATGGCTACTTGCCCAAGATTTATTTTGCCGCAAGCAAAACAAAAAATGAATTATGTCGCCTCTTTACTATTAGCACTGAGTGTTTTTTTCCTAATTTATGGTCTTATCGAAAGTCAACATTGGCATGTGCGATCAATTAACTTTATTTCAAGTATTACTTTGAGTATCACACTACTTTTACTGTTTTATCTCAATAATCAAAAAAGCAAACTGCAGTTATTTGATTTAAAAATATTTCTTATTAGAAAATACTTTGTGGCAAATATTGCAAGGATAGTCATGGCATTTTGTTCTTTTGCGATATTATTCACCTCGGTTTTATATCTGCAAAACATTGTGGGCGTTACTTCTCTTAAAGCCGGATATTTATTATTAGGAATGACCGGGGTTTGGGCTGGAGCATCACCATTAGTAGGTATATTAATCCATCGCTACGCTGGTATCTTAAAAAGCATTATGCTTGGTGGAGCAGGGTGCTTGGCAATTTCATTTTTTTTATTTGCTAGAGTTACTGCCACACCACAAATATGGGTTTTAGTTGTAGCTTTCGTCTGCGCAGGTTTAGGTATAGCCGCAATGTTCACCTCAACCAATATCGCCGCATTAACTGCAGTGCCCGAAAAACAATTATCTACTGCAAATAGTTTACTTTATTTATTGGCATTAACTGGCAATATGCTCGGGGTTGCAATTGGTGGAACCATGCTTACTAATTTAAGCTCTTCTAATTTAGCAAAAGAATTGTTACACAATAATATCCATTTGGTTGGCAATAAATTGTCAGCTCTAATACAAATCAGCGATGGATCATATACATTAACAAAGTTAAGCGCGTATTTTGATCCATCATTGGCCTCGAAACTTTTACCTATTGCCACCCAATCTTTTCTACATGCTTTTTCAGCTATAATGTGGTTATGTCTAATTCTTTTGGTTGTAGTCTTTGTATTATGTGCACTCATCTTGAAAAACGAGATACCTATAAATAAAACCAAGTATCCCGCAACTAAAATATCCTAAGCAATATTTTATCTTTTAAACTTAGTTTTTAGGCTCGCAGTGAAAACACATGCGCCACTTAATATAATTGCCAATGCAATTGGTGCCACGGTTGTTTTTGGCAGCAACGACATAATACCACTTGAAAGTGCGCCACCTGAAATCTGAACAAAACCAACGATAGCACCAGCAAAACCCGCAATTTTTGCAAAAGATTTTAGTGCGCCGGCATACGCATTTGGGAATATAATTCCTGTGCAAAAAAGAAATCCAAAAACTGGTAAAACAATGGCTAACGTGCTATGTGGAAATAATAAGTAAAGTAGCAGTATCGCTATGCCACTAAAAATACTTAAACCAGCAGCAAAGATTAGCATATTGTGAGCATCAAATTTGTTTATTAATTTGCCATTTATAAAAGCGCCAGCTGCGTAGAAAACTCCGCCAACTAAAGCAATTGTGCCAAAATCCGCTGGGGAAATACCGAGTGTGTTTTGTAAAAAAATTGGCCCCAAAGTTAGCCACGCAAGTATTGCTCCATATACCATAAAAATACTCACAATGCTTAATACAAATTGGCTGTTTGAAAATAGGGTGCTTAAATTAAGCCTTATTTGTTTAAGATGTAGATTGGCAATAGTTCTGTGTTGGTTGGTTTCGGATAAACAGAATATACTGATACTTAAAGCTAGTAAGCTATAAATTAAAAGTACAATAAAGTTGGCGCGCCAACCAAAGAATTGTTGCAAATAACCACCAAAAAATGGGGCACTGGCAATAGCAACAATATTTGCGACACCAAGATAAGAATACGCTTTTGCCAAATTGTGTTCATCAGATAAATCTCGAATTATGGTGTTGCCTAATATCACACCAGATCCGGCACCAAAACCTTGCAATAGGCGGGCGGCAATTAGTAAATCAATGGAGTTGGTTAGAACGCAACCCAAGGTCCCCAGTAGAAAAATTATTAATCCGCCGATCAGTGGAATTTTCCGTCCAATCGCATCAGAAATTGGGCCATAAAACAAAAATGATAAAGCATAGCCGAACATATATGCTGCAACAGTCATCTGCACAGAAGCAGCGGAAACATTGAAGCTTATGCTAATTGCAGGTAAGGATGGCAAATATAGATCGGACGCCACTTGCCCTAAGCAGCCAAACAAGACGGAAATAAAAATTATATACGAAAATGATTTCATTTGTGTAACCCCTAAAATTTAAAATATAGACAATAAATGCAACATGTAATTTGCAATGCTGCATTTCGTTTAAAAATTTTTATGTCTGAGATTTAAATTTGCCCACAGGGGCTAAGCACAAATAATCATAGAATCACCTAGATATGTTTTTACTAACTATAATTATAGACCAAAATTGCCACATCTGGGAATATCTATTTATTTAATATAAAATATGGTGTTAAGTCCTTGCAACCGATATTATGGCATGAATTATAATGTTTCTTTATATATCATTGCTACTGTTGAGGAGAGGTAACTAATATGAAAAAAATAATTCTAACATTTGGTGTTTGTATAGTTACTATATTTTTAAACACTGCTTTCGCCAACCACTCACACAAAGATTGTCGAAGACACCTTGATCTTGATGATTTGAAACCTTATGTTACTTTTAGCCTTTTATCCTATGATCCTTGGGAACAGCCAAGCGTTCCCTTGCCTGAAGGATGGGATTATTTTATTCCAATGCCAGACTCGTTGAACTCTAATGGGTATTATGCAGCATCTTTTATAAAAATTGTTCATGATATTGGTACGCAGTGTTATATTATAATTGCTAGCAGAGGTACAACATTTTCCGTACATGATGCATTTGAAGATTTTTTGATGTTGATGGGAAAAGCTCCATATGATTATATAGCTAATGCAAGAGAATATTATCTACTAGTTGCAAATGCAGCTGAAAAACATTATCCATGGCCATACATTACAGTAACAGGCCACTCCTTAGGGGCTGTTTTAGCAAATATGTTTGCTGCTGGGTGCCATCCTTATGAATTGTCTTTTTCCGCAAGCCAAACAAGACAAAATGCAAATTATGGCAATGGTTATCCGGTTTTATTTGATAATCCAGGCGCAGCACCAATTATCAAAGATCTCGTTAATAAGAAAGTATTGCCTGAAGAATGTGAGGATGGCGTTGTAGGTAATTTTTTTAGCGCGCCAAATGCAATAAACACAATTAACGAACAAGAAATATCTAGCCTTGAATCCCTTTTTTATGTATATTTTTTTGATCATGAAACATTTGCACTGCCCCCTTTCATTGGTTCTCCTGGGCGAGATTACTTCTGGTCAATTTTCACATTAAATCAACATCACATTAGTAACTTCTACGACGCAATTCAGAATGAAACTTGTCCGAACTTAGAAATCAAAAAGAATTGGCCAATCGGACTAGAGCAAGCATACAAATACTCTATTTCAGCATATGGCGATTGCTCTAAAAGGGAAGAAGAGGGATATGGCGCTTGCTTTACAAAATACTGGGACAGTATGATTGGATCTGTTTGGAACATGTATCCATCAATTCAATCAAAGTATAGTTTTAGTGATTTTCATGATGTTTTCGTTAAAGCCATTAAAGCCGATACATACTATCCAGCGCTTGATGTTCTTTCGTCTAAAAATAAAACCTCCGAACCCCAAATTGATCAGAGTATTTCTCAAGACGATGATTTGTCAGTATCAGCGGCCGAGAAAGCTTATATTGGAACAAAAGAATTCTACGAACAATTCAAGGACATAAAAAAACGCCCAACGTTACGAGAAATTGTCAATAATGATTTTGACCAAAAATCTGCTCAAAGAAAACAGATTTATCTGACGGCTAGTATTGATAAAAAATTGTACTATGCGGTTATGTTTGGTGATACAAAGTTAGCCGAAAAACTAATTCAAAATAATAAAAACATTAATTTAAACAGCCAACACGGCGAAGGTCACTTTTCTTTACTACAAATAGCAATTATGTTTGGTTATTTAGATATGGTAGAGACTCTGATATCTCACTCAGCTAATGCGAATTTAGCTGATGATTTTGGAAATACCGCATTACATACTGTTGCAAGCGAAAGGTATGGTGATGCTGGTGATTATGCCCAGGTATTACTAAAAGGCGGAGTAAATCCAAATATTAAAAATAAAAAAGGTGAAACTGCTTTAATGACCATGAAAATAAAACATCCACAAAATGCCGGTGCTTTTAATAAAGTTTTGAATCAATATTTAAAACCGTAGCTTCAGCAAAAAAAGAAGGTGTGAGCATGAATTCTTTGGTACTCAAGATTATAAATCGAGCGATTGGATTAGAAAAAGGGCCATACAAAACACCAATGCATAACGATTTAGATTATCTTGTCGGCACATGGAACAAAAATGATCTAAAAGAATTCAATAAAAACACAGCCTTTTTTGAGGCTATTGATCAAGAAATTTGGCAGTAGGGTGTTTGACACCTTTAGCTCTTTAGTTGCGCTAACAAGATCAAGCAAAAATTGAAATTAACTCAAAAGAGGAAAAAATGAACGTCTTAGGTATTTCAGGAACACCTCGAGCAAATGGGAATAGCGCCATATTGATTGAATATGCCTTAAATTCATTTAAAAAAGAAAATTGGAATATAAAGCATTTAAAAATGAGCGAATTAACTGTCCAGCCATGCAAAGCCTGTGATAACTGCCTTAATGTGGGCAAATGTGTAATAAATGATGATATGCATTTTTTTTATGAGGCTTTTGACTGGTGCGACGCCATAATTATCGCAAGTCCAGTATACTCCAGAAATATTTGCTCACAATTATTGTCCGTAATGGATAGGCATTATGCAGTAAGTAAAATAAGGCCGTTGCAAGGAAAAGCAGGCGGCGCAATTGCTGTTGGTCGTGGTACTGGTGGCGGCCAGGCCATTACAATAAACGCAATTTATAACTGGATGCTTTCATGTGGCGTAATCTGTGTTCCAGGGGAATTAAACGGCGTGACTGCAATTACATCAGATCCTGGGGATATATTAAAACAGGAGAAAAGATTGAGACAGGCGGAAGTGTTGGGTGGAAATGTATTAAAAGTTGCTAAAAAACTAAAACACTAAAAAGCACTTCTGGAAGGGATTGCTGTCACGTTTATATTAATAAATAACGCGCCGATTGAGTTTATTCAAATTACTAAGAGAAAACCCATAAAGAAAAAATTAATAAATAGTGGGAGTAAAAAAGGGCCTATAAAAACATGAACCTTCTTTTGCAAAAATTTTTTATAGTCATTTCGGCATTTTGTATACCTCTTATGACTTATGGGGTAACAAATAATTCCAATTCATTACAAAAACAATTTGCTAATCTTGAAGCTTCTTCTGGAGGAAGATTGGGAATATATGCAATAAGCACGGCAAATAATGATTTTATTCAGTATAGAGATGAAGAACGTTTCCCATTTGGCAGTACTGCCAAAGTGATTGGTGTTGCTGCAATTTTGAAACAAAGTATGGCCGATGAAAATTATATGCGACAGAGGATCACTTACAAAAAAAACGATTTGGCAGGTTAATACTTTTGCGCATTCAATTGGTGACACTACATTCAGACTTGATCGATTGGAGCCTGATTTAAATTCAGCAATACCTGGTGATAATCGAGATACCTCAACACCAAAAGCAATGGCAGATGATTTGCGATTACTGACACTTGGTAATATTTTAAGATCATATCAACGCAAACAATTACAGACTTGGTTAATCAAGAGTGTCACTGGGTATTCTAGAATTCGAGCAGGAGTGCCAAAAAATTAGATAGTAGGGGATAAAACCGGAACAAGTAGCTATGGAACAACAAGTGATATTGCGATAATCTGGCCGCCGAATTGCTCTCCCATTATTATTGCAATATATTTTACCCAAAATTCTAAAAATGTAGCACCAAAAGACGATGTCATTGTTGCTGCAACAGAATTGTTGATTCGTAAATTTGCTAACAAAAACCAATGCATTGTTGCGCAAATCTGAAAATCTGTGTTTCTTCACATTTGTAACTATCAAATCTATTGCAATCCACTCCGGCAAATTGCAATCTCCTGTGGCAAATGACAAGTTGAATCCAGGGGTACCCATATAAGACTACTTCCAGTAAGAAAAATTACCGGAAATAATATGGGTGTAGTTTTGTTGGGTTCGTTTTATAGTATTTGGGGTCGCTAAAGTTTGCCTTTTATAGGGCCCTGCTTTTTAGATAAAGCTTTTAAGTGGTCTACCACTGCTTGTGAGAATCGCTCTACTGGTAAATTCGATGGCACTAACAATCCTTGCCAACCGACATTAATGGCTCCCTCAGACTCATGGCGACCGATAATATGTTTTTTCGAATCATCAATGAATAATATTTCATTCGGCTTGATGTTTTTTTCTGGAAATCTTTTTTGAAGCGCTTTTGTTACTTCAACAAATATATCGATCGAAGGTTTATTAAATCTAAATAAATATGAAATAAATCGTTCATCAAACGCTTCTGAGGTAAATAACTTCATGGCTTTGGCTTCCTCCATCTGCCCTATAACTCCTGCTTGATGGATTATGTCCGCATTGCTTACAACTATCGTTATATAACGATGTTTGCGTAGCTCGCATATAAATTCTAATATCCCAGGAATTATACCGACTAACATAGCATTCCAGGCTGATGCGAGCTCGCTATCCGTCACGTTTTTTCTTAAACCATGCAGATTTTGTCGCAGATACTTGAAAAATTCAGCTGTAGAAACATTTCCACGCTCAAATTCATCGATCAGCGTTGTCTGGTTAGTTTGGCTATATAGTTCTTGAGCGTTTATAGCGCCAAGTTTTTCAAAAGCTTTGATTGTGGCGTTATAATCAACGCCAATATAAATTCCGCCTTGATCGAACGCCAAAACCTTGACGCGTGATTCTTCTGGGTACGGGATTATTTCCTTTTTATAAACATACATAAATTGTAGTGCTTGTAATTTACTTGTAATTTATTAGAATATTTGGCTAATAACGATAAAATCATATCATATTATCTAATTATCAATAAAAACCCTTTTATTTAAGCCTCAAGCGCTTTCATAAGCTCAGCAAACGCTTCCGGTGAACCAGTTTTAAATAATTTATACCAAGCTGCAAGAACTTCCGTTTTATAAAGATTTAATTCTTTGAATGTATCCCGGGCAAATTCTAGAGGTGCAGTTCCAGATGCTGTAATTATTCCAGCGCTACTAACCGATAATTGATTTAAATAATAATTGCCACCTTTGTAGTGAGAATTAAGAAGGTATTCTTTTGAATTGCTGGTGTGTTGAACAAAATCTAGTAATCCACTTTTTGCAAGGCCGAGGGTAGCCCCGCAAATGGCTGCCACTTTAATCTTATTTTCATAGAACTTTTTAGCAAGAAGAATTACTTCATGATTGCCACCCTCTTCCCAGCTTTTTCCTCCAGGGAGGATTAACATTGCGGCATCAGAAAGTGTTACTTCGTTTAAACTTAGGTCTGGTATGATTTTTAGTCCACCAATGGTACGTACGGGTTTTCCGTCAATACTGAAAGTTTTTAACTGATACCTGCGTGGATTAATTTGCATCATTGGATTACTGATTCCAGCAGTAACATACCCTATTTCCCAGTCTGAAAGAGTGTCGAAAAGAAATAGATAAATACTTTTAATTAGCTCCATGTTATTTCCAATTTTTGTTTTATGATTTTATCGTCTTGCCTACCTAATTATAATAGATTAAAGATGATTTTTGTATTAACTATTTTGTAAATTCTCTTTTCTGAAATATAGCACTGCCAAAGCGGCTAAGGATGGGATGGTGTTCTTTCAGAGCCTACGAGTCACTAAAGTATCGGGACCTCGTGGCTATTAAGTTCGGATTGGCTATTTATTAATTAGTGCAGTTTATTAAAGACATTCTCCTATACTGACTCCGATTTTGACGCAGTGAGAAAAAGAATACCGTCCCAGCCTTAAGCAAGCTTTGGCAAAAGGATTCTTGAAGTATGAGCGATAAAAAAACATCAATAATTTCATAGCAAAATTTTTTTGTTTTGGTGTTCATTCAATGCCTGGCGGGATAAATTAATTTTTAGGTTCCGCTTTAATTTTATTTTTCTTAACCAGTAAGAGTAAAAGCGCCAATAATGAAATAACTGCTAACACAAGCAATACACACGCAAGCGATAATTGGCTATCTATATGTAGGTTTGCAACAGTAGAAGTAATTACTCCACCAATACCTAACGACAACATTCCACCTAAAGAAGCAACCGAGCCAGTTTGTTGTGGAAAACATTCCATGCATCCAACTCCAGTGTTTGGATAAACTAAACCAACCCCATACATAAAAAATATCATTGGCAAAATTATTGTAATTACTGACATTGGAAAAAATAATGCAAGTAATAGCATTGCAAATGCTCCACTAATTGCTGCGACAGAACCCAATACAGAAAGCATAACTACGTTAAATTTTTTGCAAAGTAACTTGGATGAAAACGAGCCACAAGAAAAACCAGCGACAGTAACGATTATGAGCCAACCATTTTGTATCGCACTTAATCCTAATTTTGTTTGGAATAAAAATGGGGCTGTAATGACATAAGAAATTTCTCCACAGAAAATAAATACCGAGCAAAAAATAAAGCCTAAATATCGAGGATGCTTTATTATGCCAAGATAGGTTTTTACAATATGCAGAGGGTGAATATTGCCTTGTTTGATAGATTTATTTGTCTCTGGAAAGTATTTATAAAACAGTATGAAAAGACTAACCCCATAAACCAATAAAAAAATGAATGGCGCTTGCCAATTAAAATAATGCTGTAAATAGCCGCCTAATAAAGGCGCAATAATTGGCACTAGTGCCATTGCCATGCCAACATAAGAAAATACTTTTACTAATTCTTGGCCAGAATAAACATCGCAAACTGCTGGAGCAGCTACTCCGCTAGCACTCGCATACCCTGCCCCTTGCAATGCCCTACCAATTAACAATATATAAATATTGGTTGCAACAACGCACAGAATGCTACCGCTAATAAAAACCCCGAGCCCAACTAAGGCAATAATCCTTCTGCCAAAATGGTCGGACATTGGCCCATAAATCAAAGCGACAGATCCATAGCCAATCAGCCCAATAGTAACCGAAAGCTGGATTAATGCTTGGCTTGTATGAAAGACAGTGACCATTGATGGCATTGATGGCAAATAAATATCAACACTTTGACCAATGGTGATACTAAGGATAGCGAAAAATATTATAAGATGGTTTTTAAAATACATGGTAGTTCTCAACTAAAAAGTTATAAAAAAGCAACAGCGCTTAAACGCATGTGCTTAAGGTAAGAAATAAAATTTAGTTAAGAATTTTCATGTCTCGAATTTTTACAGATAATAATCAATTTGTCAATGTAGTCTAGAGCAGAAGCTTCAGTTAACAAAATGTTTTGTTTTTTAGTGCAAATTGAGCTTTGAAAAATGTTATGCCTAGTTGCTGATTGATTGGCCGTATTTTGCAAGCAGTAATAAATAAAGGATCTTATTCATTGGCATAAGGGCATTCAGATGGATAATGCTTAAGATCGTCCTTATATGCTTTAAATGTATCCAGCCAAAAATATTCGGCAAAGTGATCTAGCATAAAACTGTTTACATAACTAAGATCGGTATTCCAGTTGTTTTCTTTGACTTCATCATGCCAAAATAAGGCGCTGCGCTGTGTGTTAGATGAAAAATCAATGTACTTAAAATCAATAACTCGCTTAGCTGAGTTTTTGGCCGTCTTAAATTTAAGAAGCCGGTCAGAAGGGTGGTAAACAACAGTAACTTGAGTGAACTTATTTCTGCTAACTTTCTCCATAATATCAAAAAGACATGATTCAGGATCATGGTTTTTTGAGCTAAAATGCTTGAGCATTTTTGCGCTAGTTGCAAATTGATATTTTGTATCATTAGCTGTTGTCTCTATATTAGGCGAAATAATTTTTCGATCAGTTGGTACGCTAATAGTTCCGCCGAAATCTTTAAATTGCTTCATAAAATCGATATGTTCAAGATATGGTGCATTTCCAAGTGCCCAAAAATATTCTGGAAAATCTTTGTTGTTATACACCAGCCTTTGGCTTTTGCCATATTTGTCTTTCTGATATTCAATAATAGCCATATTTCCATGTGCATCACAAACAAGAAAATGTACGAATCCGAAAATCCATGGATTAATACGGAGCAAGCTTTCTGTTTCGACAACCTCATCAACTGTTGAATAATTATCCACTTGATACTGAATCCATTGAAAAGGGGTAATGGCTTTGCGATCATCTTTTTCAGGGAATTTGCTATTTTCTAACGCCAGATGTTCAACAAGCAATCCTTTCTCGTTCATTCCTCCCAAAGGAATATCAAGATGAAGTGCATTCATAGTAACACTTCCATACCGTGAAACCCAAGACATAGGAATGTCTTTATCATCAAAGGGAATATAGGCAGTTTTATTGACATTACGTTGATTTATAACCCAAAAGCCATTTTCAAAAGTAACATCAAGATTACGCCCAACATACAGTTTGTTATGTTTAGAGATTACAGCAGCATTGCAACCAATCTGAGGATATAGTTTTTTGGTGAATGGTAATTGAATATTGTTTTTCATAATGATTTTTCCTGTGATCAATTTTAACTCGCAACATTATCTCTTAAATGCCTAGGTGTTATCACCAATTCTTACAACACGCTTACGCTTTTTTGCTGGGGCGGCGCGGCTAAAGAGAATAATTGTTGCCGTCGCAGCACCGCTACAGCCAACCCTTCTGAATCTGAAAAAGTGATCACTCATTTTTTTACGGCGCGTAAAAATTTGCTGTAGTTAAATAGATTTTGCTGTACACTGAAATACTACCAGAGCGTAACTTAAACAGACGGCAGATACTCAAATGTGTTTTTCAGCTACAGCTAGTTTTACTGTTGGTGCAGCGCTAATTGCAATTAGCTTCTATACAATTAAAAGCGCTTACGCAAAAAATAAGCAATATTTACTCTTTGCTTGCATGCCGCTATTTTTTGGGTTGCAGCAAATTATAGAAGGTTTGGTCTGGGTAGGCATCTTGCAAAATAATTCGTTACTTATAAAAATAGCATCGTTAATATTTCTCTTGTTTGCCCTAGCCTTCTGGCCGATATTTACCCCGCTTTCCTTGTATGTAATTGAAACAAAAAACCATGAAAAAAGAAAAATGCTGTTATTGGCATTATTTATTGTTGGTTTGATTGCGGGGGTTGTTAGTTATCTATCGGTTTTGATATCCATGCATACATTGAGCGTAAAAGTTGTTTTTAGTTCTATTAATTATAGCGGTGGTGGCATTTATTCGACGGTTGCAAACTTCTATACTGTAGCCTATGTACTTGCGACAATCCTACCATTTTTTATTGTTTCAAATCTACGGCTAAGAGTTTTCGGGGTTACTTTTTTATTTTCAGCAATAGTAGCAAATTATTTTTATATCGATCGACGCATATCAGTGTGGTGTTTTTTTGCCGCAATAATATCAGCTTTTGTTATTTATCTAATATATAAACTCCCAAAATCCGAGATAAGATTGTCGCACCGCAAGCTCTGAGCATGCTCTATTTTTGCTTTGATTCTAACTCTTCCCAGCGCAGGTAAGCATATCGCAAGTTTGATTCTAGCTTTTTTAACTTCTCCGAATTTTGCCGAATTATATCTGCAGTATTTTTGTAAAATTCTGGATTAGCAAGCAAGCTTTCAAGCTCAGTTTTTTCAGTTTCAAGTCTAGCGATTTGCCGCAACAATTCTGTTAATTCACGTTGATCTTTGTAACTTGGTTTTTTATTTTGCGGTGCAGCAGCTATTCCTATTGATTGCTGCGAAATTTTTTTGGCTGCAATTTGTGTTTTGCTTAAGTGTTTCGTATGCATCTGCCAATCATGATAACCACCGATATATTCCACGACCCTACCATTTCCTTCAAACACTAATACGCTTGTTACAATGTTATCCAAAAAAGTTCGGTCGTGGCTAACTAACAACAAAGTGCCTTTAAATTTAGAAAGCAATTCTTCCAGTAATTCCAGGGTTTCGATATCAAGATCATTGGTCGGTTCATCTAATACAAGTAAATTCGCTGGGCGACTAAACAGACGTGCCAATAACAATCGATTGCATTCACCACCAGAAAGCGCTTTAACTGGAGTTAACGCACGCTTTGCGCTGAAAAGAAAGTCTTCAAGATAACTGATAATGTGGCGTTGTTTCCCGTTAACTTCGATAAATTCGCTACCATGCGCCACATTGCCTAACACTGTTTTTTCTAAATCGAGAGTTTGTCGAAGCTGATCGAAATATGCAATATCCAGCCAAGTGCCGCGAGTAATTGTGCCGTGTTCCGGTATTTGTCTACCTAAGAGAATGTTTAATAGTGTGGTTTTTCCTGAGCCATTTGCACCAATGAGCCCTACCCGATCGCCGCGCATTATTCGAATACTAAAATCTTTTATTACCTGTTGCTTGCCAAAATTGTGGCTGATATTTTTTGCTTCAACTACCAATTGCCCGGATCTATTTACAGTATTTATGTCAAAAGAAGCTCTTTTTTCGACCTCGCGACGTTTGCTGCGTTCGATGCGCAAAGCTTTTAAAGCGCGGACGCGGCCTTCATTACGCGTGCGACGAGCTTTAATTCCCTGCCGAATCCAAACCTCCTCTTCCGCCAATTTTTTATCAAACAATATATTTTGCCGCGCCTCTGCTTGTAACATTTCATCTTTGCGCCGTAAAAAATTTTCGTAACCTCCCGGCCATGAGGTTAACTGGCCGCGATCTAATTCAATGATGCGGGTTGCTAAATGTTGTAGTAGCGAACGATCATGGGTAATAAAAAGCAGACTAAAATTGCAGTTAAGCAGTTGTTCTTCTAGCCACTGAATTGCATCAATATCTAGATGATTTGTCGGTTCATCCAGCAATAATAATTCTGGCGTTACCACGAGTGCTTTTGCTAGCGCAGCACGCCGCTGCCATCCACCAGAAAGCTCATCCATTGGTTTATCAGCATCTAAGTCCAAACGATCAAGTACATTTTTAATGTTTTGTTCAAGTTCCCAACCGTGATTAAGGTCAATAGAATTTTGCAGCTGTTCTAATTTGAGTAAATCTTTTTTATCATGTGTGTGTGATAAATGCTGGGTAAGCGTGTGATATGCTGCAAGCAGTTGACCGACTTCAGATAAACCTGTGGCCACATATTCGTAAACTGTGTTTGGTATTTTTTGTGGTAATTCTTGCTCTAATCTTGCAATGCGCAGGTTTGGTTTACGCCAAATATTGCCGCTATCTGGTTGCAGCGAGCCGTCAATGATTTTTAAAAGCGAGGATTTACCGGTGCCATTGCGGCCAATTAAACAAACACGTTCAGCAGAAGTTATCTGTAGTTTTACTTTGTCCAGTAATGGCTCTAAACCATAGGCCAAAGAAACATTATCAACAGCAATTAAATTATCCACACTACACACCATCAGCTGATATAAGGTAGTTTATTCTTTTAAAAATAATCCAACCTACAATTTTTAATTATTCAATAAAACTTGAAGAATAACACAGTTGATTAAAAATAGTTATTGCTGCTTATGCGTCCCTATCTATAATTCACTTTATTTTAAATTTCTAAGCATACTTAAGATTTTGTTAATAATTATGTGATATTATTTTAATTAATATGGCAAACGCAAACGCTTTTGTTGAAACTAAACAACAACAAAATAGACTAATTGATCATCTAGACAGAAATTGTTCGTATGGCACAATGCATATTTTCCCCGATTTAAATTTTACTGAGACTGATATAACCCAAGCCGCATCTGATTTAAAAAATATTACAGTTATGGAGATATGGCAACGCTGGCCTGAAAGGAGAGCGGAGAATATTGATCCGCAATTCATAATGCATCTTCTTGAAAGCTGCCCAAATGTCAAAACATTGCGCTTTATGGTTTCTAGATTTGATGATATTAATTTACCTGTAATAATAGATCAATATATCCCTCAGGATAAAAACATTGCAATTGAACTCAATTGTTGCTCGCTTAAATTTTCTAATGCTGATGACGATGCTTTGCAAGAGTTTATGCAGAAATTAACTTCACTTTATCACCTGCAAGAATTAGCCATAGACTTGGAGTTTATTTCTCTTGCACAACGGCGCGCAGAAAATATTGAGATGCCACCGTTATGTAGATATAATGCATTGCATTCTCTGTTATTAATAGCTTCAGCTCAAAACAACAGCCAGGATATTTCACCAAAATTGTCGCCACGTCTTTATGCTGAGCTTAAAGGCATCACTGAACTGCTTATTGAAATTGAAGAATACAATAGCGCTGTTCAGTACGAAAATCTCGTGGGGCTGATATCGAATCTCCCCAGCCTAAATAGGCTTGGCATCAGTTCAAATGCATTACCACATGGAGATAGGGCTGATGAAACTTTGTTCAAGGCAATCACCGGTACAAATATCGCAAGCTTGCACTTGGATATTGTTTTTGCAGATGCTTCACAAATGGCAACTCTTTTTGCATTGCTACCTAGAATGTGTACATTGCAAAATATTACCATTGAAAGATTTGGTTATTTCCAAGATGTAGATGTAGATGCATCTGTCACTGCTGAAACTGCAAGCATCATAGGAGAGGGTTTAAGTCAGCTAAAAAAGATTTCTTTTGTTAAATTACGTACTAGGTCAAATGAATCATCATCTTTACTGGTCAAATTTCCTGTAATCTTAGAAACAGTGTGTAAGAGTAAACAGCTGCAACATCTTGAGATAATTGACTCGGAATTAGGGGATATGACATGGCGGCTGTTAAGTAGCCGCTTCGAAAGTTACCCTCTGCAAAGGCTTTCATTAAGATCCTGTTACTTAAGGCGCAAACAACTTCCCTTGCTCGAAAGTATGTTAATTCAAAAGGAATTAAAAGAACCTGATAAGAGTTTGCAATATCTTGACGCTAGGTCAATAGTTATAGAGGAGCGCGAGAAGCACTACCACAACAAACTTCCACCCGAGTGTATAGGTTTTCTGGATAAAGTTTTTACAAGCAATCCGGCATTACTTGCGATTGATCACTGCAGCCCGCCCAATAAATACAAAGATGGGTGTAAAAAACTTGACGCGCTTTCACAAAAACGAATAGCACACTGGCAAAATTGGGTGCTTGTGTGTTTACTTGTTAAATCACATGCGCTAGAGAAAGAACATAAGGGTCCTGAACATCGAGGTTCTATTGCTCCTTTGCTACCTGCAATTTTTGGTTTTATCGGCAACTTATCTGATAATGCAAGCGCTTTCCTACAACCACCCAATTGCATTAACCTTGGGTATAACAATATTGGCGATCAAAGTAGAAAACAGCTTGTTATGACTAAATTTTTTCCTGCCCTTGTAAGCGACCAAATAATGAGGATGGCAAATAGTACATGCACAACACTAAAACCAATTACATCACAAAGCGCTTCTGCAGTTTCGTCTGCTGTTACTGCTTCTGCTTCTTCTGTTTCCTCAAGCGCTCAAGTTTCACAATCGCTAGCGACGGCGACAGCGACAGGATTTTGGCAAAGTAACAACGCTACTACCCATCATCCTACCTCTGCAGCAACAAGCAGTCGCTCATCAGCCTCTAGTGGTGTTAGTGGGCATTCATCTTCGCCGGTCTCATCATCGATATTAGACCTATAGAGACCGTTGCAGCGCCACTTATAGTCGCCCCTGCTTTATAAAAAATGTTTTAAATCAAATACATGCGCCATAAAACATGTAAAATTTTTTTCGTTTAAAATCAAAGTGTTATAAAATGTGCATGTTTTTCTTTTTTAAATCAATGTGTTACAAATAGCGCAATTATTTTACCTAGCTAAGCTTATGACGTTATTTTTTTGTGCTATTATGCATATGGATTAATTATGACTAGCAAATTTAGACTGGGCAGTAAAAATTATATTATAGCATTTTTTTGTCTGCTTTTTATTTATCTACTTTGCATTAATTTTTTCACACCGCTTTGGGCGGATGATTATGGGCGCTCCCTTGCGTTATCCGGTTTTTCAGAATTATTTCATGCCGTAGCTCAAACTTATTTTGATTGGAGCGGCCGAATTACCGTGATGTTTTTTACCTACCTATTTCTTTGGAAAAATACAGCCGCCCTCTTAATTTTCAATTTTGTAAATTCGTTAGTTTTTATCGCTTTTATTTATTTTATTTTTCTGAATGCTTGCGCAAGAAAACCTTCTGGAAAATATGACCTTGTTTTGTTGTTTGTGATTTTTAACTTAGTTTGGTTTTTACCAACTGCAATCGGTGAAGTTGCATTTTGGAAGACCGGCGCCATTGGTTACTTGTGGGTTTTAACGGCCAGCTTAGCCTTGGTCTATCCCTTCACCAGGCTAACACTAGAAAATATCGATATCATACCGCATAAAATTACTGTAAGAGTTTTGCTTTTGATTGCCAGCCTTCTTTTGGGCGCATGCTTAGAAAATGTTTCTGCCGCTATGTGCTTTTATTTTGTCTGCAGCATCATTTTTCTTCAGGTTAAAAAACGAAAAATTCCGGCATGGGTTTATTATGTAACTTTTGGCTATATTGCTGGAACTGTTTTATTGATAATTGCACCGGGTAATTTTCACCGAATTGCTGTAATAACGCATCATTACACAATTCTTTATCAGTTTGCATATCTATTATTTAGGATAGTGGTGCGTCTTATTCCATTTGGTATAGTATTTTTATTAATATTTTTTATGTTGAAAAAAACTGGCTATCGACTGCAATTTTTGCAATGGAAGCGGTTTTTTACCTTTGCTGGGTTATCTTTACTCACCGCGTTTGCAATGATGGGCATACCGCATGCAGTTTGGTTTGATGGCAGAAATGCATTTGCTACCGACATTTTTGCGATTGTTGCTTTAATGAGTCTGTTGCCTACAAATTACGAGAAAATCTATAATAAATTTATTTTGCCTGTAGTCTTTTTTATTCTTTTGCCCCTCTGTTTGCTTGACATGACTAATGTATGGTTTTTTTATCATACAAAATTCTCTGAAAATAAAATGCGTGAAATTATCATTGCCAAAAATTTGATCGCGCATAATAAAAAAGTTGCATTACCATCTTATAAAAACACTGCTTTTTTCATCCCAAAAATTAGCGCGTATCGACTTTTTTCTCGAGACATAACAGCAGATCAGAATTATTGGGTTAACCAGGCGGTAGCAAAATATTATAATTTAGAAGCAATTTGGTTGGAAAGTAATAAAAAATAAGAAAACAAAAAATAATATATTGTGTGATGCAAAAACCAAGGCCCACAAAGCCTAGTTTGGCTCGGGTATTCTTTCAATAATGACTCTTTCGATTTTCTTTTTGCTCATTAATTTAACTTCGATAATAATATTTTCAAAAAGAATTTTTTCGCCTTGCTTTGGGAAACGATGTAGTTGTTCTAAAATTAATAAACTTATTGGCTGGTGCTTCGGATAACCAAGCTCAATTTTAAGGGCCAAATTAATTTCTTCAATCGTGCATTCACCAAAAGCTTCCCAAACATTTTTTTCGATTTTATAAATTTTCTTAAATTCACGATCTTGTTCGTCAACTATATCGCCAACAATTTCTTCTAAAATATCTTCTAGTGTTACCAAGCCAACAGTATTCCCATATTCATCAACCACAGCAGCCATGTGTTGTTTACGCCGCTGAAATTTTTTGAATAGCTGATTAATAGATTCGGTTTTTGGTACAGTAATTACTGGGGTAAATTGCACTTCATTTAATGTTTTAATGTTACTTGGTTGCATAGTTAAGCGTAAAACTTCATGCACATTGAGAATGCCGATTATATTATCGATATTGCCATCATATACCGGAACTCGCGAGAAGCTGTTATCAACAAAAAATCTTGCAGCGTCTTGGAGGGTGCTTTTGCAGCCAAGAGCTTGAATGTTTTTTTCTAAGGTCATTATTTCTTCTACAGTTGTATCGGTAAACTTTAATACATTTTCGATTAAGTCTTGCTCATGCTCCCCTATTACACCTTCTTTTGTTCCAATATCGACCAACGCAAGCAATTCTTCCTCGCTAACGCTTTGCATTGAGCTTTTAATTTTGCATGCTTTTATTATCCCATGTACAAATTTTTCTATGAGCCACAAGACAGGGAATAAAATATAGGTAATCCACAGCATTGGATAAGCAATAATGCGTGAGAAACCTTCGGAATATTTTTGCGCAAAAATTTTTGGGATTATTTCGCCAACAATAAGCAAAATTAAACTTAAGAGCCCGGTGATCACACCAACAGTGGCGCTACCAAAAGTTTTAATTCCCCAAATAGTGGCTATAACACCAATTAAGATTGTGCCAAGGTTATTACACAAAAGTATGGCGATAAGCAGCCTTTCAGAGTGTGTCTTTAGCCGAAAAATTGCTTTGCTGGCGAATCTTCTATCGCTTTGAAATGTGCGTACTTTAGCTGGGGAAAGAGAGGTAAAAGCAATTTCCGCGCCTGAAAATGCTGCGGTAAAAAACACCAGTAAAATAATAAGAAGTAGATTTCCGTCCATAATGTACATTTCATTATAACTTTAGCGTAGGGTTTTTACAATTAGTAATTAACAATACCGCATGCAACTGCTTAACTATTATGACGATGACATTTTTTCTACATTCTGTTATAAAAGGTAAAATCTTGCGATTAAATGTGAGAAAAGCACCCATATGACAAATAATAAAAAAAATTTACCAAACAATATATCCAAATGGTTTGTTTTGGCGGCGATGGCTGGGGCTTTTTTTATTGTCTGTTATAACACAACGGCGCTAATTAATGCATTGCCAATAATCGCAAATCAATTTCACATTAACATTAATGATCTGCAGTGGGTAATCAACGGATATGTGTTAACAGCGGTTTCTTTTATCGCCCTAAGCGGAAGATTGGGAGATATTTTTGACAAAAAGAAATTATTTCTTTTGGGCGCATTAGGTTATCTTATTTGTTCAATTGTAATTGCTTTATCTTGGAATCAATTTTCATTAATTGGCGGAAGAGCGGCACAAGGATTATTTGCCGCATTTATTGCTTCATCAACTTTAACCATCATAAAAGCTACTTTTGCCGATAAAGAATTAGTGCTCGCACTTGGAATTTGGTCTGCTGTAATTGGAATCGGCAATGCAATTGGGCCGTTTGTTGGTGGCTTCATAACCACTTATTTTAATTGGCATTACATTTTTTGGGCAAATGCTGTTTTAATGAGTTTTTCGATAATTGTAGCTAAGCTTGCTGTAAAAAACTTTAAAAAAGTTGAGCAAAAAATATCAATTGATTACACCGGGGCAATTTTATTAAGCATTGGTTTATTTTTATTGGTTCTTGCGTTGGTGCAGGGAAATATTTGGGGGTTTATAAGCATAAAAATATTAATGCTACTTATCTTAGGTGTAGTTGTTCTTATAATATTAATGAAGGTTGAGAGCAAAAAAACATGGCCAATAATCAGTTTCCAGTTTTTTTACGATAAAATATTTTTATTTTCAAGTTTTGGTATGTTTATTGCGATAGCTTGTTCAATTATTGTCCCTTACTTTCTTAACTTTTATTTACAAAATTCATATATTCTAGGGTATTCTCCGGTATTGGCAGGAGCGGCTTTGCTGCCTTTTAGTTTTTCAATATTGATTGCATCACTATTTTTGCCAAAAATTAACAATCGAATTGAGTTGCATTATATATTACCAGCAGCCTTATTATTACTTGCTTTTGCGCTGCTTGGTTTAGGTTTGAGTTGTCTATTTGTAAACTATAAATCAATAGTGTTATTTTTAATTCTCTCAGGTTTTGGTTTGGGTTTGGTATTGCCCGTTTTTCAGAAAATGGCATTAAGCTGTTTTACTGAACAAAACATTGGTCAAGGTTCAGGTTTAGTGAATATGACAGCATATCTTGGTGATCTTTTGGCGGTTACACTAGGAAGTATTGCTTTTTATTTTTTTGGAGGGCTAGTTGTAAAGTCAGGAACAAAAGGATATTTTTTCCAGCAGTTTAATGAGCACTTTTTGGTAAACGCTGCATTACTTGGAGATAAAACCACCCAAAACTACTTTTTCAAAACTCCGGGACTAAATAATATATTTGCGCATTTAGCACAACAG
>JAMCWR010000029.1 GCA_023480665.1 Gammaproteobacteria bacterium
TCAAAATCGATGCGGAGAAGAAGTTGGATTAAATCTCGAAGGGGCAACCTTAGAAGATTTAGGCCATGCTAAACGCGTTATTGTTACCAAAGACAACTCAACCATTATTGATGGTGCAGGTTCTGGCAAAGAGATTAAAGCACGCATTGAACAAATCCGCATCGAAATCGACAATACTTCCTCTGATTACGATCGCGAAAAGCTACAAGAAAGACTAGCAAAATTAGCTGGTGGCGTTGCTGTTATCAAAGTTGGTGCGGCTACTGAAATCGAGATGAAAGAGAAAAAAGCTCGAGTTGAAGATGCACTCCACGCAACCCGCGCTGCAGTTGAAGAAGGTGTGGTTCCTGGTGGTGGCGTAGCCTTAATTCGCGCACTGAACTCCGTCAAAAACTTAAAGGGCGCTAACCATGATCAAGAAGCTGGCATCAGCATCTTGCGTCGTGCTTTAGAAATGCCGTTACGTCAAATTGTTGCTAATGCAGGCGATGAACCTTCAGTAGTAATGAATAAGATTATCGAAGGCAAAGGCAACTATGGTTTCAATGCTGCAACTGGCGAATTTGGCGACATGGTAGAGTTGGGAATTCTTGATCCTACTAAAGTCACGCGCAGTGCATTGCAAAATGCGGCTTCAATTGCTGCATTGATGATCACCACTGAGTGCATGATTGCAGAAATGCCAAAGAAAGAAGAGACCTGTGCACATGGCGGCCACGGTGGTATGGGCGGTATGGGCGGTATGGGTGGAATGGAAGGTATGATGTAAGCCTTGCCATTTAGCTTGCTTAGCTTAAAGAAAACCCCGTCAAGTGCGGGGTTTTTGTTAATATGAACCAGGCCCTTAATTTTATAGATATGAGATAGTAAAATGAGTGATGGCAAAGAAACAAACGGAGCCCCTAGCGTATTACCTCCACCCGATCAGTCAGAGCAGAAACATGAAATCGTAAGCGCGAGCAGTTCTGCTGCGTCAACTTCAAACGTTGGATCTTCCGCTATGCCATCAATCCCACCTCGGGAGTGTAAGTTTCTGCCAATTAGTTCGATGCTACGAGGTTCTCTTACTTCATCTGCATCATTAGCTGTACAGTCTAAACCAAGGTTTGTGCCAAGAATTAAAATTCCACAGAATAAAAAGATTTTAGAACAACTAGCTGCCTGCGACCCAAGAGCTCTACAAGCGGCAGGAATTGATCAACGCGAAGTATGGAGAATGCTGGCACGTTTAGCTTATCCAGTAATTTATTATGAGCATGGAGATCAGGATATCAAAAAATACTCCTATTATTTGCAACAGATCATGCCGGATGTAGAAACCAAGGAAGTAGATAGAATAACATTGTGGGCGAAGGCTTCTTTACAACCTTGGACAAAAGGAGATCGAAAAAGTTCCGCAGTAGCTTCTGCTACAGGTGATTCTATGTCACAAGTTTTATATGCACATAATTTTTTAGCGGGAGAAGAAGCCAAACAAAATTATCTTATGGCAGCAAGACAAGATGACGCTTTTGCTGAGTGGAAACTAGGTAAAATCATGGAGGAACAAAAGAATAGTCTTGCGGCAAATTACTATTATGCTCGTGCAGCTGGCAATGGACTTGGCATTGCAACAAGAACTATGGGTCTACAGTTTCATTATAAGTTTAGGCCTAGATATTTTCCCATGGCTGAAAATTTATACATCGCTGCAGAACAACAAGGCGTTGATACATGTCAATACCGGGGCTCTCTTGCAGAACGCTATCAGCTTACCAGCCATGATGCTAAAGCAGCAGAACGTTGTTATAGAGTTGCTGAAAAAACTTCAAGTGCATACATTTTATCTTGCTTAGGTGACTCCAGGCATAAAGCAGGGCAGCTTTCCATTGCATTAAGATATTATCGCAATGCATTTTTTTTGGAAACTCCCGGTGAAAAACAGAATGAAATACAGACTAAAATTAATTCACAATGGCGTATTTTTGATTTTACTGCCAAATATTATCTTGCAACCATGGCGCCTGATGAGAAAAATCTGCTAGATCTTTATACTCAAGATCCAGCAGCTACCTTACAATTAATTCGCAGCGATTTAGCTGAAGAAAATTCCAGCGTAGCAAAATTTATCTATGCAAAAATTCGTGTATTTATACAAAGTGATATTTTGGTTCCAGCGCATAAAACTCAACTCGATGAGCTCTTAAATAAAATATCAATTGCACACTCTGCCGCGATACAAGTCGAAGCGAAGGATGAAGTAAAAGATGAAAAGAAATCCGAGGTAGATGCTAAAGAGGCTAAAGAAGCTAAAATTGACATATCAATGGTAGATGCTAAAGAGGCTAAAGCAGTTAATGCTAGAGCTGAGATAATCATTCCAGATGTAATAAAAAACTTAATTGGTTCACAGCTTTCATGGAATTGGAAAGAGCTAGAGAGGATTGCACAGTATGATCGTGAAGAATTAGCCCAGTGGGGAATAGACCTACGAGAAGTATGGGCGCGTTTAGTGTTTTTACATGAACATAATAATGGTACTATTACGCCACCTGATGCAGGTCGCACCAAGTTTAAAAAATATCTGCAATTATTATTAAATTCAAGTCAAGATGATAGCGATCAATATGTTTTACTAGCTAAAATGTGGGCCTACCAATATGGAATTGGCAAGAAGTATACACAAAATGAAGCATCGGCAATTGCTTGTTGTCAGGCTGCTGCATCAAAAAAGAATACCCTTGCTAGATATCTATTAGCGCTGTTCATGTTTAATGGCCAAATTGCTACAGCGACTCGAGATGAGGCTTGTACACAATTTTTTGCTTTGGCAGATGAAGGATTTGCTCCCGCTCAAAATCGATGCGGAGAAGAAATAGCAAGTGAAGCTCCAGAGCTCGCAGTGTTTTATTATACCCAGGCTTCTATACCAGATTATCCTTATTCAATGAAAAATCTGGGTGATCTTTTTTGTGAATCTAAAAATGCTGATTGTAAACAATTAGGTGCCGAACAATATGCTTTTCTTACAGAGCAAGATTCACCTTTAGGCTGGTCTAGTCTTGGACATTATTTTTTAGGTGAGCCAAGAAGTAACGCTAATCTTATAGAAGCAGAAAGGTGTATGCAAAAAGCTTTTGAGCTTGGAAAAAATCCAAAGTGCATATGGAATATAGGCTATATTAGACAACAACAGCGCCGCTTTGATGAATCGAGCAGATATTTTCGTAACTGCTATATTCTAGCAGGAAAGAATGGCTTTGGCGGTTGTAGCGTCGATGCAGCAATAGAGAGAAATGTTAGTTTAGCAGAGAATAAAAGTATAGCTGCACGCTATTACTTAGGTATAGTAAACGATAAGGCTGATGAGATAATAGGTGTGCTACGCGACAATCCAGATATTTTTTTAACGCTGGTTCTGAAAGATTTAAATGATCCAGATGAAACAATAAAAGATCATATTGCTACATTTCTAATTAAGCTTGATCTTTTAGAGAGCAAAGAATTTAAGGCTTTGCGCGCAACACTACAAGTTCGTGCGATTTGTTCTATTTTATCGAATTATCCTTGTGCACAAATAAGCGCGCCCAATCTTGAGCCTGGAATCGAAATGGTGTGCATGGCTAGTGCTGATAACGAGTCAAAACAAGAAGCAAAAAGAACCAACGCTTTTGCTATGTAATGGGAATAAATCTTTAATTATGTGAAAAATTTTTATATTCTTTCTCTTTCAGCTTCGAGGAACTGTCCAATTTCAGTTCTACCTTCTTCAACGTCAGCAAAAGCTGCATAGCCTTTGTCGCGTAACTCATCAAGAAGTTCTAACCAATCAGTATGATTCCATGCAATTCGCCCAATAAGCCACTTCCTCAATAGTTTCTCAGGAAATCCAGATTTCTTTTTAATATTAACAGTTTTTAATTTGCTCATATTAAATAACCTCCATTTAGTAAACAAAATTTTATTTACCCCAATCTAGATTAACACAATTACTGATTACTTTTAATAAATATTTTCTTCGTGCCTATTCCAATAGAAACGATTTGTTTAGTATAATACCTAAATATCACTATCGGTATTTGCATATATGATTAGCATTTTTGACATATTTTCTATTAGTATCGGTCCATCTAGTTCGCATACCGCTGGTCCAATGCGTGCTGCTTTTGCATTTTGTCAAGAGCTACTGGAACAGCATAAACTTACTTCAATACATAAAATCACTATCGATCTTTATGGTTCACTTGCGTTAACTGGTAGAGGGCATAAAACCGATGGCGCTATTTTTCTAGGTCTTGAAGGTGAAGAGCCTGCTACTGTTGATCCAGAAAATAGCAAAAGCCGTGTTAAACAAATTGAGAATCTAAAAAAATTAAATTTACTCAAACAACACACTATCGATTTTGCTCCAGATGAAGATTTGCATTGGCATTTAAATGAAACTTTGCCTTTCCATACTAATGGCTTGCGTTTTACAGCGCTAAATCAAAATGCGCAAATAATTCTAACTCAAGTTTATTATTCCGTTGGTGGTGGTTTCATTGTTAAAGAAGGAGATGAAGCTGCGCAAAAAAATCTCCCTGTTCCCTATCCTTTCACTACAGCAAAAGATCTGTGGCAAATTTGTAATGAACATAATCTGAAAATTAAAGATGTTATTTTTGCTAATGAGCTTTCTTGGCACACTGAGAATGAGATCCGCGATAAACTATTAAACATCGCAGCAATTATGGAAAGTACTATAAAAAAAGGCTTAGCAACTGATGGCATCCTTGAAGGACAACTCAAATTAAAACGCCGCGCTAAAGCTTTATATGATAAAGTTAATGCGCCAGACAATACATTGCCACCATGTACTAAAATCATGGATATTATTAATGCTTATGCTTTAGCTACTGCTGAAGAAAATTCAGTTGGTGGTAGAGTAATTACAGCACCAACTAATGGCGCCGCTGGAGTTATTCCAGCCGTGCTTGAATATTACAAAACCTGTACCAACGTTAAAGTTACTGATGATAATATAATTGATTTTTTACTCACCGCTGGTGCAATTGCAATTTTATATAAAACTAACGCTTCAATTTCTGGTGCGGAAGTTGGTTGCCAAGGTGAAGTGGGCGTTGCCTGTTCGATGGCAGCTGGCGCATTAGTTGCTGCATTTGGCGGCACTAATAAACAAATTGAAAAAGCTGCAGAAATTGCCATGGAACACAATCTAGGCCTTACTTGCGACCCGATCTTTGGTCTGGTGCAAATTCCATGTATTGAACGTAATGCAATGGGAGCAATTAAAGCAGTAAATGCAGCAAATCTTGCATTGATTGAAGGCGGAGAACATAGAATTACTCTGGATGATATCATGCTAACAATGTTACAAACCGGCAAAGACATGCAAGCTCGTTATAAAGAAACCTCTCTTGGTGGCCTAGCGATAACTGCAGCAGAGTGCTAATTTAGCTAAAACCGTTCGGGCCTATTTCCTTATAGTCGATGCCCCCCAGTGTTTTTCCCTGTATTGCGCTTAATGATTATTGATGCAGAATTGCTGCATGAATAATCATCTGTCACCACACGATCGGTTTTTTCGCTCCATGTAAATGTAGGGGCGGGTTTGTGTTGGAAATACTGCGGCCAAATAGAATCTAGATTCGCAAATGCTACCGCGATTTTATGAATGCCATCTGAAACCCGCCCGTGTAGCGGCACAAATCTAGTGGGCAGGTTTCTGCAGAATTTAATAAACTGCAGATGACTTTTACGAATTTAGATTCTATTAAACCTCTATACTTCATACACAAACCCGTCCCTACGCAACACAAACTAGGTACCATACAAAATTATCCAAACTGGTTTAACCAAAGTTGATGAGGAGCAAGTTATGACTTTAGCAGAATTGTATATGCAAAGAGGTAGACAAGAAGGCGAGCAAAAAAGCAAACAAGAGGCTCTTCGCTCTGTTATTGCTGAATTGTTCAAGCAAAATTTTACTCTTGACCAGGTAGCTAAATTAACCAAATTATCTACTGCTGAAGTTAATCGACTCAAGGAACAAACTCATTAGATGAGAAACTATGCTTTAAATCTATAATAACCGGCTCGAGCTGTTCTTTAATATCAATTAGCGCATACGAAATAATAAAAATATAGTCGCCAATTTCACCCAAGCGCGCAGCAGGTCCATTTAAACCAAATACTTTGCTACCGCGTTTGCCTTTAATTACATAAGTTTCTAGCCTGTTACCATTGTTTAAATTCACTACTTGAACCTGTTCATTCTCGCGTAAATTAGCTTGTTCCATAATTTCTTCATCAATCGTTATGGATCCAACATAAAATAGATCTTTTTGCGTTAGCTTCGCGTAAGCAATTTTTGATTTTAATACGGTTATTTGCATTTCTTTCTCACTTGATTTCAATATTATCAATTAGCCTAACATTACCAAGTTTTATAGCAGCAAGCCTTCTTCCCCAACAATCAGCCACATACTCCACTGCAAATCCTAACTGTAATAAGATTTTCTCTACTTGTAATGCATTTTGACCTGAACGAAGAATTTCGGCAAAAAGAGCTGCTTGTTTTCGTTCTTCTAATGTAAGTCGTGTATTTCTTGAACTATAAGCTAAACCATCAGAGTCACGCACAGTCTTACATGCAATAATTTCAATTGGTAAAAATAGTGCCTGCACCATCTTTTTAACTAACAAATATTGTTGATAATCTTTTTCTCCAAAATAAGCGCGAGTTGGCATAATAAGGTTACATAATTTTAGCACTATGGTAAGCACACCAGTAAAATGCCCGGGCCTGTGTGCTCCTTCTAAAATTGTACTTTCTGCCGTTTCTATAATTTGAAACTCGTAATTATCTTGATATAACATCTCAGCAGTTGGCAAAAATAGAACATCAATACCTGCACTCTCAAGCAAAGTTTGATCTTGAGTAAGATCTTGTGCCAATTGGTACTGTTTAAAATCTTCTGCTTGATCAAATTGGTAGGGGTTTATAAAAATGCTTACAACTGTAATGTCATTTTTACCTCTGGCACGACGACATAAACTTAAATGTCCGGCATGTAAATTGCCCATCGTTGGAATAAAGCCAATGGTTTTATTCTGAACGGACTTTCTAAATTGCACCCAAGAATTAATATCAGTAACTATGTTCATGAGACGGAAATTCTCCTCTTTGTACTGCAAAAATAAATTCAGCTACACTTTGCTCAATCAATTTGCTTGAGCTTAAAAAAGTTTTGACAAATTTTGGTTTAAAATCAGGATTCATACCTAAAAGATCATGCAGCACTAGCACTTGTCCATCAGTATATTTTCCTGCACCAATACCAATAGTTGGAATAGTTAATTTTTTGCTAATCATTTTTGCAAGTGTACTTGGAATACATTCGAGAATTATTGCAAACGCACCAGCTGCCGCTAGAGCTTGGCTCTCAGTCACAAGCTTTTGCTGTGCGGTTTTTGTTTTGCCTTGAATAACGTAACCACCTAATGCATGAAATAATTGTGGAGTTAATCCTAGATGTCCCATTACCGGGATACCCGATTGCGTCAAATGAGAAATAAGCTCAAGGTTACCAGCAGCGCCTTCGAGTTTGACTGCGCACGCTCCGGCTTGCATGATTTTTTGTGCAACTGTGACACTTTCGCTCAATAATTTACGATAGCTTAGGAATGGTAAATCAGTAACAATGAATTTATTTGGCGCGCCTCTTGCCACAGCTTGAGTATGTTGAACCATCATCTCAACTGTAGCCCCAATTGTGTTTGGTAACCCATACACAACCATAGCCAAACTATCACCTACTAATAAACAATCAATCTCAGTTTTTGCGAGTAAACTTGCGGACATATAATCATAACAAGTAAGCATAGTAATTTTTTGCTGACTATTTTTCTTCGCTATAAAATCTAAAACAGTACTCATAAATTACCTTCGAGCTTTTGATAACAATTAATAAAACTTTGGTAAACTTGATAAAAAGGATCACCAACCAATGCGGCTAAATTTTTATTGATAGTGGTTACATCTTGACGTGATACTGGTCCAGTAAGAGCAGTACTCGGATTATCAAGTAAATTTTGCATTTGGCGCCAAAAAAAAGGATAAGCAATCTTAGCTGGTAGATGTAACTCCTTTTCTAAAGCATGAAACAACTTTTGCCAAAGTAAACAGCTAAAATTACCACTTAAAACACAAAGAGCATGATATTTGGCTTTGTTAGCAGGATTAAGCCTAAAATGCATATTTGGCAAATCAGGAAAAAGCTCTTCCCAAGACGGCGCATTTTCATCAACAATAAAAGGAATACTACGATAGGTTGCTTCAGAATATAAATCTTTACCAAAAGTCATCAACGGATGAGCGCCAAAAATTTTATTACTAAAAAAGCTTCCTGAACAATGAATTAATTTAGCTTTGGTTGTAGATAAATATTGTTTGGCAAAAGGTTCAATCGCATCGTCGTTTATTAATATTAAAATAGTGCTAACACAATCAACTTTTTCATAAAGTAACATTAAAGGTTGATCGCGATGCCAAGAAACAAAAGGCAGGTGTAATAAAGAAAAATAATATTGTAGATGACGAGCAAGCCGCCCGTTGCCTATAATCAATGGTACCTGTTGCATGATCAAGTCCAGTAAAAATATTTTAAAAATTGGTTAAAAATAAGTTCTTGCCTAATAGGTCAAGACATCTAGAAATGGTGGGGTCAGGTCTTGCATTTAGCATCTACACGCCTTCAATCTTGTTATCTTGCATGTTCAATGCTAAATGCAAGACCTGACCCCACCATTTTTGTTTCAAATACTTAAGATCTCGTTTTACTTTCGCGCTTGCCCTTGTGTTTATCTAGTTGTCCCACAAGTTTATCAATCAACAAATCTACCGTTTTATACATATCTTCAGATTGAGCACTAGCATAAACTTCAGAACCTGGAGCATGCACTTTAGCCTCTGCGATTTGTTGATTGATAAACTTGT
>JAMCWR010000003.1 GCA_023480665.1 Gammaproteobacteria bacterium
AAGGAGAAAAACGTAACCTACATCAGCCAATAATTTTAATTCTAAATGTAGGTTACGTTTTTCTCCTGGTTCGCCTTTTGTAATGCGACGCGGTGACCGGTTGGTGCTGCTTTTAAAATGTTCATTCCCAAGCCCATGCCGACCGCCTTTTGCCACTAAAAGCGTTTGCCCATGGAGCACCAGATCTCCAATCAACTCGCTCGTATCTGCATCATAGATAAGAGTTCCAACTGGGACCTTAATAGTTAAATCCCTGCCCTGCTTACCTGTGCATTGACTACCCATACCTTTTTCACCATTTTCAGCTTCAAAGATTCTTTTAAAGCGAAAATCAACCAAAGTATTTAAGTTGTTATCTGCTACTAAAAATATGCTACCGCCATCACCACCATCGCCACCATCTGGTCCGCCAAGTGGAATAAATTTTTCCCGACGGAAACTTAAGGCACCATCGCCACCATTACCAGCTCTTATCTGAATCTTTGCTTCATCGACAAATTTCATAATAACCTTCTTGCTTTCTCGCAATTCACAATTTCATAACTGCTAAATAAAAACCGGCTCAATGTCAAAATTTGTGGCTTAACAAACCCCGCACGCAAGGCTTTGCCAGTATGCTCCGCGAAATGGCTCGGGCTCGTCCCTCTCACCTAGCGCTTTATTTTCGCTGCGCACACCGGCAAATCCTATTTGCGTGCTCGGTGCTTATTTTTTGTATTATTGCAAAATAATCGCAAAGTCCACACATTCTAAAAAGAGAATCTAAAAACCAAAAATAAAAAACCCACACATGGCGGGTTTTTTATGCGATAAAAAATGAATTTATTATGCGCTTAATTTGCTGCGGCTGGATTCACGCTTACAAAATAACGTTGTTTGTGCCCGCGCATAGTAAAATTTACATTGCCATCAATCAGGGCAAATATCGTATGATCACGACCTAAGCCAACATTTTTGCCAGGATGAAATCTTGTGCCACGTTGCCGCACAATAATATTTCCTGATTTAACTGTTTGCCCACCAAAACACTTTACACCCAACATCTTTGGGTTAGAGTCTCGTCCGTTTCTAGTGCTACCGCCTGCTTTTTTATGTGCCATATTAACTCCGCATAAACATGAAGCTCACTCGCTTTGCTTCAATCAATTTAATTCAATTTATTTAATTCTTTAATGTTTTATTGCCTTTATTTTTACTGCAGTAAAATCTTGACGATGGCCTGTGTGCTTTAAAAAATGTTTACGACGACGAAATTTAATAATATCAATTTTTTCACCGCGGCCATGTTCGACTATCTCGCCAGAAACTGTTGCACCTTTTACATATGGCGTGCCAATCTTTACGTTTTCGCCATCAGCTACCATTAGTACTTGATCAAAATTAACTTCTGCACCTAAAACTTCCGTAAGTTTTTCTAACTTCAGAACTTCGCCTTCTGAAACTTTATATTGCTTTCCGCCACTGGCGATAACTGCATACATAACTTCACTCCAAAATATCTTTAAATATCTTTAAAATAGTTCTTTCTCATCATACATGCGATAACAGGTAAAATACAGATAACCTGTTAAATGAACCGCGAATTTTACAAAAACTACTTGCGCTTAGCAAGCTTAATACGATAAATTTTACTGCCAAACCTTTATTATCTTAACATCTTGAATTTTAAGAATTTTTATTGCTTTGCCAGATGAGTAATAAATTTTCTTCGCCATCCAAGTCGCGCCAGGTTTAATTGAATCGGCCAAAAGACCGGTTAAATTTTCACAACCAAGCTTAGAATCGCATTGTTTTGAATCAGAACAACCGTACTGCACTGCCTTCACATTATCTTTTTCTGGGATAATAGGCATAGTACCTGTAAAAGGCGTACAAACGCTGCCATCAGCAAGTTTTAACATCCAGGCGCTAGCTAGCGCAGGTTTCTCAACTGATTTTGGCTTTACAAGTGGCGTTTTTGATTTAACCAAAATCCCGGGTTTATTATTTGCAGGATCCGCATCGCAAACGACAATATCAGGTTTGGCAGTGCTAAAACAAGGGTCATAAATAGTATTGTCAATCATGCAACGCCAAGCGTCTGCTCGCGAAGATGCGGCAATCGAGTTAGTCCAGCAATCCCCTGCTTGAGGTTTCGCGGTGGCTAAACTTGTTAAACTTGGTTTATAAACTACGACACTAGTTTTGGTAGCAGCGACCCCTGCTTGGCAAGTTAAAAATACTGCCGTACATAATAAAAGTGTATGAAAAAATCTTTTTTTGTTTTGCATAAAAACTCCTGCTATTTAGTGTTATAAATCGCGTGTAATACTGCCTTTTCTAAAATGTGACCTTCCATTGCCTTCATTAATTCGTTTAAATAAAATCCGCGCGTCAAATTTAATTCTGTATCTAGCGCGTACATTTCAATAGTGTAGCGATGTGGTTTATCTGGGGGTGCAGAGCCACCATATCCTGTCGCTGCTTCTTTGCTTAAACGCTTTCCTTCGGGCAAAAGAAATGAATACCAACTTGTTACGCCTTCAAGCAATGACATTTCAACGCTAGCATTTTCCGGAAGCTCCTGCAATTTTGGGTCAATATTTGCAACAGTCCAATGAATCCAAGAAAAGTTGCTCACCGGAATTGCATCATGATCAATAAAAACCAATGCCAATGATGCTGTAGATTCTGGCGCATCTTGCCAAGCAATATGAAAAGAGCGATTTGGTTTTTGATCTTTTGAAAATTGTTTGCCGCGATGACCATGCGCATCTGCAAGAAACCCAGCATGAATGCTGTTCGAAAATATTTTCATTTTTGGCTCCAAAATCTTTTGTGATAATTACTTTTTAATGATCGTGATTATAGCACCCAAACTAGGGGCGCTGCACTATTGATGTGCATTTTAAAAAATTTCTTTTAAAATCAATCGATTATATCAAAAAAAATTTCTTGAAATTTTAACCTTTTGATTTTAAACGAAAATTTTTTTACATGTTTTTCTGTTGCTTTTTAAAGCAAAATTATTAATATAATCAAAATGTTATGTAAAATTTGGGTAAAAATTTATATCAAATGTAAAAATAACTCTAATTCGATAATCTTACTCACAATTTCTTATAAAAGCATCTTAATAAATAAAAATGGATTATTGTTTATTTATGTGTATTAGAAATACATGTAATTTTTACATCAATATGTTAAAATTGCATGTAATTTTAATGCTAACATGGAGCAAAAACATGTTTATTTCACGAATAAATCAGGATGTTATTTTTCAATCCATCGAGGGTAAATTTGTTACGACAGTGCTTGGTTCGCGCCGAGTTGGGAAGTCATTCTTGATTAAAGAATACATGAAGCAGCATAGTGATCGAATTTGGGTCAATCTAAACATGGACAGTCTTGCGGAGCGAGAGTCGGTTATCTCAGGAAAATTGCAAAAAGCTATTGAAGAGTCAGCGGAATTAAAAATTGGCATTGCGCAAAAAATTTGGGTAATTATCGACGAAGCGCAAAAATGCCCAGAGTTATTTGATCAAGTAAAAATGTTATACGATGAGTTTAAGGGCCAGGATGTTATAAAAATTATTTTAACTGGCTCCGGTTATCTCCATTTGCATCAACTCAGCGCTGAAACTTTAGCTGGGCGCGTCGAACTCTTTTATCTACGTGAATTTGGTCTAAGAGAAACTTTGGCCCTGGCATATCAAAAAAATACAATCACCGAATTAACTTTATCTTTAGTGTGTGGTGAGTTTAATCCGCAAATCTTAGAAGAAAAGATTCAATCGCTCGCGCCTTTGCGCAAAATTGCAATCGAAGCAATAAAAACTCAATTGATATACGGCGGATTGCCAGAAGTTTTAGAAATGGATAATGATAATGACCGCAAAAGATATTTAGGGAATTATCTACAAACCTATTTAGAAAAAGATGTTCGATCCATCCCAACCATAGAAAATTTAGATTTATATAAAAAATTTATGGAAATTGCCGCGGAACAAACTGGCTCGGTTCGCCAGGACCAAAAAATAATTGATGCTTTAGGCTGCCATCGCGAAACCCTAAATAAATATCGCGGATATTTGAGCGCAACCTTAATGTATCGAGAAATTTCTGCATTTATTGGTAGTTCACTGAAGCGGATCGCTAAAAGCCCCAAAAGATACCTGTTAAATAATGGATTAATTAGTTATTTAACAAGGCTAAGTGATCTAGAAATCCTAGAAAAAACTGGCTTGATTGGTCATCGCTTCGAAAACTGGTTTTTAAATGAATTATTAATTTGCCTAGATCGAGACGTTGAGTTTAATCAAATTTACTACTGGCGCACCAGCGCCGGAATCGAGATCGATTTTGTGGTTGAAAAAAAGCCCAATATTTATCCATTCGAAGTAACTTACTCAGAAAAGGTAGCCCCTAGAAAACTAAAAAACTTGCAGCGATTTTTGCAAGATGAACCGAAAGCTAAAATTGGATTTTATGTGTATATGGGTGATTATCGATACGATGAAAAAGAGCGTATCTGCTTTTTGCCGGGGTGGGCAATATAAGTTGACAAGGTAAAGCAAGAGCAGCGCTCTACTTTCTCTGCTAATAACAATCGCGCAATAATTCTGATGGCGAGATATTCTCTTTGGCAAGTGCCTCAATCTTGTGCCTAATTTTCCCCTGTTTTAAAGCTAAAATCCGATTGCCATACTTGATCGCAATATCTAAATCATGCGTCGAAAGTAAACAGGTAATTTTATTTTCCAAAACTGCGGTCGCTGTAATTTGCATCAAACGGTTTGCTGCAGCAGGATCAAGCGCACTCGTATGTTCATCAAGCAACAACAACTGCGGTTTTGCTAAAATACTTAATGCGAGCACCAAGGCTTGTTGTTCGCCACCAGAAAGTTTTGCAACCCGCACCTCTAGCTTATCGCTTAAGTTTTGGTTATAGCGAGATAAATATTCTTTGAAATAGTGCTGCATGTTGTGATTAATTTTAAGCTGAAAAATTTTATTTTCAAAACGTTGCCGCGCTAATACACAATTTTCTAAAACTGTTAAATTTGGAAATAAAGATTCTAAACAATTTTGGGTAATCGTAATAACTCTGCGGCAAAAATCCGCGGTTTTATAATTACGCAGCTTCTTTCCAGCTAAGCTAATCTCGCCTGAAGTAAAAATTTGGTAGCGTCGATCGATAGCTTTTAACAACGAACTTTTCCCAGAACCATTACTACCAAGCAAAATTACAAAATCCCCAACATGCACCTCATAATTAATGCCGTCTAATATTGGTTTTGTTATCCCGGGGATTTTTAAGTTTAAATTTTTTAGTACAAGTATTTTTGATGACATAGTCATAATTACGCCCTCCGCAAATTAAATTTTGCTGCACGTAAAAACATAACCAGCGCTATGCCAAGCAACATCTTTAAATAAATTGGATTAACGCTTAATCTCAGCAATAAATTCATCGCAAAAAAATACAAAACTACGCCCAAAAAGCAGGCGGCAAATTCACTCATCACAAAAAATTTTTGCCGTGAAATAATTTGTTTGCCAAGAATCACCATACCAAGCGCTGTCAAAGTAACGCCAAAACCCATGCCAATATCTGCATAACCAACAGTTTGTGCAGTTAAACAACCTGCAACTGCAGCTAAACCATTGGTAACTGCAAAACCCAGCAGGCGATAATTTTCAATATTTTTCCCAAGGCGTTGCAATAACGCGGGATTATCTCCAAATCCACGCAAAATTAAGCCAATTCTTGATTGCAGCAAGAGACATACTAATAAACAGAAAAATCCGCTATAACATGCAACTGTAATCCAACCAAAAAATTCGCTGTGGCTAAAGCTTTGCGAAACCAAAGTAGTTTTTGTTAATAAGCTAATATTTGGTTTGCCCATGATTAATAAATTGCCACTTGCCAAAATAAATGTAGCCAACACTCCGGCAAGTAATGAATCAATTTTTTGTTTGCTTTGAATAATCGCCACCCCAATGCCGGCAATTGCTCCAGCAAAAATTGCGGAAATTGCCGCTAAAATTGGCGAGACTTGCAAAGAAATTAACCTGGCAAAAACAGCAGCTCCAACTACGAAGCTGCTGTCTAATGTCATATCGGTAGCATTTAACACTACAAAGCTTATATAAATTGCAAGCGCAAGCGGCATAAACGTCAAAAGCTGGGTAATTACCGCACTAAATAACGTAATCATTTTCCACCTGTATTTTTTAATGGATAATGCAATTTTTCTGCCGCCTGTTTCACTGCAGCAAATGCTACAGCTTGTTTGGAAAACGCTGTAGAATTAATAAATACAGTAGGAAGAGTTAGTTTAACAATCGCAAGCCCCGCAACTTCAGCACCGCACAAAATTTTTGCCGCAAGTTTAGCGCCTTCCTCGCCAATTTGATTTTCAGAGACACCTAAAGCATAACTTGCACCATGTTTTACCGTACCATCATCAGAGGTGATTAATGCAATATGCCGCAAGTTTGCAACCTGAATCAAGGTATCAATACCACTTGCAATTAAACTATCCTTTAAGATATAAATCGCTTGAGTATCAGTAGAAATAGCATTTGCTGCGCCATAAAGATCGGTAAGATTTTGCACCAACATTTCATGTAAATTAATACCTGATTTTAGCGCAGCTTTTTTCACCTCAGCTACTTCGGTAAAAATCTTATCTGCGGTACTATGCACCAAAGTAAGATTTTTTAAGCCTGGATTTGCTGCGCGAATAAAATCAAGAATCTGCGCTTTATTAATTTCATCATCAACAATAGCCACATTTCTAGCACGATCTTGCGCAGAAATTTCTGCTGCAAGAGCTACTATCGGTATTTTCTTCACAAGCGCCATAGTCATCTCAGAGGTAGCGGTAGAAATTGGTACTAGCAGATCATATTTTTCATCACGCGCTTCAGCAATAATTGCTCGCTCAAGATTAATATCGCCTTGCGCATTAAAAACTTTAAACTTAATTTCTCTTGAATAATTTTTGCGTAAAGTATTTTCAAACCCAGCAATCATTTCATGAAATGCTTCGTGTTCCATGGGGATGATAATAGCGATGCGTTTATAATCCTTGTGATCACTGCAGCCAATTAACAATCCAAATATTAATCCGATAAAAACGCAACCAAGTATTTTTTTAAATTTAGATAAGTTTTGCATAAAATTCTCCTAGCGTAATTTGACATAATCTGATTTTTTTTAAGAATTCATAATATTTTTGCTGACGGCATTTTTTGATACAAATAAAGAAAAAACAAAGCCAATTGCAAAAAATTTATGAATTAAATTAAGGATGGTTGATTATGGCTTACGCCAGAAGAGATAAGAAAACGTGTGCGCAACGCTTACGAGAGATGTCGTAATTAAATTTAAAATTAAATTTTTTGGCATTGCATTACTCATAGATTAACAATAATAACAGCTAAGATAAGTCGCGGTCAAGTCTATAGCCGTTACCCTATAGCTTCATACTGCGTTGCACGCTTGACTCGCTGCTCACATATTCAAGCATATGCTCCGCTGCTCGTCTGCGCGTGCGCCTTGTCTGAAACTATATGGTAACGGCTATAAGCTATAGTCAAAGCCTCCTTAACTTTGCGTACGCAACACTTAATCAACTTGACCCCTACAATAAAAACGCTCGCATATTGCGCAAAAAATTGCTAAATTATGGCTACAAAAAATTTGTCCTATTCCTATTTGTGAAATTAAATTTTCAAGGGTGTTTTAAAAACAATCACTAAAAAATGAGGATTTTATGAACATAGCTGCAGCACTCATCTTAATGCTCTTTGGCGGCATCATCAACGGCTCGTTTGCTCTACCTTCAAAACATATGACTAAATGGCGCTTTGAAAATGTCTGGATAAATTATGCGCTTTGGGCTTTTATCATTTTACCTTGGTTAGTAATGTGGTTTCTTGCTCCACAAATTCTGCAAATTTATTTAGCCACCCCCATGAAATTAATTTTAGTTATTATTTTCGGCGGGTTCCTTTTTGGTGTTGGCCAAATGTTTTTTGCGCTAGCAATCGACATGATTGGTATCGGCCTAGCCTTCGTAATTAATTTAGGTTTAGGCATTGGCTTAGGTTTTGCGCTACCACTTATAATTCAGCATCCTGAAAAAATTGCTACACCTTTTGGTATAGTAACTTTGGCTGGCACAATTTTAGCAATTATTGGTTTAGTTATTTCAAACCAAGCTGGGATTTTGCGCGATCGCGAAAAAAACAGGGACATTGGTAGTGAAGTCCCAGTAAAAACCAAACACATGCTTGGCGTAATCCTTGCAGCGTTTGCTGGGCTTTCATCCGCAAGTCAAAATTTTATTTTCTCTTATACTTACAGCATGCATGATCTTGCCACTGGCATGGGCGCCAACCAATTTGCGGCAGCAAATATTATTTGGCCAGGTTATCTACTTTGCGGTTTCATACCATATTTTCTTTATATGTTATATCTGCACTTTAAAAATCGCTCATTTTCATTTTATGCCCAAAGCTGTTCTGGCAAATATATATTTTTCGCATTGATTATGGGTATTTTTTGGTACGGTTCGCTACTCTTTTACAGCAAAGCTTCTCAAATAATTGGCGCGCTTGGGCCAATCATTGGCTGGCCATTGTTTATGGTACTCATTATTCTTTCTTCCAGTTTCTGGGGTTGGAAACATAACGAATGGGAAGGCTGTGGCGAAAAACCAAAGAAGGTGATGAAATTCGGCTTAATTTTCTTGGTGGCCGCAGTAATTGTTCTCGGCTATAGTTCATCAATTAATATATAAGAATACACTAAAGATATATAAAAAAATAAAATTATTAACTAATTACAATCAGGAGAATATCCATGCAATTATTCGGCGGTATTGAAGCAGGCGGTTCAAAGTTTGTATGTGCAATTGGCGATAGCACGGGCAATATTAAAAATAGAATTGTTATCCCAACAACTACACCAAACGAAACGCTACCTCAAGTAATCAAATTTTTTCAAGCTGCACATGATGCAGAACCGCTTGCTGGAATTGGTGTGGCATCCTTTGGGCCAATTGAGCTTGATCGTAATTCGCCATTTTACGGTTATATCACTACCCCACCAAAGCCAGGTTGGGGTCAATGCGACTTCTTAGGAATAATGCGCAAAGCATTTAAAAACATGCCGCTTGGTTGGGACACTGACGTCAATGGTGCTGCCATGGGTGAGTATCGCTTTGGGGCGGCCAAAGGCTTAGATACATTTATCTATGTTACTATTGGCACCGGGATTGGCGCTGGCGGTATGGTCTCAGGTAAATTAATGCATGGCTTGATTCATCCAGAAATGGGACATATTTTTATTCCCCATGATAAAGCAAAAGATAATTTTGCCGGCACCTGCCCTTTCCATGGTGATTGTTTTGAAGGGTTAGCAAATGGCCCAGCAATGCAAAAACGCTGGAACGTAAAATCAGCCACTGATTTACCTGCAAATCATCCAGCATGGGATTTAGAAGCCGAATACATCGCATTAGCATTCGCAAACTACGTCATGACTTTATCACCGCAAAAAATTATTCTTGGCGGCGGCGTAACTAGGCGCAAAGAAATTTTCCCCATGATTAGGCAAAAAGTTGTGGCACTATTAAATGGCTATATCAAATCCGAAAAAATACTTGCAAAAATCGATGAATATATTGTTGAACCAGGCCTTGGTGAACAATCTGGGATTTGTGGCGCAATTGCTTTAGCAGAGGCGGAACTTAAAAACGTAAAATAAATAAAAAACAAAAAATATGAAATACATGCGGCATGCAAATTGCTGCATGTATAAGTTAAGGGGCATTATGCAAAAAAATAATATCGGCGAAATTTATCAACGCCCATGGGGCACATATCAAACTGTAGCTTTCAAAGATAACTACCAAATTAAAATTATTACGGTAAATCCAGGCGGGAGATTATCTTTACAAAAACATTCAAAACGCGCTGAACATTGGGTTGTAGTTAAAGGCAATCCAACATTTACAATAAATGACACCGCAAAAACTTACCAAGTTAATGATCGAGTGTTTATTCCAATTGCAACTAAACACCGCATGGAAAATTTTACCGATACTGATGCCGTAATTATTGAAGTACAAGTTGGTGACTATCTCGGTGAAGATGATATTGTGCGGCTTGAAGATGTGTATGGCAGAAGCTAAATCTGCTCGTTTTTTTAGAAACTCCGCGCAGAATTAATTTATTTGCTCCTACTCAAGCTTAGTTTTCGCTTAACATATTAATTACTTTGGTAAATTTTATTTTCGCAGTTTACCAAAGCCACAAAAAAGCATATTATGTTACGAATTTACGAATAAATTTTTGCGCATTTAACATAAGAAAAATGCATAACCCCAATCAATATAATTTTAAGAAAAATAACAGAGGTGAGTTATGAGCACTCCGCCGCCCGAATCTTCGCCAGCAGAAAAGGAACAGGGACAACAGAAACAGAGTCAAGGCATATCTGTTGTTCCACAAAATCTAGATAGCCTTAATTCGTTCATTCAAACACAAGATTGTCAATCAGGAGCATATGACCCTTATGCACATACCAATGTAGTAGCAGAAGACCTTAAAAGTGTTTCTATTGGTGACGATGGCACAGCCTCTCCTCCGATTGGGACGAATGCTAGCGAAGTTGTTGAGCGCAAAGTAGCTGCTGCTTCAAAGCTAAACGCCACCTACACCTGCAACCCGTCAACTGCAAATGGCCCTCATGATAACTGCAGAGTATTAAAAACAACCTTTTCTATTATACTCGAAAGCAAAACTCAAACAGATCAATCATACGTCCTTGATGTATCAGAGCAATCAAGATCAGCAGTGCTTGCCATATCAGCCGATTCTCTAACGTACAAGCAAAGCATCCGTGAAGCTGAAAATGATATGAACGCAGAATGTTCCGTTCCAAGGTTTGAGGCAGCTGAACCTGGGGCAATATATTATTGTACAGATACTGGTTGCGCTACAGCACAATCCTATAGACCTAGGAAAAATACATTTCATTTTCAAAGATTATTGGAGAAAGGTGTATATAAAAACACCGCCGGACTTGCAAGAGCAATCCACGGTTACAATCCCCGCGATAATTCTAATGTATGCGCCTTTGATGGACAAAGCATATATTATCATGGGAGTTTTTCATTTTTAGCCGTTACTGAAGACGGACAATTTTCCGAATACAAACTAGAAGCCGAAGCAAAAGCAAAAGTTGGGCTAGCCACTATACCACTACCCAGAGATGGAAAAAGTATATTATTATTTAGCCATCCGGGCGTTAAGATTAATATTGAAAATTTTTTAAAATTATCTGAACAAAGACAGAGAGAAGAAAAAGAACGGAAAGAAGAAAAAAAAGAATTGCCCAAACAAGCGACTGATCGTTTGCCAGCTCAAGCCCAATCGCTTGCATTTCTTGAGTATGTTGCCAACCAGTCCCCCGACTCATCGATCAATGTTTCTATTGCTCAAATTAAATATTCTCCAATCCCTCGAGATCCGGTTGTTATAGTTTCTGGGGGTTTAGAAGCAAGAGATGAAATGGATAGCGTATTAGATTATATATCTCAACTCGAAAAGAAAAAGGATGAAAAAATAGCTCTTCATAAAAAAAGAATGGATGAAATTTTAAAAACCGCAACGGATGAAATTAATCAAAGTCTTGAATATTATTTGCAAAAAATTTATGCCGCTCTTCCGGATGAAGTTCCAGCAGTTTTTGAAGTTGCACAAGCACCGATAGTTTCAAGTGTCGCTATGTTTCCTGCTGTTCCTGTTTCCGCACCAATGGGTTTAAGTGCTAGCACACCAGTTATTATGCAACCTGCGTACGCAGGAGGTGATGTAAAAGAAAGCAAAGAAAGTAAACCTACCGCAAAAATTCCAAAGCCACATTCTTTTGCTGAATTCAAAAACAATTTGCCCAAATACAATCTTCAACAAGTCCGTGATGATAAAAGTACAGATAACAGCCTACGGCTTGACATAGACAAATACTTAGCTGCTAAATCTATTCATAGCATATTAACTGATCCTAATATCCCAAGCGCTGGCGGCAAGCTACTTAAGTGCCACAATAAAGTAGCTTTAGACCGAAACATTTCTAAAACTCTTGATAAAGAAAATGATTCGTCGTTCATTTCAACTTTAAAAACAATAGCAAGAGGAGCCACTTTGGTATTAACATGGCTCACTGCTGGTATATTTAGTCCACTTTATTTTTGGGTGAAAAGTAAAACTACAGAAGTACGCGGCAGTGAGCTACTTGATACTTTATACAAACGCACAAAAGATGAAGATTTTAGCACGGAGGAGCACGACGAAGTTAAAAAAGCGAGCGCCGAAGCTAAAGCTGCTGCAGCTGCACCTTCTCTTGTCGTCGCCGGCCCTCAAAAATAAAGCAACATTAGATTCAGGTTTTCGCAGCACTACCCGCGCAGGTAAAGCGCATTTTGCAAGTTTTGCAAACTGGTTTTCTTAAAACGACCTGCAAAATATTTACTAAAATAAAAATTATTAATAAACCAACACTCCAAAAAGTATAGCCATAGATCAAACCAGCAATAATTGCGAACAAAGTGATGAGCGGCAATTGCAAGATATAAGAAATAGAAAGCTTTTTTCCGATATTTAAGTTCCCTGAATTTTGTTCAAATAAAATTCGCGATATCTTACCCCAGCCTAAATGGCACCATTTGCCATAATAATAACAAGAACTGCAATTATGTTTTTTTAACAGCACCTGCACTGTTAACAATAAAATCAGATATAAAAAAGAAACAACCGGGATACCTTTGAATTGAAATGACATTAATAGAATAAATCCAATGCCCCAATTCAGAATAAAAAGTATATTTTCAAAAATAATTTGCTCAATAATAAATGATTCCCTTCCGCTAGTAGTATCGAAACTTGTCATAATTTTTCCGTATTGAAATTTCAATATTTTTGTACCACAACTTTTCTGTAAAATCTAGCGTATTGTAATACCAAGCAAAAGAAATTGGGTCCGCACTCGCTTTTGCTCATGTTTGACTCAACCTACTAAAATAAATCGCAGCTGCAAAAATTTTTTTTGTCAAGTATTTAAACTGTATAAATGCGATATTTTTATTATTGAGCAAATTATTTCGGGTGGTATAATTTTTTTATTCAATTGCAATAAACGTTTGGAAAAAAATGACCACTGAAAAACCAATGCTGCCACTAAATAAATGCATTCGTGAAGCGATTGAAAGCTATTTTGCTCACCTTGATGGTCATAAACCCACAAAACTCTACAAACTCGTCCTGGCAGAAGTTGAGCCACCACTATTAAAAGCTGTTTTAAAATACACCAACAATAACAATAGCAAAGCCGCTACCGCGCTTGGCATAAGTCGCGGCACCCTGCGAAAACTACTCAAGCAATATAAATTAGATTAGTCTTTTCTTGTAAATAACTTTATTATTGTAATCAAAGCGTTATAATCAACCAAAACTTTTTTAAAAAACCAAGAATTATTTTGTAAATTTTATAACGCGCTTTAAATATGATAGAATTTAAAGATTTTGAAAGCTTGTAAGCAATGAATACAGAAAATTTTTTAACTAACATACTGAATATAAAAAATGATTCTAGCCCCGATGTAATTAACACTGGCGCTACGAGTTATTATCGCTCGCGCATATTGAACCCAAATGCGGGAGTTAATCCTTTAATTACCGCGGCAACCCCATTATTTGTAATAGCAGCAAAACTTCCGGAATTTGACTTTCCCGCTGATCGGAAAAAGTTTTTTGCAGATTTAGCGCATGAAGTTCGCGCCTTTATGCACCGCGCTCAAAATTTTGGTTACCGCGCTAATACTATTTTTGCTGCACGTTTTGCCCTGTGTGCCCTTCTCGATGAAACCATTGCAAAAACTCCTTGGGGTGCTGCTAACAATTGGCAACAAAATAACTTATTACAACTTTTTCACCAAGAAACAAGCGGCGCTGAAAGATTTTTTATGATAGTAGATAGCACTCTTGAAGATCCAAAAATTCATCTCGACTTATTGGAGCTATTATATTTAACATTAAATTACGGCTTTACGGGTAAATTTGCTAAAGAAGAACACGGGGCTAACGAGTTAATAAATCTTTCTAATAAACTTTATCATATCATTCTAAAACAGCGCGGCGAAATCAATAAATGCCTCTTAATGCAAGAACAAAAAAACCCTCAACCAAATTTACCAAAAACACATTGGATGAGCACGATTTTTAACGCCTTACTATTTTCAATTACACTTATTTGCCTTGTTTACCTTGGGTTAAATTGGCAGTTACGAAGTTTAACAAACCCGCTTGCTAAAGCTATTACGGCGCAAAGCAACCAAATTATCGAGTCAGGTAGGCCAATATGAGTTTTATTTCTAACCTGTTTAAAAAACATCAATTGCGCCAACTTGTGCAAAACAAAGAAGTTGAACAAGCTGAGCAGGAATTAAAGGTACTTCGATACGATATAAAACGCGCCTGGAAATTTTTAAGAAAAAATCTCCAAAGTTACTTTCGCGGTCAAAATTACATTCCACTCTATTTGCTCCTTGGGCCAGCTGAGTCTGGTAAAACCACAATTTTAGCGCAATCGAATTTAAACTTAATTGATATCGACAAACAACCTTTAAAAAAACAAGCATCCAGCAAATATTGCACCTGGTGGTTTTCTCCAAGCGCAGTATTTTTAGATACTGCGGGCAGTCAAACCTTACCAGAATTTGAAAAACCACGCGACACCTATGTTTGGCAAGGTTTTTTGCAACTAATACAAAAGCATCTTGGCAAAGATCCGCTCAATGGCATCATTGTAGTGTTAGATTTACCAAATCTTGCAAATGATAAAAATTTGCTCCAACAAACAGCATTATCTGTTCGTGACCGCATTCACGAAATTGCCAAATATTTTCCAAATCTGCCTTTGTATGTGATTTTTTCAAAGTGCGACCAAATTGCTGGGTTTAACGAATTTTTCAGTGAACTTAATGCAAAAGAACGCGCCCAAGCTTTTGGCATAAGCTTTATCAAACAAAACAATTCTTTCGATGCACCAGAATTATTTAATGAAAAATATACTGGTCTCATGCAATTACTCGCAGGTCAATTAATTCAACGTTTACACCAAGAAAATCAGAATGCAGTTCGGGCAAAAATTGCGAATTTCCCTGAGCAGTTTGCGCAATTACAAAATCCAATCGAAGAATTTATACATAAATTACCATACCAAATGCATATCAAGCTCGCTGGAATTTATTTTGTTAGCTCAATCCAGCAAGGTAGAACGGTAGATCTTATAAAACCTTTACTCACAAACAATTTGCAGCTCCAAGAAAAAACTCAATATCAAGCAGAAATACAAAGTAATCATAGCTTCTTTGTAGAACAGCTTTTTAGCAAAATTATTACCCCACTCCCAAAAAACGCACCGAATAAAAAAAATTCTCTTCATGCAAGCTTTTATTTTGGACTATTTTTAGCCGGCTTAATCCTCATCGGTGGCGGGTATTTTTGCTTCCGCAGTTATCAAGAAAATATCCGAACGTTTGCTCAGATTCAATCAGCACTAACTAATCGAGCAGAATTAATTAACCCGGTAAAAATAAAAACAATTACCGAACAATTGGATCGCGTTGCCACCAAACCATGGATAAAATATGGATTCGATCAAATTCAACCACTCAACGCGCAATTCAAACAACTTTATCAAACCGCTAATGCAAAAAATTTCGCGCAAAATTTAAAGCAAATTCTCGAGTCTGAGCTTGGCATTGAAATGTTTGGCGCATCTCCACGTAAGCTCTACGGCACTTTAAAAGTATATTTAATGCTGGCTGATCCAAAAAAACTTGATCCAGTTTTTGTAAAAGATTGGTTCAGTAATTACTTTGAAATAAAGTATCCACATGCCCTAGAAAAACAGTTAAAACTTTTAACCGATTTAAATTGGGTGTTGCATAAAGGAATAGCGATTAATACTGATCAACGCCTTATCAATCTAACGCGTAACTCTCTAAAAAATATGCCATTAGCAGAGCTTGCCTATATTCAGCTAGAAAATAATTACGATGGGCAAAATTTATTATTTAATTCTGATCGCAATAATCAAATCATATCTGATTTTGAGATCCGGATTCCAAAACTTTACACCATAGAAAATTTTAACAAAATCACCCAAACACAAATTCCCAATATTACTTACAACTTAAACCGAGAAGACTGGGTCTTGGGTGAAAATTTAAAATCTGCGCTTAAACCAGCTGAGCTTGCAACCTTCACCAACCTGGTGCGCAAACTTTACTACGAAAATTATGCTATAGCCTGGGATCAAGCCCTAAAAGCAGTAACGCCTGCTGAGGTAAAGAATTTAAACCAAGCCGCACAGTTACTTAATGCATTATCTAATCCAAATTCAGAACTTTTGCAGCTACTTAAACTCGCGCAAAAAAATATTATTATTAATGCCGCACCTGCTGAATTTACTGTTGCAATTAACACAAGGTTGGCTTGGTTGAGCAAAATTGATGTTGGTGCAATTCAACTTGGATTAGCTGATGCAGCAAAAAGCCTTTCGAGTATTACCAATAGCCCTGATGCAAATCAAGCAGCATTTCACATACTTATCCATCACTTAGATGCTACCTTACCAAATGATTCGTTGCGTAAACTCGAAACTTTAAGCGCCAATACCCCTGCTCCTGTACAATCTTGGCTCCATGCCATCTCTAGCGATTATTTGGCTGCACTACTTGATGCATCACAAAACCATATAAAAGCTGTTTGGATAGCCAATGTTTATCCGCAGTATCTGCAACTAATTAATAATAAATATCCTATATTTAAAAATTCAAAAACTGATATTTCTTTTGATGAATTCCATAAATTTTTTGGACCAGACGGTGTACTCGAAAGCTTCTTTACCAGCTACTTAAAACCATTTGTAGATAACGAGCAAATGTATTGGGTTTGGAAAGATATTGATGGCCAAAAAATAAATTTATCCCAAGAATCACTGGAGATATTTATCCGCGGTGCGCTAATTCAAAAAATGTTTTATCCAAACAAAAGTAAAATTTTGCTCACAAAGTTTACCTTAATTCCAGCAGCAATGACTCCAACCACCAAGGGTTTAAATTTAGATTTAGATGGTCAAAAATTCTATCTTTTATCCGGACAAAAAAAGGCCAATCATTTACTCTGGCCGGGACCAAAACCAGGCTTGGTAACACTAGAATTCGCTAGTCAAAACAACCAGCATTATATAATTTCTCAAGCTGGCGCTTGGGCATGGTTTAGATTGCTCGATAAAGCAAATTTACGCTCAACTGGAACAGCAGAGCACTATGAATTAACTTTTGATATAAACGGGAATGCTATTAAATATGACTTAATTGCAGAAAGTGCTATAAGCCCATTTATCCCTGGCATAATGAGTGACTTTCGTTGTAGTGAAAAATTATAAAAAACTTTAAAAATAAAAGTGAACTTACATGCATAAACCACAGTCACAAAAACATAGCAAACAGCATAAACAGCAAATGATTGATCGCGACGGCTTTAGATTGAATATTGGAATTATTCTTTCTAATGATCAAGGACAATTATTTTGGGGAAAACGTGTTGGTAGTGCTGACGCATGGCAATTCCCACAAGGCGGTATGTTACCCTACGAAACCATTTACGAAACTATGTATCGCGAGTTAACCGAAGAAATTGGTCTAAACAAAAACGATGTAGAAATTATTGGGGTTACAAAACGCTGGCTCCGTTACAGACTACCGCACCATATGCGCCGTTACTTTCAAAGCCCACTCTGCATTGGCCAAAAACAAAAATGGTTTTTATTAAAACTCACCTCAAAAGAAGAAAATATTTGCTTAACCTGCACCGCGAAACCTGAATTTGTTTCCTGGAAATGGGTAGATTATTGGCAACCACTGGATCAGGTTATCTATTTCAAACGCGAAATTTATCAAAAAGTTTTAAAAGAATTTGAGCCCATGCTTAAAAAATAAATTATGAGGTAATCAGCTAATGCTTACATATCCACAGCTAAATCCAATTGCCCTAAGCATAGGACCAATTAAAATTTATTGGTATGGGCTGATGTATTTAGCCGGGTTTTTGATTGCCTGGCTGCTAGCAAAAGTTAGGGTTAAAAATTTCAATTTAAATTGGACCTCTGAGCAAGCAAGTGATTTTATTTTTTATTGCGCCATTGGGGTAATTCTCGGTGGACGCATAGGTTATATACTATTTTATGGGTTATCTTTCCTCCGCACTGACCCACTGTTTATCTTTAAAGTTTGGCAAGGTGGCATGTCATTTCACGGCGGCTTAATTGGTGTCCTAATTGCTTTAGGTTTTTTTGCCAGAAAAACTCACAAATCTTTTCTTGAATTAATAGATTTTACAGCCCCACTAGCACCAATTGGTCTCGCTTTAGGCAGAGTCGCAAATTTTATTAACGGCGAACTGCTTGGTAGAATAACCACACAACCTTGGGGTATGATTTTCCCGAATGGCGGCGACTTGCCGCGGCACCCCTCACAACTTTATGAAGCATTTCTCGAAGGAATTGTATTGTTTATTGTTATTTGGGTTTACTCTATGAAGCCTCGACCAAAAGGAAAAGTTTCTGGGTTATTTTTATTACTCTATGGCGTGATACGTTTTAGTGTAGAATTTTTTCGCGCTCCCGATCAACAACTTGGATTCATTGCGTTCAACTGGTTAACCATGGGACAATTGCTTTCGCTCCCAATGATTTTATTTGGAATAATACTACTAATTTTGAGGACCGACACATGATACTTTGTCTTGATATTGGTAACACACATATTTTCGGTGGAGTTTTCTTAGAAAATAAGCTGCAGCTACATTTTCGCTATAATTCTAATTCTGGAGAAACATCCGATCAATATGGAGTATTTTTAAAAAGTGTTTTACGCGACAATGGTATCGAGCCAAATACAATCAAAAAAATTGTACTCTGTTCAGTAGTGCCATCTATCGATTATTCTTTGCGTGCTGCTTGCAAAAAATATTTTAATGTCGAACCGTTTATGCTACAAGCAGGGGTAAAAACTGGCATCAAGCTTACCAATCGCAATCCACTTGAAACAGGAGCTGATTTAATTGCCGGCGCCATTGCAGCAACACACACCCACCCACAAAAAAATATTATTATCATCGATTTTGGCACAGCAACTACAATTGAAGCAATTTCGAGCAAAAAAGAATATTTAGGCGCAGCATTTTTACCAGGACTTCGCACCTCAATGCTTGCCCTACAAAGTAGTGCCGCAAAACTTTTCCCAGTCGAAATCTCAAAAACCACAACTGCTATTGGGCGCTCAACCACCGAAAGTATCCAGGCGGGGTTATTTTTTGGCCACATTGGAGCAATTAAAGAAATCATTGCGCAAATGACTAAAGAAGCATTTGCGGGTGAAAAACCAATTACAATTGGTACTGGCGGGTTTGCTCATTTATTTGAACATGAAAATATTTTCACCCATCTCGAACCAGACTTAGTTTTAGATGGTATGCGACTAGTATTAAAAATGAATGAAAAATAACTGAGAATCATGATGAAAAACCCTTTATTAGCAAACTCCGAATTTCCTCAATTTAAATTAATTAAACCCGCACACATAAAACCTGCGGTAACTACTATCATAAACAAAAATAAGCAAGAACTTGCTAAGCTGCTTGAACGCGGTTATGGTTACACCTGGGAAAATTTAATTACACCGCTCGATGATTTACAAGAAAAATTAACCTGGGTTTGGAATACGGCGCATCATTTAAATCAGGTGCAAAATTCCCCACAAATGCGTAAAGCTTTTGAAAGTTGTTTACCAATTGTTTCTAATTACTATACTGAGCTTGCTCAAAATAAGCGCCTTTATCTAGCAATTAAAGAAATAGCGAAAAGCCAGCAATATAAAAAATTACTGCCAGTACAGCAAAAAATTATTCGTGATCATTTGCGTGATTTTCGCTTAAGCGGCATTGATCTGCCACAAGACAAACAAGCAAAATTTAAAGATCTAACCCAAAAACTTGCAAAACTTGGAAATAAATTTTCTAATAATGTGTTGGATGCAACTAACGCGTGGACTATTACCCTCTCTGCAGCAGAACTATCCGGCATTCCCGAACAAGCGCGCATGGCGGCAAAAAATACTGCAGAAAAGCTGCATAAATCTGGTTGGGTATTTACCTTACAATTTCCATCTTACATAGCAATTATGCAATATGCCGACTCAAGGCGTATTCGGCGTGAAACTTACACGGCATATATTACTCGGGCATCAAAATGCGGGCCAAACCCAAACAAATGGGATAATTCAAAAATTATTACCGAAATTTTAAAGCTGCGAAAACAACTTGCTCAGCTAATTGGTTTTAATAATTATACTGAATTTTCTTTAGCGACAAAAATGGCAAAACAACCAAAACAAGTATTGGATTTTCTCAATCAGCTGGCACATTACTCATTAACGCATGCGAAACATGAGTTTGCTGAATTGCGGGCTTTTGCCAAAAAAAATTATGCTATAAAAAAACTTTACCCCTGGGATTTGGCTTATTTTAGCGAAAAATTACGCGAACAAAAATTTGCTATTTCTGAAGAAAAATTACGCGCATACTTTCCGCTACCACAAGTCTTAACCGGATTATTCGAAATTGCAAAACGACTCTACGGTATTACTGTCAAAGAAAAAATTAACCATAATGTTTGGGATCCACAAGTAAAATTTTTTGCTATCTACGATCAAAAAAGTAAATTACGTGGTCAACTTTATCTTGATTTATATGCTCGCACTAACAAACGCAGCGGCGCATGGGCTGATGCTTGCCGCAGCCGTCGCCGCTTAAAAAACGGCGCAACTGCTACACCACTTTGTTACCTAGTTTGCAACTTTAATTCTCCTCTTGCAAAACAACCGGCATTATTAACACATAATGATGTAACCACACTATTTCATGAGTTTGGGCATTGTTTGCATCATTTGTTATCAACTCAAGATTACCTTGATGCCTCAGGGTTTCATGGCGTACCTTGGGATGCGGTAGAACTTCCAAGCCAATTCATGGAGAATTGGTGCTGGCAACATCCGGCATTAAAACTATTAACTAAACACTATCAAACCGGAAAAGCATTGCCAGAAAAAATATTGCGAAATTTGCTACTTGCCAAAAACTTTCAAGCGGCTATGCAAATGCTACGTCAGCTTGAATTCGGCCTCTTTGATTTCCGCCTACACCTAGAATTTAATCCTAAAAAACCAAAACAATTGCAAAAGATATTAAATACTGTGCGAAAAAAAATTAGCGTTATTCCAATTGCTAGCTTTAACCGCTCGCAAAATAGCTTTTTACATATTTTTGCTGGCGAATATGCTGCGGGTTATTATAGCTATAAATGGGCGGAAGTATTGGCAGCGGATGCTTTTTCTAAATTTGTCGAAAATGGGATTTTTGATCGCAAAACTGGTCGAGAATTTTTACATACTATTTTAGAAGCTGGCGGTTCTGCTGAGCCAATGGAATTATTTATAAAATTTCGTGGCCGCAAACCAAAGATCGATGCGCTTTTAAAGCAGTGTGGAATTACAGCAATTCCCGCTAAACATCAAAGGAGTTAACATGAATATTGATCAACTCAAAAAAGCCGCAGCGATTGCAGCTTTAAAATTTATCCCTGAAGATTCTATAATTGGTGTTGGCACCGGTTCTACGGTAAATTTTTTTATTGCTGCTCTAGCCAACATTAAAAACAAAATTACCGGCGCTGTTGCAAGCTCTCTTGCTACTGAAAAATTGTTACAAGAATTACATATCCCAATTTATGCATTAAACTCGGTAGATAATTTACCAGTATATATTGACGGCGCTGATGAAATTAACAATACACTTTGTATGATAAAAGGCGGTGGCGGCGCTCTTACTCGTGAAAAAATTGTCGCTGCAGTTGCCAAGAAATTTATTTGTATTGCTGATCAGACAAAAAAAGTAGATATTCTTGGGAGTTACCCATTGCCAATTGAAGTTATTCCAATGGCGCGTAGTTATGTCGCGCGTGAATTAGTAAAGCTTGGTGGTACGCCGGTTTATCGTGAAGGTTTTGTCACTGATAATGGTAATGTAATTTTAGATGTGCATAATCTAAAAATTCTTGAGCCAAAAAAACTTGAGCAAATTTTAAATAACATCGCTGGTGTTGTTGCTAATGGTATTTTTGCCCTGCGTGCAGCTGATGTTTTGTTACTTGGCACCGAATCTGATGTTAAAGAAATCTCAGCCAACTAACCATGTATGAGGATAGAGGTTGGGTCAAGTGCATTTTTGCTCAAGACCCAACACCCTTCTAAATCTAGTTTTTCTTCTCTTGCTGTTGTTTCTGGAGATACAATGCATCAAAATTAATTGGCGCCAAATAAAGCGGAGGAAAACTGCCGCGGTTTACGGTTTCAGAAATCAGCTCGCGCGCATATGGGTATAAAATAGTTGGGCAATAACTACCAAGCATCGGACCAAGTTGCTCTGCAGTAAAACCTTTTAAGGTAAATATCCCACCCTGTACAGCTTCAATTAAAAATGCAGTTTTATCTTTTAGCTTAACTGTAACAGTTACTTTTAATACAATATCATATACATCATCAGCAATCTTCTCATTAGTGGTATCAAGATTAATATCAACCTGCGGATTCCACTCTGTTTGAAAAATTTGCGGTGCGCCTGGTACCTCAAATGAGAGATCCTTTACATAGATTCTTTGGATTACAAATTCAGGTTGACTTTGCTCGCCTTGAGTTTTTTGTCCAGCAATTGGTGTAGTCATAAATATCCTCTTTTAAATTAAAAATTATACAGATTAACTCTTTGTTAAAGGTAAGCTAGCATTTTTCCAAGCATTAATCCCGCCAGCTAAAACAAAAACTTTTTCAAAACCTTGTTTTTTTAGTTTTGCCGCAACCCCCGCTGCACTTGAATCGGTATTATCAACCAACACCAAAGCGCGCGTTTTGTATTGTGCAATTTTCTGCAACTGATTTTCTATATCTGCTGCTTGAATATTAACAGCATTAATAATATGCCCACCACTAAATGCAGCTTGCGTACGTAAATCAAGCACTACTGCATCTTCATGATTAATCAAGTTTGTCGCTTCATGTGGCACTAATCGAGGAATTCCGCCAATTTTTGATCTTAGTTCCTCATAAATAATTGCCATTATAACTGCGACCATAGTCAAAAATAATGGCCAATGGTTTCGTGCAAATTCAAAAAATTGTGCTAAAAATTTACTCATATGCCTCACTATAGTAATTACAATAACTAAAAATTTTTGTAAGTATACACATTTTTAAATGATTGCACGAGTTTTGCGTAATCAATTTATTCGGCTCACACCATTTATTTATCTTCTATATAATTTTAAATTCTGCTGCTATTCCTCTCGATTTGCAGTAAAATTTTGGTTTAAAGAAGCTGAGCAAAATCAACATGTTGAACAGAATGAAAAAAATTTACAGTATAGTAGCGATTTTAATAAGCCTGATTTTTTTGGGTACTCAAGCTTTTGCAGCTCACGAAACAAAAAAACTAAAACAAATAAATACCAAAATTAAAGAGGTAAAAACCACTCTTATTCATGCAAAAGTACAACAAGAATCTGCGCAAGAACAGCTAAAAAATACTGAGATTAGCATTGGCAATTTAGAAAATAGCCTTCACAAAACTCAAGCCAACCTAACTAAACAACACGCTATTTTAAATGCTTTAATCACAAATCAAAACCAACTCCAAGCTCAACTAGCACAAGAACAACGCTTCTTAGCCGATCAAATGCGTTCGGCATACATCCTTGGCCAAGAAAATTATTTCAAAACACTACTGAACCTTGAAGATCCAGCGAAAATATCTCGAATGCTGGTTTATCATCGTTATATCCTTAATTCGCGCCTAAAGCTAGTTACGCAAATTTCTGAGATTTTAAAACAACTATCTCATAATAAACAAAAAATAACCGAACAAACTCAAGTTTTACAAAACTTAAAGACCGAACAGCAAAATCAACACGCCGAATTATTGCAAGCCAAAAACCAACGGAAATTACTTTTGGCAAACATTAAAATCAAAATTAAAGTGCAAAATGAAAAATTAAAGAAACTTTTAGCTGATAAAGAAAACCTAGAAAAATTAATTATCCGACTAAGTGCTATTCAAAAAGCTTATGTGCCAAAACGCCCCCCTGCTCAGCTTTGCAACAAATATATTTGGCCAACAAAAGGTAATATTGATGTTCATTTTGGCTCAAGTATACAAAATAGCTCATGGAAATGGAATGGCATACTAATTTCGGCCCCAGAAGATCAAGAAGTTCATGCAATTGCAGATGGTAAAATAATATTCTCTGAATGGCTCTCGGGATACGGATTGCTATTGATTATTGATCATGGCCGTGGTTATATGAGCCTATACGGACGCAATCACACTCTTTATAAGAAAGTTGGGGAAGAGGTCAACTCTGGCGAGGCAATCGCTACTGTTGGCAAAAGCGGTGGTTTTGATAATCCTGAACTTTACTTTGCAATCCGCTATAATGGTAAACCGGTTAATCCAGAAACTTGGTGCAAAAAAATATAGGCAACTTAATATATGTTTATTTATCGAAAAATAATTTTAATCGCCGCTTTGTTACTTGGCTTAAACTTTTTTGGGGTAATTACTAGCTATGCAAGTACATCTCAGCCTACAAATAATAACACTGAAGGCACAGCAATTTCCGCTGAAGATTTACAACGACTTGCCACTGTTATTGCTGAAGTTAAAAAATACTACTATCGCGAGATTGACGACAAAACTTTATTCACGAATGCAATAAGCGGTATGCTTTCTGAACTTGACCCACATTCTGCATATTTAACCGAACAAGATCTGAAAGATTTACAAATGGAGACCACTGGCAGATTTGGTGGTCTTGGTATTGAAATTGCACCAGATCAAGGTGCCATAAAAGTTATTAGCCCACTTGACGATACTCCTGCTTATAAAGCTGGTGTTAAAGCTGGTGATTATATTATCCAGATTAATAATAAATTTGTGCGCAATATGTCTTTAAATGAAGCATTAAATATGATGCGCGGGCCAAAGGGTGGGCTCGTAACATTAACCATTGTGCGCAAAAATTCGCCAAAGCCATTAATTTTTAACCTGCACAGAGAAATGATTAATGTCAAAACTATTAAGACTAAAATGCTTGAACCTGGTTACTATTACATCAGAATTGCAATCTTCCAAGAACCAACTGAACGTGATTTAACTAAAGCTATTAGCAAAATAAAAAAAGATTCTGGTGGTCACATAAAAGGTATTGTACTTGATATTCGTAACAATCCGGGCGGATTGCTTGAATCTGCAGTACAAATTGCCGATAATTTCTTAGATTCTGATCGACTCAAAAACAATGACATCATCGTCTACACAAAAGGTCAGGATAGCGAAACTCAAATTACTGCACACGCTTCGTCAGGTGAACTACTACCAAATGTACCATTAGTAGTTATTGTTAATGAGGGCTCTGCTTCTGCGGCAGAAATTTTAGCTGGCGCACTGCAAGATCATAAACGCGCAGTCGTGGTTGGCACAAGAAGCTTTGGTAAAGGCTCAGTACAAACATTAATTCCAGTCGATAAAAATAGTGCAATTAAATTAACCACTGCTTTATATTACACGCCACTTGGCCGTTCAATTCAGGCAAAAGGCATAGAACCAGACATAACCGTCGAGAATTTCCAAATCCCTGAAAAAAAATCAGAGGTGGAAGCATTAGAACGAATCAGCGAATCAAGCTTAATTGATCATATCCAAAATTCTGATGCACAAAACTCAACTGAAAATAATGACACTACAGCGAATAGTGATGACGAGCGGAATAAAGCAGAAGTTGCAATTGCCTATAAAGATTACCAACTTTATGAAGCACTGCATATTTTAAAGAGCTTAAATGTATTGATACATAAAACCAACAATTAATAAATAAACAATACAATGATTATTCGCCCCGCAACGCCTGCAAATTTTTCTGCAATTAAGCAGCTTTTGCACGAGCTTGATCTTACAGAAAATCCGCAATTAAAAAACTTTTGGGTTGCTGAGATTGATCATGAAATAATTGGCGTGGTAGAAATCGATGTATACCCAGATTTTATTTTTATTAGCAATCTTGGAGTAGCAAAAAAATTTCAAAAACAAAAAATCGCCTCAAAAATTTTGCAGCAAATATTAGAGAATTATGCAAAACCTGCATATTTGTATACGATTATCCCAGAATTTTATGTAAAAAATGGTTTTAAAATTGCAACTAATTTTACTGCTGTACCAAAAAACTTAAGTGAATGCCAATTTTGTCAGCCCGAAAAATGTGTAGCGATGCAGAAATTACCAACATGATTCCAAACTTTCCAAATTTTAAACCAATTGATCTTGAAATAAAAAACTCGTTAAATAGTTACCTAGAAAAATATGCGGTAAATATTTGTGATCTCGGGTTAGGCTATCTTTATATTTGGCAGACGGTAGATAACTCTCAAGTTACTTTAATCAATGATAACCTTTGCATTCTAAATAATACCGAATATGCGGGTAAATTTTTCTTGGAGCCAATTGGCACACAAAATATTCCACAAACTATCGAAACTTGCTTGAAACACTCCGGCAAAATATCTAATATCAGTGAGGATTTTTACACTAGATTTCCAGAGTTAGCTAAATATACACCACATGAGTTACCTGATAATTTTGATTATATATATTCCACTCAAAGTTTAGCCGAATTAGCCGGCACAAAATTTCATGATAAGCGAAATCATATTCATAAATTTAAGCGTAATTACCCTTATTATAAATATTTACCAATAACACCAGATTTTCTGCCAAAAGCAATTGCAATTTTTGAAAGCTGGGCAAAAGATAACCCGGCAAATACCACACAAAAAATTACCGCTAAAATGCAAAAAGATGCATTAATTAACACATTCAAATATTTCACTGATTGCAACATCAGCGGCGGTTACATTGAGTCTGAGCAAAAAATCTTTGGTTTTATTATCGGCAGTCCTTTAAATAACAACACTTTTGGCATGCACTTTCAATATTGTTTATCTGATATTCCAGGCATCTACCAAATTCTGTCTCAAGAATTTTGTCAACAAATAAGGCAACAATACTTATACGTAAATTTAGAGGAAGATTTAGGCATGCCGGGCTTAAAAAAAATGAAACTCTCTTATCATCCAGAAAAAATTATCAAGAAATACGAAATAACAAAAGCATAATAGGAAACTACAAGCCTTAAAACACTACTGTATCACCACCCATAGCTGACTTACGGTTAAATGTATTTTTAGTTTGAGTTAGCTTACTACCCACAGTGTAAATTCCATACCCTAAACCATCAAAACCGTGCAAACCATTTGATGTTATATTGAACGTAGTAAATCGCGCATTTACTGTGCTGGAATTAGCAAAAATACCTGCCGCTGCCTCATTAGCATTTGCCATCAGAGTAGCTTTAGAAATATTTAATGTACTTCCGGTGTCAACATAAGCAGCAAAAGCTGCTGCTTGATATGAATCAGAATCAGCTTTGATAGTTCCGCCTGTTATATTCGCGACACTGCTGCTTAATAACTCTATACCATAACTTGTTACAGTATTTGCCCCTGAGGCATGTGTAGTTGCGCTAATTGTCGCTCTAGTGCTGTTTACATTTACAGTGCTATTATCAGCTGAAATACCATAGGCCTGTACGGTTGCATCGTTATTGCCACTCACACTTGCATTAGCAGTTATCGCTGGTTTTGTTCCTTGCAGAGTCACACTACTATTTTTCGAAACTTCAATGCCATACGCTTTTGCTGTGGCACCATTTTGTGTTGTTGCAATAGCGCTAACACTACTGTTATCTATTTTTATCTTATTTTTTGTTGGACCAAAAATACCGTAAGCCATTGTGGTTTGAGCGCCAGATGCAGTTGCTGCTGCGGTAATAGTAGAGCCATTTAAAACATTCAAAGTACTCTGATAAATATAAATGCCAGTAGCGCTGCTAGCTGTAATACTGGCATTAACCGCGCGATTGGTTGCAATTATGTCACTATTGTCTAAAGTCAAAATACTATTACTAACATCAATCCCTCGCGTATAATCAGCGGAATCCTGCAAAAAAGAAATAACAGAAGAATTTTTGATAAAAATATTGTCGGCATAATTAATAAGAATCCCTGTAGCATAGCCATCATTAGCGTTAGTTGCGCCAACATTAATATTATTCAAAGTAATATCTTTAATATGATTACCACCAGTGCCAGTAATTGTTATCCCAACATTTTGTGTTCCATCGTTGTTAGTAAAACGCAATGAATCAAGAGTATTACTTCCAAGCAAGGTCATACCCCCTTGCAACAAAGCCCTATCATTGCCATTTGCAGGCCGCACAAAATCACTTGTCCGCCCGTAAATTGACATGCCAGATTTAACTGTTAACTGTCCTTGAGTAGTAGAATCGGAAGCATATGTACCCGGCTTAAGATATAATTTAGTAGTTTTTTGTTTAGCATAAATACTATCTAAGGTTGCTTGATCAATACTGTCATAAGGGTGCTCATACGTGCCATCTTCAGTATCATTTTTTACACGTTTTCTAACATTTGAATTATCTGATTCAAAGAACCAAATGTCATTTTCTTCTGTAGATAAAGCACTGCTAATATAATGTTTCTTGATAATTGGTGTTGCCGTACCTTGCTCACGGGAAGCAATATAATGTTCTACAGGATCAGATAATCTTTCAGCAAGGTCATGATCTTTGCTTGTATTACCGCCAATAGTAATTCGCAAAGCTAAAGTAAAAATATTTTTATTTTGGTTGTCGTAACTATCAACCGCCAAAAAAGAAAAATGATTATTTAAATCATATTTAATTCGCGCTTCGCCGCCATACATATCATGTGAATCATTAAAACGATAATAATATGGACCTGCATAAAAGCTCAAACCCTTGATCTTTGCTACATGATATCCTACTTCCGCATCTCCACCGCTCCCTGCTTGCTCCAAATCCTTTATCCACCTATCTAGCATTTGATGCTCACGAAAAGCAACAAACTCATAATCACCAAAATCTTCGGCATAACCTTCTTGAGTACTCCAACTTTTTACACCAATAGGAAAATAACCATTTACACGAAAATCCCATGCTTTTCCCAAACATTCCAAGCCCGGATTGGCAACCCATAATTCATGTTTATCTGGAGTCAAATTACGCGACAAAAATAAATAACCACCAAAAATTTGAGCTTGATTTACTAGTTGACGATACCCTGCCCCTAAACCTAGCAATGAACTATCTTGATTAGCGCTATACTGCCCTTCTAAATCAGCATATAATATATGGTCAAAATTTGCCAAAACCGGGAGAAAAAAATTACCCTGGAAAGAACCGTTACCATTACTCATATCAATTTGTGCGCTTAGAGATGGCGGTATATTGGTGAGTAAAAAAAGTGTGTTATTAGGTATGTTAGGCTGATTTGCAAAAACTGGCGCTGAGATAAAATTAATTGCTAATGTAATTAACCAATATTTTTTCTTAAGAAGGGTATTTATGAGATCACTAAAACTACTTGTGATGTTTTTTTCCATATGCCTATTCCAATATTCTTTTGCGGATAGCGAACTAAATCCCTATCGCATCATTATAAAATTAAAAAATATGCCTGAAGTTGCAACATTAGCTGCAATTAAACCACACATCAGCGACCTAGAAAACACTATTGGCATAACAATTAATAAAGTACAAGTCATGTCCGGAGGGGATTATATCCTTTCTTTTGCGGCCGAACAGATCCAACAACTTGCAAAGAAAAATAATACCACAAATAGTATAGCTTTTGACAATTTAATCAAGCTGCTGCAAGCAAGAAACGATGTGCAATTTGCTGTGCTAGATCGCATAATAACGTTAGATCCTAGAGAAATGAAAGCTATTAATATATCCGTAACACCATCACACGATAAGCAATGGGATGAACAGATTCCTGAAAACTCTACGCCTGCAAAACCAAGTTGGGGGGTAAACTTAGATAATGCGTGGAATATTACCAAAGGAGATAACGTCGTCGTTGCTGTAGTTGATAGTGGGATTGCAAGCAATAAAGCTCTCAATGCTAATGTACTGCCTGGTTATAATTTCTATGATAATAACACGGACCCTACTGACCCAGGGGGAGAGAGTGATTATCATGGAACACATGTTGCCGGTACAATTGCTGCCAATGGAGATATCTTTGGTATGGCTCCTAATGCAAAAATTGTTCCAATTTTAGTTTTAAAACCGAAGGCCTCGGATGATCAAATAATAGATGGAATGAATTGGGCGGTTAATATTCATGCAGATGGGGTACCTGACAATAAAAATATTGCGCATGTAATCAACTTAAGCCTCGGGGGGTCCGCCCCTTCGTGTTCCCAAGCGTATCAAGATGCGATTAATAATATTCGTGCCAAAGGAGCAACTATTGTAATTGCCGCCGGAAATGAAAACATGGATGCAAGCAAATCTTCGCCTGGCAACTGTGCCAATGTTATTACAGTTGCTGCAACTAATGCTCGAGGAATTCGCGCACCCTATTCCAATTATGGCTCTCTAGTAACGTTAGCTGCACCAGGAGGCATGACCCCATTTGGAATTACTTCGGTAACCGGTATTTTATCAACAATAAAAGATGATTTCGTTTATTATGAAGGTACAAGTATGGCGGCTCCACACATTGCTGGAATCGTTGCGTTAATGTATGCAATTAGAATAAAAAACCAAAAAACCACTACTCCGGATCAAATAAAATCTTGGCTAACTTCATCAGCACATAAGTTTGCCTCTTATCCTGAAACTATTGAATTTAACTGTGTGGGAACAAAAACTTGCGGCGCTGGATTAGTTGACGCTCTGGCGGCAGTAAAAGCCGCTCAAGCTGCACCATAAAAACATTATCAGGATTCGATAACCTGCAATTCAAGGGCTTTATGTTTTTAAATTTAAAATATTTTTCCTACTTGCAATACTTTTCTTGATATTAATTGACAACAATTATGGCATTTATTATGATAATTGCCATAATTGTTGTCAATTGATTGGGATATATTATGATGCAAATTCAACGTTATTTTGATGTGCGAAAAGCCCTTGCAAAAAAATCGGTTTTTTTATTTGGCCCGCGCCAAACTGGCAAATCATGGCTTATCCGACACACCTTTACGACTGAAAAAATTTATAATTTATTAGATCATGAAACCTTCTTAAAACTGAATCGTAACCCCCAAAGAATTAGAGAAGAGATTACTAAAAATGATAGTTTAATTATTATTGACGAGATTCAGCGCTTACCTCTACTTTTAAATGAAGTTCATCTAATGATTGAAGAATCAGGACTACGCTTTTTGCTAACCGGCTCAAGTGCCAGAAAGCTTCGGCGTGGCGACGTAAATTTATTAGGTGGAAGAGCGCATGAAAAACATTTGCATCCGCTTAGCTTCTGTGAATTAAAAAATAATTTTGATCTGGTGCGAGCAATTAATTTTGGGCTGCTTCCTTCAATCTATTTATCTGAAAATCCCGAAGAAGATTTACGTGCATATATTGGACTTTATCTTAAAGAAGAAATTTCTGCAGAAGGATTAATACGCAATGTTCCAGCATTTAGTAGATTTTTAGAAGTAGCAGCAATATGTAACGGCAAACTTATAAATTACAGCAAAATTGCAAATGACGCTCAAGTACCACGCACAACAATTCAAGAATATTTTCAAATTCTAAAAGATACTTTAATTGCATATGAAGTACTACCATGGAAAAAATCTATAAAAAGAAAACCTATTAGTACTTCTAAATTTTATTTTTTTGATACGGGCATAACTAGATTTCTTCAGAATAGAAATGTAATAAAAATTGGTTCTCCTGAGTTTGGCGAAGCTTTGGAACATTATATTTTTCATGAGCTAAAATCATATGCAGATTATAAACAGATCCATCAGGGGGTTAATTATTGGCGTTCAACTTCAGGATTTGAGGTTGACTTTATTCTTGGGGACTCTGCTGCTATTGAGGTAAAATCCAGCAAAAATATTTCATCTGGCGATTTAAAAAACCTTCGAGCTTTACGTGAAGAAAAAAAACTCAAAACATATATTTTGGTTTGTTTGGAAAATACACCAAGAACTTCTGAACAAATTAATATCCTTCCGTGGAAGGTGTTTTTAGAAAATTTATGGGCTGGAAAAATTATTTAAAAAATTTATATATTATAACAAAAACTTTCATTATTTCTTGATATTTCTAGTATTTTTAAGTCAAATGTCATTTTGGGGCGTTGTTGAATAATTCATGGTAGGTTCTAGTCAGCGCGTTTTTGCTAAAGGACCCAACAAAATAAAAAAATTATTTTTTTAATATGTTGGGTTCGCTCGAGCAAAGCACGAGCTTAACTAGAACCTACATTTTTACATAAATATGTAATTATTCAACAAAGCTCATTTTGGTGAAGAGTTAGAAGATTAAGTCGAAGCTAAGATCTTTTGAAATTTATTGAGAGTTACTTTATGGCTATCACGGCTTTGAAAAATTGCTGAGCCAATTACAAAAGTATCGGCGCCAGCTTTAGCTATTAAATCAATATTATCTAACTTAACTCCTCCATCAACTTCAAGCAGAATATTTGACTTTTTGTGGGAATCAATTAGCTTTCGCACAGCAGAAACCTTTGGCAAAACACTTTTAATAAATTTTTGCCCACCAAAACCAGGATTAACTGACATTAATAAAATCAGGTCTAATTTATCCCACAGGAATTCTAAATAGTCTAAGGGTGTGGCAGGATTAAATGCGAGCCCTGCTTTCAGACCAGCGTCACGAATTAATTGTAAGCTACGATCAATATGCTCCGAAGCCTCAGGATGGATGGTAATGTAATCAGCACCGGCTTTGGCAAAATCTAAAATTAAATTATCCACCGGCTTTGTCATTAGATGCACATCAATTGGTGCTTTAATTCCATATTTTTTTAAGGCACTGCAAACAATCGGGCCAACAGTCAAATTTGGTACATAATGATTATCCATTACATCAAAATGTATCATATCCGCACCAGCTTCGATAACACTCGTTACTTCTGCGCCAAGTTTCGCAAAATCCGCATTCAAAATTGAGGCTGCAATTTTATAGTTTTGCATGTTTTCTCCATATCAATAACATATCGCGTGTTTCAAAAGCCTTGCAATAATATAACACCACGCTCAAATCAGAACAACAAAACAAACTATGATGGATTATAATTTAATTAACCAACCCTTACAGAACTACCAGGCTTTGGCAAAAGACGGGCTGATTGCTCCTCAAGCATAACAGCTGATGCCGATGGTTCTAACAATGAAGCGCTATTTGCTTGCTGCCAAAACTGTGCAGAGTTAGAGAATAATGCAGAACGTTGCTGTGTTGATAACCTTAAGTTTCGCGCAAATAATTCTTGTCTTGGAATAAACTCAGGCCAAAGCCGTCCACTTGTATTTGTATGAATAACAGTAACTAGATCGGGGTCGGTTTGCTCGATTTCTTTTTTAGCTATCTCCTCTAAATCTGCATTTTTTTCGGAAAGGCTTCGGATAACCTCACCAATTCGAGTTATTTTGTTATTTATTTCTGCAAGCTGACTCGACGAGGTTTTTTTTCGTGTTAATAATTATTCTAATCAATTTTATTAGCTTCGGAATTTCTCTTTCTAGATAATCAAATTCTTCTACGTAATTGTCAGATTCACCAACAAGACTTGAACGCTTAGCTGTTACATTTCTTTTATATGCAAATAATACTTTTTGAGATCTTTCTAGATTTGCAACCTCATCATCTGATAATTTGTGTTGTCTATTCCATGGCCATGTAAAGAGCGAGTATTTTTTTGCCATACCAATTAAATATTGAGTAACTGTGATCCATTCATTAAAAGACAATGGCTGATGGAATGTAGAGTTTCTAACTGCCCTTAGCCTTGACGTTTCAATATCTTGTAAATTTAATTCCGAAAGAGTGGCCTGTGCGGTGGGAGATTCTGCGACAGGAGCAGCCCCTAAATAACCACTGATTGAATTATAAGCAGCGCTACATGCGCTTGACACAAAATGCACTGCCGCTACTGGATAATACCAATACCATGGTACAGTAGTGTGAGAGGCGGAGGAGGTTTGGGCAATATTGATAGATTTTAGATGATTATCATTTCGCTCTGATATTACAGCTGCGGTTTTGACTGCTTTTGGCACTGCCTCAATATGTGCTGAATTGCTATTTTCATCTTTAAGTTTATGTGGTTGATTCTTTTTCGCCGCAATTTTAGCGACATCTTTTTCGTGTTCTTCTTCGGTTACATCTTCTATAACAACCCCAGATGGTTTTTGCGCAACTTGCTGCGTTAAAGCAGAAGTTTCAAGGAAAGAATGTTGGTACTTTACAGATGTTTCAAGAGTATCTCCAGAAAGTAAAATCGTATTTCCGTCGGAAAGTCTAACTAAATTTGGTATAAAACCATACCCCAAAGATGCAATAGGGCCAATGGACGATAGATTGGCATCAAACATCTGTGCCTGCATTGGGATTGGCTTATAACCATCACCCCATGCATATAGTAAACAGTTATTATTCAGAGCTGTTATTGCAACACCGGTTTTTGGCATGCTCATGGTAGATAAAATTACCACTTTCACTTCTCTATCATTATCATCACGCAGTGATACCTGAACAGAATCTCTTCTTGTGGATCGGTTATTAAGAATTTTTGCTATCACATAACCATTTGGAAGCAACGCAACATCCATGTTGTCATAAGCTAAATTAAACGAGCGAATTATTTTTAGATTAAAATCTATACGCACACACTCAAAGAAAAATAAAGTGCTAGTGCCCCTACCAACTGTCGCAAGCATTTCATTTGCATTTAATGGCAAGGCAGTAGTTACATCATAATACACATCGTAAGTTGATCCAGTACTACCAAGTTGCACAATGCTAGTTAAAGCATCACCGTTTTGATTGAAGATTTGACCATAGAATTTTGAGGAAAGACGCATCGGCGGATTAAGCGGCAATACATGAAAAAAAGCAAAGTTGCCATTTGGTAAAGTTGTAGCGCGAAAAGCATTACCATTATAAACATAATATTCATCAGTGGTGATCGTTATTGGTTTTAAGAGAGCACCATTTTGATCATAAATGTTACCAAAAATGCAGTTATCTTTTCCGTAGATAAAAACAATGTTACCATTATAAGTACTGTCACAGTTGGTGAAAAAAGCGCGAAGCTTGAACCAATGCTTACAGTTTTAATTAAATTTCCGCACGAATCTACAATATTTAAACTTACCTTATATGTACCCTGGTTTACTGCAAAACAATAGTTGCCATTTGGTAATCTTACTGCATTATTCGCAAAGTGATTGAAAGTGTCAGAAGAATAAGATGCATCGATTTCTTGCTGATAATTTGCAAGGACAATGCGAAGCTCTCCTCCCACAAAATCCGAAACTGTGATACCGCTTGCTTGATCGCCCCAAGCAATATCTAAACCTCCGCTAGCAATCCCATTAGATAAAACATATTTTCTGCCATTTAGCGGTAAATTGTATTGTGTGTCATTTCCGTCAAATGCGGTCGCAATCCCTTGCATTGTGGTATTCGCATGGACCAAAGATCCCATATAATTAACATCATAAATAAATACATAGCCTGGGCTAAGATCTAAAATGTAAAAATTTTTGCCCTCATTTCCTGCAACATAAGTCCAACGAGACAAGCTTGATGGAATTGCTTTTGGCACAACTAACACATCATTTCCATAACCACCATAAAGAACTGGGCTGCCACCAGTAGTAGCGGTCAATACGTCATCTTTTCGAGAGCCAAAAACCTCATTATCATTTTCATGCTCATTAAAACTTGGAACGTATTCAACAAGATCCCCGCCTTGGAAGGTTTTTTGCTCATCGCCAGAGGGTATACCCCAAATCACTGGACCGCCTAGAAGTTTAATTTGCCCCTCATTTGCCTTAAAGATTCTTTGGTATTGCCGTACGGTAAGGTGTATATCTAAGTCATCGGCAGCAGATTTGCCATGAAATAACGCCGCTTCTTTTAAGCGACGATTCTGTAAACCAGCATCATGATTGAGATTGCAATTTTCTATGAGATCTATCAACACCCCTAAATCATCATGAACTCTTACTAAGCGTTGCAATCCCTCACGAGTCCACTTACCCAAAAGATCAGGTCTATTAAAAGTTAAACTCTGCAAAGCAATTAATTGGTTGGCGCGAAATGGTGTATTGCGAAAATCTATCGTTGGATCAAGTGGATCTTTTAATTGATTAATAAATTGTGGCATTAAACCTACGAAAGTTCCTTTTTTATTTGTAACACCAATTAAAGTGTAGAGAAGAAGCCTGCTGATTTCATCATCATCGAGACCATCCCCGCCTTCTGGCCAACCTGGAACAGTGCGGATTGTTTTTAAATTCCAGATTCTTCCTGAGTTAAAAGATGCGGTGAAAATAGCATCGAGTTCGCTATCATCGGTGCGGACAGTTAGATCTAATCCTATGCCAAGAGTCATATCTTGTGAAATTGGATCTTTATAAGTCTTTCGTCTAACCGCTTCTACCAAACTAAGAAAACTATATGTTGGAATAAAAAATGCGGATTGAATCCCATGATCTTTTAAATCTTGAAACATTTGGTTAGCTGAAAGCGATGAGACTGTCGATTCGATTATTGGTTTAATATTTTTTATATCATCGCCAGTTAATTTTGCTAATAAAGTTGTAAGATCATTTGTATTGCGGTATCTGGGCTGCATATTAATCTCTCTAGTTACTTGAGTACAATATAAAATTTTAACGGGTTTCCATGAAACCACATCGATCCATCTGCAATACTACCACTTTGATATTTACAAAAAATATCAGATATGTCGTTTTGAAGAATAGAATTGATAACTTCCTTTGAAAAAATCAAGCTATATTGCTCTATGAATTGTCTTTTTGTTTTTATATATTGAATAACTTTTTTATCAGAAGAATTTTCTCTAACTTTACCCACTTTTAATGGGTAAGATGCCATTTCTGCAAGTTTATTTTTATCATTATTTAGAACAGCATTTTTAACTAATTTTGCGAATGTTACAGCATCATTATAATCGATAAATTCGTTCTTACATTGCCGTATTTCTTCTTTACGCAAAGACGATAATCCAAAACTCAAATCCACAACAGTAAAGGCCAGAACAGTTGTTAATAGCAAAATTTGCGCTAAATTCTTCATTTTTCCTCGTTCTCTATTTATATAGCTATATTGTTTGCGTCTACTCCATTTTTTTAACACCGCGATTAAATCAGAATAATATGACAACCACGGTTTATCACAGTTACCTCGGTCATAATCTGATGCGCGCTACCCTAAACTAACTACTTCTTACAAAACTACCAGGCTTTGGCAAAAGACGGGCTGATTGCTCCTCAAGCATAACAGCTGATGCCGATGGTTCTAACAATGAAGCGCTATTTGCTTGCTGCCAAAACTGTGCAGAGTTAGAGAATAATGCAGAACGTTGCTGTGTTGATAACCTTAAGTTTCGCGCAAATAATTCTTGTCTTGGAATAAACTCAGGCCAAAGCCGTCCACTTGTATTTGTATGAATAACAGTAACTAGATCGGGGTCGGTTTGCTCGATTTCTTTTTTAGCTATCTCCTCTAAATCTGCATTTTTTTCGGAAAGGCTTCGGATAACCTCACCAATTCGAGTTATTTTGTTATTTATTTCTGCAAGCTGACTCGACGAGGTTTTTTTTCGTGTTAATAATTATTCTAATCAATTTTATTAGCTTCGGAATTTCTCTTTCTAGATAATCAAATTCTTCTACGTAATTGTCAGATTCACCAACAAGACTTGAACGCTTAGCTGTTACATTTCTTTTATATGCAAATAATACTTTTTGAGATCTTTCTAGATTTGCAACCTCATCATCTGATAATTTGTGTTGTCTATTCCATGGCCATGTAAAGAGCGAGTATTTTTTTGCCATACCAATTAAATATTGAGTAACTGTGATCCATTCATTAAAAGACAATGGCTGATGGAATGTAGAGTTTCTAACTGCCCTTAGCCTTGACGTTTCAATATCTTGTAAATTTAATTCCGAAAGAGTGGCCTGTGCGGTGGGAGATTCTGCGACAGGAGCAGCCCCTAAATAACCACTGATTGAATTATAAGCAGCGCTACATGCGCTTGACACAAAATGCACTGCCGCTACTGGATAATACCAATACCATGGTACAGTAGTGTGAGAGGCGGAGGAGGTTTGTGAATTATCAGTATAAGATTGGGCCTTTGTTTCTGTTTGTTGTTTAGGGTGTGTAGACTCTTCTTTTTCATCAACTTCTTCTATATTTTTTACTGCCCAAAGAAGATTAAATTGTCCGTTAACATAGTTTGGGATAACAATGCTATTTGTACCCCACTTGATCGTCATCCAATAAGTGTCGTCAGGGCCTGGAACTCTATCAAACTTGTAAGTAATTCCATCAATGGACATTTGTCCATCAACAATTATTCCTGCTAAAGCCACTTCATGTCGTGTCATTCTTCCTTCACGATCAGAATCATAAATAAAAACATTTCCAGGGTTTTCTGCCATACTATAAAGATCATTGTCTTCACCGCCCGCTAAATATGTCCAGCGAGTTACACCTGTTGATTTAGCGTCTGGAATAATAAATGTATCACCACCTTTACCACCATAAAGAGCAGGGCTACCGTCCGTTGTGGCAATTATTCTATCTGGATTATAAGATCCAAAAATTTCATTATCATCTTCATCATCAATAAAGCTTGGTACAGTTTTAACTTTATCACCGCCTTGAAAGGTTTGTTGTTCATCGCCAGAGGGTATACCCCAAACTACTGGGCCATTTATAAGATTTACCCTAAATTTACTAGCAATTTTTTGATATTGGCGTATTGTTAAATGCACATCCAAATCAGCGGCTGATGATCTACCATGAAAAAGCGCTACTTCTTTTAAGTGGCGATTCTGTAAGCCGGGATTATGTTCGCGATTACAATTTCCTGTCATATCTTCCAATACGCCTAAATCTTCACCTGTGTCTGCTAAACGTTGAAGTGCTTCTCGCATTTTTTCACCAACAAGCTCTGGCCCATTGTATGCTAAGCTTTGCAAGGCAACTAATTGGTGGGCGCGAAAAGGTGTATCGCGAAGATCGATCTTTTTATCTTCATCTTTTAAATGACTAATTAACTGTGGCATTAATCCTACAAAAGTGCCTTTTTTATTGGTGATGCCAATCAATGCATAACACAAAAGCTTATTAATCTCATCATCGGAAAGACCGTCTTCGAGCCAGCTTTTAGTTTTACGGATAGTCTCCAAATCCCATTTTCTTTTAGAATCAAATGATGCGGTAAAAATAGCATTAAGAGCCTCATCAGAATGAACATTTAAATCCAAACCTATCCCAATAACCATATCTCCTGTTTCTACATCAGTATATTTTTGGCGCTTGATTCCTTCTACATCACCAAGAAATTTATATAAATGATAAAAAATTTCCGCCTTTTCTTCCCCCTTTCGTAAACTTTGCAACATTTCATTTGCAGACATTACGTCTTCCCCACAGTTTACAATTACCTCTCTTATCCTAGAGGCCTCATCTTCAGGTAACTTTGCATATAATGTAGAAACAGGATCTACTTTAGGTTTGTTTGGAAACATGCTATATTCTCCATCATTTAATTACAGAAACAATCATAAGCGGATCACCACCTTGGAACCAAATTGTTCCACCTGCAATTGCAGCGCCCTCGTAATTACAAGAAATATTAGCGGGGTCTGCTTGCAACACAGAAGAAATCACTTCCTTTGTAAATATTGAATTGTATTGCTCCATAAATTGCTTCTTTGTTCTTATGTAGTAATAAATTACTTTATCACTTTGGCAATGCCTGCTTTTTACAACTCTTAAAGGATAGCCAGCTAAATTTGCAAGCATCTTCCTATCATTGTTACGCACAGCATCTTGAATTGCTTTAGCTAAAACTACGGCTTTTTTGTAGTCAACAGCAGAAGATGCACATTGCCTTTCTTGTTCCTCCGGCGTTGGTAAAGTCCCAAATGCTGACGTCACAACAGAAAAAACCAGAATAGTTGTTAATAGTAAAATTTGTGTTAAGTTTTTCATTTTTCCCTCCAATAAATATACCCAAAGGTTTCTTTGTGTATCAGTTTTGTTGTGTGTTTATATTTTTAAAAATAAACCAGGGTTAGTTTTGATTAGATATGACAAAAAGATAAAGAGATCTTTTATTAACAAAAATTTTTCCCCAAAGCCACATCTAGTCACGTGGTTAAGCCAAAACAAGGTGTTCCTTCATTTGGCGAGGGAGATAGGACACTCCGTGAAATATCTCGATTAGCACTTAAATTATTTTAAGCTTATTTTAATTATCTTTTAACGGTACTGTTTTGTCAAGCAGATATACATGTGCAAGGCAGGACAGACAGAGCTATCCCGCGGGAGGTGTAACTTTGATTTCGGCAAAAACTTGTGTAACATACGGCTTTTGATTGCAAAAGGAATCTAAATGTATGTTAGCATTATTGCTCTCATTTGTAGCTGGCTTAGCTAATCTTATTGGCGGTTTTCTCTCTGTTGCAAAAACTATCAAACAAGAAACTTTGCGAAATTTCATTGCTCTTTCGGCGGGATTTATTTTGGCAGTAACTATTTTAGACCTCTATCCTGATGTTATTCGCGGACTAGATTACGGACCATTATTAATTTTAGTTGGATTTTTTGCGATATTTGTTTTAGAAAATTTTTTCGCCAACTTTGCACACCATGATCATTGTGAGCATGATCATACTTTCATGGGCAAACAATACGAGCATCATAGGCTCAGTAAAAATTCTGTATTAATAGCTTTTTTAGGTTTTGTGATTCATACTTTTTTTGATGGCGCAGCTATTTCAGCGCGAATTCTGGTTTCGCCAGCTGCAGGTATTTTAGTTTTCTTAGCAGTATTATCACATAAAATCCCCGAAGGTTTTTCTATGTCTGCTTTATTTCAAGCAGGTAAATTTTCGCGCACCAAAAGCTTTTTGGCAGCTACAGCGCTTGGGGTTTCAACGATTCTTGGCGCGATTATTGTCTATCTGACTAAGCAAACAGAATTCAGTTTGGTATTTTTAGCCTTAGCAACTGGATCATTCACTTACATTGTGACATCTGAATTAGTGCCATACATATCGGTTACGCGGGATAAAAAAAGTATTTTATTCTTTTTACTTGGCATCGGTTTATTTTATCTAACTTCAATTGCTCTTGGTCATTTTGGCATAAAATAGATTAATTTGATCGCATCCACTCTTCTAAAATTAATTTTGCAGCAAAACTATCAATTGATTCAGCCTGCAAAGCTTTGTAACCACCGGCCTCAAAAATTCTTGAGCGCGCAGCTTTCGTAGTCAAACGCTCTTCGGCTGCATACACTGGCAAATGAAAACGCTCCTCTAACTGACGGATAAAATTTTTCGCATAATTTGTGATTTCATGCTCAGTGCCATCAAGATTAATCGGCACGCCAACAATTAATGCTGTCGGTTGCCATTTTTTAATCAGATCCTCAATCTCCTTCCAATTAGGCACACCGCGCTTAGCATTAATTTTTTGCAAAGGCGTAGCAGTGCCGGTTAGTTTTTGCCCGCTAGCAACACCAATGTTTCTTGTGCCAAAATCAAACGCTAAATACATTATATATCCATGATTATTGAGTTTTTGCCGTTTTTTTCAGCAAAACAGCAAAATAAAATCCATCTCCACCCATATTTTCAGGCAAAATCTGCCACCCATATTTTAGCGGCATACCAAACTTTAATACAAATTTTTTTTCTACTGTATCTGAGTGTGCAGCTAAAAAAGCAGATACAACATCCACGTTTTCTTGCGGTAATACTGAACAAGTGACATAAACCAATAACCCATTATCCTCTAGCAAAGGCCAAATTGCTGATAAAATTTGTTGTTGACGCTTAGCTAAATTCTCAATATCTTTTGCTCTTCGCAAAATTTTAATGTCAGGATGCCGGCGAATTACCCCTGTACCCGAACATGGTGCATCAAGCAAAATTCGGGCAAATTTTTTCCCATCCCACCATGAATCAGGATGGCTCGCATCACCACAAATAAGCTTGGCAGATAATTCTGCGCGCTTTAAATTCTCAGCAACTTTTTCTAGACGCAAAGGATCGTTATCTAAGCCAACAACATCTGCCAACCTATGTTCAGTTTCAAGAATATGCATGAGTTTTCCGCCCGGAGCTGCACATGCATCAAGCATGCGCTGACCTGGCATAAGATCTAATAATTCTGGCACAACCTGAGCTGATAAATCTTGCACCGAAACTGCTCCAGCCTGAAAATCAGGCAACAAACTAACATCCTCTGGTTTTGTCAATGTAATTCCAGTCACCACAAATTGAGCGGCGTTTGCGATTATTTTTGATTCAGCTAACTTTTGTAAATAATCATCACGTGAATTTTTCTTTAAATTTACACGCAAATGCATTGGTGGCTTTTCATTATTTGCGAGCAGTATTTTTTGCCAATGCAGGGGCCAAGATTTTTGTAATTCTGCTATTAACCATTTAGGATGCGCATAATATGCAACCTCGTTTTGCTCTATTTTCGCAAGCAATTGAGTTTTTTCACGTAAAAAGTTGCGTAGTACAGCATTTACTAATTTTGTAGCCCAAAATTTTTTTAATTGTTTTGTAGCTTCCACAGTTTCAAAAATTGCCGCATGTTCTGGGATACGCAAATAATTAAGCTGATATAAACCAACCAATAGTAGCGCATAAATAACTGGATCAGTTTTTTGTGGATTAGATTTTAAAAGCGAATGCAGTAGATAATCAAATTGAAAATAAAAACGGATTACACCGTAACAAATTTCTTGTAATAAAGCCCGATCCTTTGCCTGAGTAATTGCTGCTAAATATTCTGGTAAAACCACATCGAGCGATTGCTTTTGTTGTAGAACCTGACCAACAACTATAGCTGCAATCGCTCGAATATTCATAGATCCATCGCTGTTTGGTTTTCGGCGTTGTTGGCTGCGTCGCTCACAATGCTCATGTATTTTCATATACATTCCGCTTGCTCGCTCCTTGCCGCCTAGCCGAAATTCCAAACTGCTCGGATCTGGCTACAGCAGCCATAGACTCTATCCTTAATTTAGTCAAACTATTTTTTCATGCCGCAATATGTTTCTTTGATTAAAAAAGATGCAATTATTGCAATTACCATACCCACAACCATCATCATCATGGCAGTGCGAAAATCTTGTGTGGAATAAACTGGCACATTGTTAACCATGGTTTTATCTCCCGATAAATCAAGTAACCAACCAAATATTGGCATCAAAGCACCACCAGCCATAATCAATGTTGAGCCAATACCTGTTGCTGTTGCGGTTATTGCACTTGGGTTACTCTCGTTGATTACAGGGTATCCAATAACTTGGGCGCCGATAATTAATCCAAGTAAAAAATAAAGAAATAACCAACCAGCTGCTGGTAAAGTTGGTGTAAATATTACTACTAAAACTGCAATCAAAGAAAGCACACCACCAATTACCATCGGCATTTTTCTAAGACCCATTTTACCCGAAATCCAGCCAGCGAGCGGTGAACCAATCATTAGTCCAATATAAATCATACTATTTGCATTTGCTGCTTCTATTGTAGATAAATGATGGATCTGCGTTAAATACATGCTACCCCAAACAGCACCGAGCACAAATAGCGGCAAGTTTACAAATGAAATATAAATTCCACTTAGCCAATTTTGCGGATTTTTTAAGGCTAATCCAAGTGAATTCCAGAAACCAATTTGCCCTAATTGCTCAGCTGAAACATTTGCGGATTTAGATAGACCAGCTGGAAAATCCTTCACAAATGCTAAAATAATAATCATCAATACCACACCTAAAGCAGCTCCGACCTGTAAAGCATAACGCCAACCTATAGCATTGGTTAAAAGCGTCATTGGAGTTTGCGCTATCATGCCGCCAAGCATTGCCATAGTTACTACAACACCAACCACCAGTGCCATATATTTTGGTTCAAACCAACGCGATGCAAGTTTAATGCAGGACAAAATACTAAAAGAACCAACAGCACCAATGGCTAAGCGCGCAAAACACATTGCCCAAAAAGATGAGCTTATAGAAAATATGTAAGCAGCAATGGCTGCAACCGCAAAAGCAAATAATAAAATTCTTTTAATCGATAAACGATCAAGAATGATGCCGGCTGGAAATAAAAACGCGACGTTGCCATAAAAATAAAACGCGGCTAACTCGCCAATCTGTTGCCCAGTAAAATGAAATTCGGAAAGCAATGATGGATTGATCGCATTAAACATATTCATCTGAATAAAAGTATAAAAGAAAAAAAATGCGGAAGATAATACTACAACCCATGATTGGAGTAAGCTCGGTCGCTCAACTACCCCTACATTTTCTTGCATCATAATGATCTCCTCTAAAAGCTTATTATTTAACTAAATTTACACAACTTGGTTTTTTAAGGTAACAGTGCGATTAAAAACCAAATGCCCTGATTTTGAATCATCGTCAACACAAAAATATCCTAACCGCTCAAACTGAAATTTATCTTGAAGTTTTGCTATAGCTAAACTCGGTTCAACAAATACATTCTGAATTACTTTCAATGAATTTGGATTAAGCAAAGCTTGATAAGGCACAGCTTTTTCCTGCGCGGGATTTTCTACAGAAAATAACTTGTCGTACAGCCTAACTTCCGCTTGAATCGCTTGTTTTGCCGCCACCCAATGCACAGTGCCCTTCACTTTCCGACCATCCGGCGCATTCCCACCGCGTGTTGCAGGATCATAAGTACAATGAATTTCAACAATTTCATTAGTTGCGGGATCTTTAATCACATCGTTACATTTGATGAAAAAAGCATAACGCAAACGTACTTCACGCCCCGGTGCTAACCTAAAAAAATCTTTGGCTGGATGCTCTTGAAAGTCGTCACGTTCTAAATAAATTTCCCGCGAAAATGGTACTTTTCTTGATCCCATGGTTTGGTCATTTGGATGATTTAAAGCATCTAGTTCAATAGTTTCTGATTCTGGGAAATTAGTAATAATTACTTTTAGTGGTTTTGCAACAGCCATAACGCGCGGGGCTGTGCGGTTTAATTCTTCTCTAACACACTCCTCCAGGTAATTCATTTCTACAATGCTTTCTTGTTTAGTTACGCCGATACGTTCACAGAAATTCCTGATCGCAGCAGCTGGAAAGCCTCGGCGCCTCAAGCCCACTAACGTCGGCATCCGTGGATCATCCCAACCTGATACATGTTTTTCAGTTACAAGCTCTAGCAATTTACGTTTGCTCATTAATGTATAAGTCAAATTGAGGCGCGCAAATTCAATTTGTTTAGGATGAGAAGCAGTTTTTAATGCATCTAAAAACCAATCGTAAAGTGGCCGATGGTCTTCAAACTCAAGCGTACAAATGGAATGAGTAATATTTTCTAATGCATCAGAAATACAATGCGCAAAATCATACATCGGATAAATACACCATTTATCATGGGTACGAGGATGAATAGCACGCCTAATTCGATATATAACTGGATCCCGCAGATTCAAATTTGGCGCGGCCATATTAATTTTTGCGCGCAGTACTCGTGAACCATCGGCAAATTCCCCAGCACGCATTCGACCAAATAGATCTAGATTTTCAGCAACACTGCGCGTTCGATATGGGCTTTCTTTACCTGGGGCAGTCAAAGTGCCACGATAATCGCGCATTTCATCAGCAGTTAAATCGCAGACAAAAGCTTGGCCTTGTTTGATCAATAATACTGCAAACTCATACATTTTTTCGAAATAATCAGAGGCATAATAAAGTCGATCTTGCCAATCAAAACCGAGCCAATGCACGATTTCAACGATCGAGTCAATATACTCGACATCTTCTTTTTCAGGGTTTGTGTCATCAAAACGCAAATTACAAGTGCCAGCATAATCTTGTGCCAAACCAAAATTTAAACAAATTGATTTAGCATGCCCGATATGCAAATAGCCATTCGGTTCTGGTGGAAATCTAGTTGCCACCTTACCAGCAAATTTCCCAGTATCATTATCTTCATCAATAATACGGCGAATAAAATTTGAGTTATTAGTCATAGCTAGGAAGCATAGAAAACGCCTGCGCAGATGTCAAATTAATTGCGTGCTAAACGCCTATTTTTGTATTATGTAAGTAATTATAAAATCCACACGTTTGCATATTTTTTAATGCGTTGATTATAAACACAAATTATTTTACATTGTTATCGCTTACAGTTTTTGCTACCATTTTTTTAATTTTAGAATCAGTCATCGCAAAGAAAGAAAAAGCTTTTTATGCAATATCGCCACATTTATCACGCCGGAAATTTTGCCGATGTTTTTAAACATTGTATATTAATTGCCTTAATTAATTTTTTACACAAAAAATCTAAACCTTTTTTATTTCTCGACACGCATGCTGGCATTGCTAATTATGATTTAACAACTCAAGCTGCAAGTGTTAATCAAGAATTCAGAACCGGAATTTTGCGTATCCTTGATCATGACACTTGCCCGCAGACAGTAAAAATCTACCAAGATATCGTGCAAAAACAAAATCCAGATAAAAAATCTTTGCATTATTACCCAGGTTCGCCACAAATCGCATATTCTCTGCTCGATAAACAAGATCAGATGGTATTGGTTGAATTACATACTGCAGATGCAAAAGCGCTAAAAAAAGTGTTTATGCATGATAAGCGCGTGGCAGTGCATCACGCCGATGGGTTTCAAAGTTTAAAAGCATTCTTGCCACCAAAAGTTTGCCGAGGTTTAATTTTAATCGATCCGGCTTATGAACAAAAAACAGATTTTAATAGCATCATTGTTGCGTTAAAAATTGCAGCCAAACGTTTCCCGATTGGCATCTATCTAATTTGGTTTCCAATCAAAGACTACATCTTAGTAAATAACTTTTACCAAGAATTAACTATGTTGGATTTTAAAAATATCTTATGTGCAGAGTTAGCGCTCACCAAAAAAACCGAGCTCGATTTAGAAAATATTGCGCCTGCCACAAAATCTTATTTTCAAAATAGATTAGCAAAACGCCAAGATTCAAACCTTGGATTAACCAATTGTGGATTAGTAATAATCAACCCGCCATGGCAATTTGAACTCGAACTTTCCACAATTACCACGTGGCTAAAAGATATGCTTTTTGTAGATGAATCTGCAAGCTCAAAAATCAGCTGGCTAAAAAAAGCTCCGACCTAAATTTATGGCCTGACGATAACCTTCGTGCGATTATGACCAAGCTCAACAAATTCGCGATTTAACCATTCCGCATCTTCATAGAATAATCGAATACAACCATGGCTAGCATGATACCCAGGAACTGATGGGCTCGCATGCAATGCATATCCTCCATGAAAAAACATACAGTAAGGCATTGGCGCCCCACCTTCCCCAATTGGGAATTTTGACGACACACACCCAGGACCGCCTCGTGAAATAACATAAAAATTACCCATCGGAGAACGGCAACTGCTGCCAATATCTGGGCACCAACCCTGACCCCCTGAAACTGGCCCCCAATGCACCAAAGTTCCCATTGCATCGTAGGCACCAAAAGCATGGTCACTAAGATCAACAATAATTGTGGTTCGACCAAATGGGGCAATTTGATGTGCAAATGGCGCAACCTGCAATAAATCAGTATCACCCAAGTTTGTTGGAATCGCAATCGTCATTCCTGGTTGCAAAGAAAGATTAATCCGATTAACCCTGCGCACGATTTCCCTGCCCTCAGAATTCGGAAATAAACTTGACCAAGAATCGCCGCGTTTCGCTTTAATACAAAAATAACCAGGTTTTGAACAAAGTTGTTTACTGTAATATCGAGATGCAAAACTTGTATTAGAAAAGATTAGTAGTGTAACTATCACCGCAGAAACTATAATTTTCATGTTATATCCTTATTTAAAATTCAATATCCGCTAAAAGTAAAAATTATATAAAATTATTTAGAGAAATGCTATTTAATTAATTTTTATCTAGCAGTTCTCGCAATTATTTTATGTGTAAAAATAAACCATTATGGAAAAAATTTTGCGCGATGGGGGTTTGTTAAGGTTAAGAATCGCGATTCTTAACCTTAACTGCAAGCGCGAATTTATTTCGCGCGCCGCATCAAAACAAGGAAGCAATTCCCGCTAAGTTTTAGCGGGAATTGCTGGTTTTTATCGAATTTACTGCTTGACTTTTTAGCTATCAATTCGCAATATATAAGTTCAACAATCAAAAAGGAGGATTTTTATGCGCTTTACAAAGCTTATTATCTGTATGGCATTAGTTTTGGGATTAACAGCATGTAGCGACATGAAAGGACGCGATGTAGGCACTCTTACTGGCGCTGGCGTTGGTGCAGCTGTTGGCAGTACCCTTGGTGGTGATGCTGCAGGAAGCGCGCTTGGCGCTGCTGGCGGTGCTGTAGTTGGCGGTATCGTTGGCCATCAAGTTGGCAAAAGCATGGAAAAACAATAATCCATAATCTATCTTAAAAGATTCGCAGATACTAAAAGCTGTGCTAAGTATCTGCGAATCACGTTTTAGAGACCGCGATGATTCTAACTAAAGAAAGCATTTTAAAAGAAATTCATAACAAACGAATCAAAGTTGAGCCGTTTGTATTAGAAAATGTTGGCCCAGGCTCTTTAGATTTAACCTTATCAAATGAATTCCGCACTTTTAAAAAAATTCACAATATCGTCGAAATCAGTGAGCATTCTGATTTTACCAATCTAACAAATCTTGAAAAAACTGATGATTATTTTGTGATTATGCCTGGTGAAAGTGTGTTTGGCATCACAGTGGAAAGAATCACTTTACCACCAGATATTTGCGGTTGGCTCGAAGGGCGCAGTACCTTTGCCCGCTTTGGCTTGATGGTACATATCACCGCCTCTTATATCCAACCCGGTATAGACAATCGTCAAGTTTTAGAAATGTTCAATGCTAGCCAAATCCCTCTTGCTATAAAAAGTGGCTTAAAAATTTGTCAATTTATCTTTGAAAGATGCGAAGGATCGGCCGTGTATCAAGGACGCTATAAAAACCAACAGCTTTAGTTTATTTAGATAAACCTCGAATGAAATTTTTCCCAGCCATAATTGAAAAATTTGCGCCTTGAAAATCTCTGCCAATTGGCTCTGCACGTCCACCAAGATTTTCCGCAAGAAATTGCTCGATAATCGCCATAGATGAAATCATGTTTGGCTCACGCACAAAGCCATGCCCTTCATCATGATACAAAACATAAGTAACAGGAATATGTGCATGTTGCATTCGCGCTACAATTTGTTCTGATTCAGCCTTCTTTACTCGTGGATCATGCTCACCGTGCAAAATTAACAGTGGTTTTTTAATCCGAGCAGCATAGGTGAGTGGCGAGCGCGTCGCTAAAAATTTTCTGCCTTCTTCACTATCAATATCACCAACACGCTGACGAAAAATTGCTAAATCTGGTTTCCAGTATTCCGGGATAGTTTTAATTAAGGTAAATAAATTTGATGGGCCAACAATTGAGACACCGCAATTAAAAACATCTGGAGTAAAAGTTAACCCAACCAATGTTGCATAACCGCCATAACTCCCGCCCATAATTGCAATCTTTTGTGGATCAGCAATTTTTTGCTTAATTGCCCAATTTACTGCATCGATTAAATCGGTATGCATTTTACCGCCCCACTCTTTATTACCAGCATTAATAAAAAGTTTTCCAAAACCAGGGGTTGAACCACGATAATTAACGCTTAACACCGCATAGCCTCGATTAGCCAGCCATTGATGTATTCGACTTAATCCCCATGAGTCCCTATCCCACGGCCCACCATGCACAAATAAAACCATACTTTTTGTTTTAGCTAATGAATTTTTTGGCAAAGACAAATAACCCACCAAATTTAATCCGTCTCGAGATTTAATTATTACAGGCTGCATCGGCACAAATGGTTGATTTATATATTGAGGAAAAGTAGTAAATAAAAAACTCAAGCTTTTTGGTGTATTTGTTTTGGGGTCGCGCTCATAAAGATAATAACGGCTTGGTTTTGTATCGCTATAATATCGAACCAACCATTTATCATCAACAAGTGTGCGATCGGTAATTTCAAAATCACCATAATTTGCAGCCCTTAAATAAGCAAAATCTGTTTGAATACGTTTATCTAATACACTCCAAGATGGTTTGAGGTATTCTGTTGCATAGCCTTGTAGTGTCAACTCAAATGGATGAAACAAAGTGCTCGTGATGTCGGTTTTTGGATCTTCTGCAATTAACGTTTTTTGCTTGTTTGAAAAATCAATTGCATAAATCGCGGCAAAATTCCGATCTTGGCTGTCGACCTGGTAAGCAATTGTACCGGCACGATTAAACCCAATAAAACCACTTGAAAGTATGTCTTCAAAGCGCACGCGCGCATAAAACTGCCATTTATCATTTTTATCTTTGAAAAAATACTCCTGGGTATTGTCATCAGCTGGACGCCTTGCAATCCTAAGATTAAGTTTTTCATCAGCCACATAGTCGATAAAACGATCGTTGGTTTCGATTAATTTCAGTTTGCCAGAAGTAATATTTAACCGATAAACATCGTGCCATTTTGAGTTTCGGTTGTTTAATCCAATTAATATTTCATCGGGAAAAATCATGCTAGTCTTGATTAATTCAGCTCTAGTTTTTAAAAATGGAGTTAAATCTTTTTCTTGGCCTGAATTTAAATCAACACGATAAAGATGAAAATCCTCATCACCGTCAGTATCTTGAAAATATAAAATGAATTTTTGATTCAAAGCCCAAAAATATTCACGAATATTACGCTTTTTTTCCTGAGTAAGAGGTTTTGCGCTGGCAAGGTCATGGCTATCTGCCACCCAAATATTTAACACACCTTTTACCGGCGCTAAAAAAGCCAAGTATTTACCATCAGGGCTAAGCACAGGATTAACTCTTGCTGGATTACTAAACAATACATTGCGTGGAATTAAAGGTATTGTGTTTGGGTCTGTTGATTTATTTACAACTGCAATTGCCTCAAAGCTCAGCAAAATCAAGCAATAGCAAAATATTACTTTAATAAACAAAATATTTTTAAATCTTTTTGGCAAACGGAATCACCTTAATCAAAATAAATCATTTTTTCTAAAATTTGCTATACTTTATATATAATAAAACTATATAACATGTGAATAAATTATGCAAAACTCAAAAATTAACAACATCATCTTTGATCTCGGCGGGGTATTAATTGATTGGGACCCGCGCAATGTCTATAAAAAAATCTTCAGCTCAGAAACTGAAATGGAAGATTTTTTAACAAATGTCTGCAATACAGAATGGGTACTGAAACAAGATGCCGGACAAACGCTCGAAGAAGGCACAAAAATGCTCTGCGCCCTACACCCTGATAAATCGGAATTAATAGAAGCCTACTACCAGCGCTGGCACGAAATGATCAATGGCGAAATTTCAGGAACCGTGGAAATTCTTAATCAATTAGAAGAACGAAAATTTAAACTTTATGCGCTAACAAATTGGTCGCGTGAAACTTTCCCCTATGCTAAAAATAAGTTTAAATTTTTACATACATTTTTGGATATTGTAGTTTCGGGTGAAGAAAAAATTATCAAACCAAACAAAAAAATATACGAAATTTTATTAACCAGGAATAACTTAAAAGCCAACGAGTCTGTATTCATTGATGATAATATAGCCAACATCGAAGCCGCAAAATCTCTCGGGATTACCGCCATTCAATTCATATCAGCGCCAAAACTAGCAAAGGATTTACAAAAAATCGGGGTACTTTAATTGGTGAAATTATAACTCTTTGATTTTAAACGAAATTTATTTTACATGTTTTTAGGTTTCTCCACGCTTTTGATTTATGGTTGTGTAAACCTAAGATTTATAAGATAATATTCCTTCAAAGGGAAATCTCAATTATGAACTTTCGGATCGAAACAACAACTTCAGGGACTTTGAAGTTCATTTTTTCAGGGCGGCTTGATAGCAACACTGTTGCTAAACTTTGGCAAACCTGCCTTGCAGCTTTAACCAAATATCGCCCAAAAATTTTAGTTCTAGAGCTCAAAGAAGTTAGCTATTGTGACGGCGCAGGCATCGCCTTGATCCTCATGCTCAACAAACAACAACTCAAAGCAAACAAAGTCTGTGAAATTAACAACCTAAAATCAGATTTTAAAAAACTTTTAGATTATATCGAACGCCAAACTGAAGAAGCTACTACCCAGGAAATTGCCACAGAAAGTCTGCCACAACATCTAGGGCATGTTGCGGTTGATACAATTAAAGACTTTCGCGACAACATTATTTTTCTCGGAAGCTTATCTTATCATTTATTTACCATCCTCCTGAATCCAAAAAAATTACGTTGGCGAGATTATTGGCGGATCGTAGAAGATACCGGCCCAAGAGCATTTCCAATTATTGCGCTAATAGGATTTTTAATCGGCTTAATTTCCACCTTTCAAGCTGCGCCATCATTCAAAGAATTTGGGGTGCAAATTTACTTGGTAAATCTAGTAGGACTTGGATTAGTTAGAGAAATGGGACCGCTACTCACCTCGGTATTGCTCTCTGGCCGCACTGCTTCATCATTTGCCGCAGAAATTGGCACAATGAAAATAAACGAAGAAATTAATGCATTAAATACCATGGGACTTGACCCAGTACGTTTTTTAGTAGTACCAAGAATTCTTGCTACAATGACTGTAACCGTAATCTTAGAAGCCTTCATGATTTTATTCGGCTTAATTGGCTGTTATGTGGTAATGACAACACTTGGTTACACTTTTCACGCTGTGATAAATCAATTGCATCAAGCGATTGATACAAAAGATTGCATTGGTGGCATTATAAAAGTATTTTTCTTTGGCATTGTTATCGCTGGAGTTGGCTGTTTGCACGGCCTAAAAACTCGCTTTGGTGCACAAGCAGTCGGCCGTTCTACTACGCAAGCAGTGGTTAGCAGTTTAATTATGCTAGTTATTGTTGACGGCATTTTTGCGGTTATTTACTACGTTTTAGGTGTCTAAAAAATGGATCGACAGCCAATTATTCAAGTGCAAAAATTAGTAGCTCGCTACGACAGTAGAACTATTCTGGAGAATATCAGTTTTGATATTTATCCTGGCGAAATTTTTATGATCATTGGCGGCTCTGGTTGTGGTAAAACTACTTTACTTAATCATATGATTGGTCTGCTAGACCCGTACGCAGGAAATGTAATAGTTGAGGGCCTCGGTATAACTAATGCAACTGCCGATGAACGCTTAGCCGTTTTAAGGAGAGTTGGGGTGCTTTACCAAAGCGGTGCTTTATTCGGTTCAATGACACTACTTGGAAATGTGCAATTGCCACTTGAAGAATTAACTGAATTACCTAAGGATGCAATTAAAGAAATAGCACAAAATAAATTAAAGATGGTCGGTCTCGGTGAATTTGGGGATTATATGCCAGCAGAAGTTAGCGGCGGTATGCAAAAACGCGCGGCCATTGCCAGAGCCATGGCGCTTGATCCTAGTATTTTATTTTTAGATGAGCCATCGGCAGGGTTAGATCCGATTATCGCCTCAGAACTTGATCAGCTTATAGTAAGCCTATCACATACACTTGGCATTACGTTTGTGATTATTTCCCATGATCTTGAAAGTATCTATAATATTGCAGAGCGAGTAATCTTGTTGCACCAAGGACAAATTATTGCTAGCGGTGATCCGCATCAAATGCAGCAGCATAGCAATCCATTTGTCAGAAAATTTTTTGAGCGAAGGGTATAGGTATAATAAATGACAACTAGAAATTTAGAAGCAAACTATTTTAAAATTGGTTTTTTTGTGTTAATTGGAATTAGTGTAATTATTTTGGCACTACTTGCATTTGGCTCAAGCAAATTATTGCGCCGCACAGTTTATATTGAAACCTATTTTGACGAATCGATTCAGGGAATAACAGAAGGTTCACCGGTAAAGTACCGCGGCCTACAAATTGGCTACGTAAAAGAAATTGCTTTTACTAATGAAATATACCATAAAAATGAAATAACTAGCCCACGCTTACACAGCCGTTCTATCTATGTAAAAATTGCTATTACTTCTAAATTATTTACGCACCTAAATAAAGATGAGCTTGAGCGATTGCTAACCGATGAAGTTGCTTCAGGATTGCGCGTGAAACTCGAAGCGCAAGGGTTAACTGGCATAACTTATTTAGAATTTAATTATGTCGATCCAAAAAATAATCCGCCACCGGAAATCAGTTGGAAGCCGGAATATTTCTTTGTGCCTTCTGCCACCAGCACCTTCAATATGCTAAGCAAAAGCATGCGCGACGTATTTTTGAAGTTAAAAGATGTCGATTTAAAAGGCTTAACAACTAGTATTGAAGATGCGGCACATTCAGTATCGAGCTTCTCACATAAAGCTGAAGACTTCTTTGATCACAATGATTTACCACTTGAAACAACCCTGTGGAATTTAAAAAATGTTTCGGATAATTTACGTATTCTTTCTGAACAATTAAATTTTTATCCTACTGAAATTATTTTTGGTAAAGAACCGCCATTATTTGACCCGAGTAAACTCTAAAATGAAAAAGACAATGCTAAAAGCTAGAAAATTATTTATTTTGCTTTGTGGTTTAAGTTGTTTGCTATTAGTTTCTGGTTGCTTTTCGGTAAAACATATTGACCGTAAGCAATATCTTCTAGATGTAAAAAATTTCCCCGCAAAAAAAGCGCCAAAATGCGCCTGTATTTTAGAAATTAACCAATTAACTGCAACACCACCATTTGATCAACTTAGTTTTATTTATCGCATCAGCGATACACAATATATCACTGATTTTTACCATAGCTTTTTAGTTGCCCCAACCCAGCAATTAAGCGGGCTCTTAACAAATCGTCTCTATGCAACCGGACACATAAAGCAATTGGCATTTACAAGCTCGCATTATAAACTTTATCCAAAACTTACGAAATTTTATGCTGACTATCGCGACCGCAATCATCCAAAAGCAATAATCGCCATGCAAATTATGCTAAGCAAAGAAACAAAAAGCACACAAGCAATTTTGCTTGATAAAAATTTTATTGTGCAAGTGCCAATCCAAGAGAAAAATTCAGATTGCTTACTTGCCGCCTGGAACAAAGGTGTTGCAACTATTCTCGCTGCTGAAACTAAGGCAATCACTACTGCTTTAGCCAAAGCTGGTTGCTAATATTGTGTGACGCATACGGATAAATTAATAATGACTAAAAAATCAGCTTTTATTATTGGGATTGTGGGCGCAACTGGTAGCGGTAAATCGATGTTTTCGAAAATGTTGTCTGATCATTTTGAAGGAAAGGTAGTGCATATTTCTTCCGATATGTATTATAAGGATCAGTCGACTAAACCGCTGGCAAAACGTATTTTGTCCAATATGGACCGACCACAAGCAGTTGATTTTTCTTTGCTCATCAAACATCTGAAAAACCTAATTAAAGGAAGATGTATTGAACAACCAATTTTTGATTTTGCCACCCACACCCGCAAAAAAAGAAAAATTATTGTAGAGCCAAAATCAGTAATCATTATTGAAGGTTTATTGCTTTTAGCAGACAAAAAATTACGAGATTTTTTTGATTTAAAAATTTACATTGAGGTAGATGACGATCTAAGATTAGCTCGCAGAATTAAGCGTGACGTTGAAGAAAAAAGAAGTAAATCACTTGAAATGGCAATTGCGCAATATTTAGTTTCAGCTCGCCCCATGCATAAATTATTTGTTGAGCCACAAAAAGACTTAGCTAACATTATTGTCCCATGGAATAAAATGGACCAAGAGGCTGTCGACACTATTTCTGCACGTATCCGTGAAATGTTGCGGATTAAAGGCTATATAAATAATCATAATAATATGAAATGTTAGTAATTAGCCAACTAAAGTAATACAGCGCCCACAAAATAAGCAATTGCCGATAAAAAAATCGGCAGTAAAATATTTATATTTGCCAATTCACTAACCATAAAACCGGTAAGAAAAAAGGCAATGCTAGCAACAGCAGCAATTCCGCCCATAACTTTGCCCTGCTCTGATTTACTAACTGCATTCGACGTTAATGCCAAAAAACTGCCATATGAAAGTATTTCAATCACTGCAAAAATAAATGTAAGCATCCAAATCAATTGCACACGATTTGTAAGACCCATAATCACCACAATAACCCCAGCAATTACTAAGCTATAAAAAACAATCTGTTTTAAAGTAAATAATTTCAGAACGGTTTTTTGAATAAATAACACTGTGATTACATTGCCAATGCCAATCATGATCATGAACATGCCGATAGTATGGGTTTCTTGGTGAAATTTTTCTGATAACACCAAAGGAACTGCAGCTAAAAACACCCACCAGGCTAGGCTCATTACAAAAAACAATAACCCCAGCTTTCGCACTCTAGGGTCATTATAAATAAATACAAACGCAGAAAAAACCTTGCGTAAATGCATTCTAGCTACTTGTCTTGGTACAAATGTTTCCTTAAAAGCAACTGCGACTAATAATGCATTAACTAACGCAAAGATTCCTGCAATCAAAAATGGTGTCGATAAATTAAACCAGGAAATATATTTTTCTTCAGTGGTAAAACTAGAAATGATTGGGCCGACTATAAACCCAAGCGCCAAAGCCAAACTAATCCAACCCATGTTTCTGGCTTTAGTTTCTGTGGTACTAATATCAGCAGTTGCAGCATTTGCAATGTCGTAACTACCTGAAAAAAATCCCGAAAAAATTCTAACCAAAAGAAATATAGTTAAACTATGTATATGTATAGCTACAACAGAAAAAAAGTAACAAAGCGCCACTGCAAGTAAACATAACAAGAGGATTTTCTTCCGACCAAATTTATCAGATAATTCACCTAAAAATGGTGTGCCAAAAAACATGCCGATTGGAAAAACCGATAAATACAACCCATAGAAAAAGTGACGTAAATTTATACCAGTTGTCAACCCAAGGATTGGGCTAGATTTTGCAATAAAAAGCCCAGGCAAAATTGGTAAAACCAAACCAAGCCCCATCACCTCGATAATAACGATCAGCATTAAAACTAATAATGCTAATTTTGAATTTTTTGGTTGAACATTAATCATGTTATGCATAGAACAATTCTACCCTTCTATCTCGGACACGGCTAGTTTGAAAAAAAATTAGTATAATCACAATACTTTTTTGTTAAACTATGCGTACCCGAGATAGAATGTTAAAACAACGATAACATTTGGAGAAAAAATATGCACTTTTTTGATTGGAACAAAATCGACTTTAAACTAGTTAGAAAAGGAGTTTGGTATAAAACAATCCGCGGTAAAAATATGCAATTATTTTATATAAAATTAGAGCCGGGACAATTCACCGATCACAACCATCCACATGAACAAATGGGATATGTTCTTGGTGGGGAAATTGAATTAACTATTGGCCCTGAGAAAAAAATATGTAAAGCAGGTGAAGCTTATTATATACCAAGTAACATTCAACATGGGTTTAAAACACTGGGCAATAAATGTGCAGAATATATAGATATATTTAGCCCAACAAAAGAAGAACACAGCAAGTTGTAACATTTTTAAACGCTTTAAAAAGATTGAATATAATCTTTGCATAAGATTTTCCCATTAAATAAAGCAAATTTTTAAAAATGCTTGGAAGAAAAACCATATCTTGTGATACTATTTGTATAGAATATAATTTTTGGACCACATAGACCCCATATGAGAAATATCGGATTCAATAAATTGACAAAAGTACTGCGGGATTACTAGATGCGTAAACAAATACTATCATTAACGTTCGGTTTATTTAGTTATTCGCTTGTTGCCCAGTCTGCAGTTGCAGATTTAAATAAAACTGCTATAACGCTTTGGGGTTTTAGCGGCGCAGAAACCGCTAGCGAGCTGCAACTTTTATCGCCACTCATTTTAGACCAGGATTTTGTTTTTTTTGGTGGTGGCGAAGGCAGGCTTGCAGCAAACAAAGGTTGGCTTTTAGGAATTGGTGGTGGCTTAAGAAAAATTATTAAGTCACAGATTTATGGTGGCTATGTTTTCGCCGATTTTAATAACGCACCAGGTAATAATAAATTTTGGGTGATTTCGCCCGGTTTTGAAAGCTTTGGCGAAAATTGGGAAGGACGAGTGAATGGGTACATCCCTTTAAAAGATAGAATTTACTCCTCGTCAGTAGATCTTGCTGAAAATTTTGGCATCTATAAATATGAAGATTTTATTACTTCTCCGCATACAATCTATGATCATCTTCTTCAGGATGTCACTGAACCAGCAATAGGTTTTGATGCTGAAATTGGTCGCGCGGTGCCGCATATCGCGGGGTTAAAACTTTTTGTTGGCGGATATTATTTTCATACTCGTGACTTTTCAAATATTACTGGTTGCACAGCACGTATTAGTTATCAGCTTAATCGCTATACCGCATTTGAACTTCGTGATAAATACGATAATGCGAAAAAAAATCAATTTTTAATCGGTGTAAAATTTACCCTAGGTGGCTTACGTGCAAAAAATGACAGCAAGCCTAATGTAGAATTATCAGAGCGGCTGCTTGATCCAATTGAACATAATTTTGCTGTCTCCGGGAACGGTAATAGCGTGCCTTTAAAACGTGATTTTTTAGATACTCACCAAGTTGTTAAAGTTAAGGATCATGTTTGGTATTTCGACGCTCTCGGCAGTTCAGGAGTAAATGGCATTGCTGGCGATGGCACTTTTTTACATCCATTCTCGGGAATAGATGCAGTAACCTTAAGTAAAATTCAAAATGACCAGACTTTTGGTGGTGCATATGCAAATTTTTATTTTAATGGCAACAATGCATATCGCTTAAATGGATTTACAAACCAGCGCTTTACTTTACCAGCTAATTACAATATTTATGGCAGAACCACTAATTACTTATTGCCAGCCACAGCAAATTTGCGCCCAACATTTATTGGCGGGCTTGATCTTTATGGAAATAATAATTTAGAAGCAATTGCATTGAAAAACGATGGCACCCAAGACGCTGGCATTTTAATTGTAAATAACAATGATGTGCGCAATGTTTTTTTAAATAATGTTTTGGTCGGAGAAAACAATTCTCATTTTGGCTATACCTTAGGCGTGAATGGGCAAAGCTCAACTATATTAACTCTTGCTAACTCTACAATTTATGGTTATAGCAGTGATCCAACAAAATCTGGGAATGGGATTGTCATCAATGGCGGCACTATCAATTTTCTTAATAACAATATTATCAGCGGTAATGCAGAATTTAAGAATATAAATTATAACACCAACCAACCAGAGTTTAGCTTTGGCAATGGTCTTGTTGCAAATAACGCAACAATTTCTGTACTTGGTAATCATAATGTTATTAGCGGAAACTCAGTCGTCGACAATATTGCTTTGCAGAATATGACAGTAACTTGGGCAAGTGGTACTGGTGTGGTTGCTGACAGTGCGCATATTATTATTAGCGGCAATGACAATACATTTTCCGGAAAAGTAGTAACTACTAATGCAACTAGTAGTGGTACAGCAAATGTGCAATGGTTTGGCGGTAGTAGTTTTTTAGGTAACGGCGCAAATTTCGCAATTAGCGGTAGAGGCAATAGGTTTTCTGGATCAGCACAAGCAAATAATATAAACGTTACTAGTGGTGCTGCCGTCGCTTTGGTTTATGGTAATGCGATTATGGGAAATGGCGCTAAATTTAATATTAGTGGCAGAGGTAATTCATTTTCTGGTTCTGCTACACTAAATAATGCTAATATTAATAACAATGCAGTTATCGCTTGGATTTTTGGTAACAGCATTATGGGTAATGGCGCCAACTTTAGCATTAGTGGTAGCGGTAATTCGTTTTCCGGCATTGCTTCTTCAGAAAACACCAGCATTGATAATCATTCCATTGCTGCCTGGATTTTTGGCAACAGCATTATGGGTAATGGCGCTACTTTTAATATCAGCGGTAGTGGCAATACATTTTCTGGGAAAGATGAAACAAATACCGCTAAATTTGCCCATGATGCAGTTGTGGTGATGTTTAATGGCAATGCCCTGATAGCAAACGGAGCCAAGATTAACCTTCTTGGTAGCAATAATATTTTTTCCGGAACAATGCAGAGCGATAACACTTATACCACAAATGCTGCTGAAGTTACTTGGAATGGCGGAAATGGATTGATTGCTGGAGGCGGCGCAATAAATATTGTTGGTAATAATAATAACTTTACTGGTGATTTGCGGATTATTAATCATAATACAGATGGCACAGCGAATAATACTTGGACTGGCGGCGATGGGATATTTGCCAATGGCGCAATGATAAATTTCATCGGCAACCTAAACAAAGCTATTGGGCATGCATCTAGCGATAAAAAACTTGATCCGGCCGATCACAATTATTTTTCTGCTGGCTATGGCCTGTTTGCGCACGGCGCAGAAATAAACGACTTTGGATATGCAAATTATTTCTCCTCTATTTATAAATAACATGAATTAGCATCAGCTTCATCTAAAAACTATTCTTGACTTTCAAACTCGACTTACTTCAAAATAGCATGATGTAATATTTTGAATATTTTCAAATCTTAGCCTTAAAACCTTAATTTTAAATGGGGATTTAAACTTGAAATTTAAAGCATCAACAATTTTTGTCTGCGGTTTTTTTCTTTACACCATGGGAGCATATGCTGCTCAAAAAGAATTTAGCGATACTACGCTAAATAAACCATATCTAAGCTTTGAATCTGGCTGTGCATTTTCACTGCCGGGCAATCTTGATGTTTCAGAAAGCAAAAACCCTGCTTCAGGTTTCGTATGGGATCATTCTAATGACGGGTGGAATAACCGCTTAGGCAATAGCGTTATTTTTGGTATCAATTTCGGTTACAACATTTCAAAATTGCTTTCACTTGAATTAGCTTATAACTATCGCCCCTCATTTAAGTATGAAAAATTGCAGACCGTGTATGCGTCAAGCTCCATTGGCACTCGTATTCGTCACTTTGATTTAGATGATCACACGTTGATGCTAAATGGTATTTTTCATGTCGCAACACTTTCAACTGATTTACTAAACTTTCGCGAACGCACAGGAATTGAGCCATTTATAAACTTAGGTGTCGGTGTAGCAAGAAATACTATCAGCAATTTTCATGGAATTAGTGTAGACAAACAACCTGGGTTAATTTTTAGCAAAATGATAGATAACACTAACTACAGTTTTGCTGGGCAAGCAGGCGGCGGACTAAATATTATTTTTAATCCAAGTTGGTCAATGAAAGTTGGTTATCGTTTCCTTTATGCTGGGAAATTTAAAACTCAAGATTATGTTACTGATGATCCTGATGGCCAGCATACAGGCATTCCGGGTTCTGGGAATTCTGCAAATCCCTGGAGCGGGACACTACAAACTAACGAAGCTTATGCGAGTTTATCTTATACTTGGTAATCTTTTAATTTTATTGTCAGTTGTCAAATTTGGCCCCTAACATACTATGAAACAAAACTACGAAGACAAAGATTTGCCTGGTAAGTTAGTACCATTCATCTGGCGATATCTAAAACATAGAAAAATATTTTTAGTGGGTTTCTTTTTTGTCGCGATGGTTTGGGCGACAGAAATGTCACTTAGGCCCTATTTATTAAAAGTAATCATTGATGCGGTAGTGAAATATTCACGAAATAATACGCAAATGATTATTGCAACGTTGACGCCAGCAATACTGTATGTGTCGTTATCAATTATCGTCAACCTCGCTTTGCGTTTACACAGCTATCTTAATTTACGACTATTCCCTGAAATAAAAGCTGCCGCCAACAAAGATATGTTTGAATATTTAATGCACCATTCACATGCATTTTTTCAAAACAATTTTTCTGGGAGCTTATCTAAAAAAATATTTGATATAGCTAATATTGAGCAACTCATCGGTATCATTAATGAATTGTTTTACCCGAGAATATTTGCGATACTCATTTCAAGCATTACATTATTCATTGTGGTAAAGCCCATATTTGGAATTATCCTGTTTCTTTGGGCGATCTTCTTTGTTTGTTTCTCCTATTCTGCAGCGAAAAAGTTGGAAAAATTAGCGGGGCTTTACTCTGAAGCATTTGCTAAAGCTGGCGGAACAATATCTGATTCAATTTCAAATATAATGAGCACCAAACTTTTTGCTAATATTCCAGAAGAAGTTGCTTATGTTCATAAAGACATTGATTATCTAGTGGAATGTGATCGCGCAGTTGACTGGAAAAATTTGCAAATTAGCTTAATTCGAGGCTTTAGCCTAACTATATTAATAGCCGCAATGATAATCACCTTAATCTATGGGCGTACTCAAGGCTGGGTTAGCCCCGGAGATTTTGCTTTGGTTTTAATGCTGTCAATTTCATTATGCTCAAGCATGGGTGATCTAGGGCAAAGTATGTTGCAATTTTTTAGGATTGTTGGTACCTGCAACCAAGCTTTAAGTTTTATTCGAATAGCACATGAAATTGTTGACGCACCTGATGCAGTACCTTTACGAGTAACTAAAGGTGAAATTAAGCTGCAAAACGTAGCGTTTCACTACGAAAACAGCAAGCCTCTGTTTGAAAATCTTAACATCACGATTCATCCTGGAGAAAAAATTGGATTGGTCGGTTACTCAGGTGGTGGCAAATCAACTTTTATTAAACTCATTTTACGTTTGATTGATGCGCAATCAGGCAGCATATTGATTGATGGCCAAGATATAAAAAAAGTTACTCAGGACTCTATCCGTAAGCAAATCGGAACCATTCCACAGGAACCGGATTTGTTTCACCGCACAATAATGGAAAATATTCGTTTTGCCAAACCAGATGCAAGTGATGCTGACGTTATTGAGGCCGCAAAAAAAGCCAAGTGTCATGAATTTATTTCTGAGATGCCAGATAAATACCAATCTTTAGTTGGCGAGCGTGGCATAAAATTATCTGGTGGACAAAAACAACGTATTGCTGTAGCAAGAGCATTTTTAAAAAATGCCCCTATTCTTTTGCTGGATGAAGCAACATCTTCTCTCGATTCGATTACAGAAAGTAGTATTCAAGAGAGCCTCTACGAAGTAATGGCAAACAAAACAACCATTGTAATTGCTCACAGATTATCGACATTGAAAAACATGGACAGGATATTAGTTTTTGTGAACGGTAAAATAGCAGAAGATGGCTCTTTGGATTCCTTGCTAAAAAATAATAAGAGTCATTTTCATAAACTTTGGCAGATGCAAGCAGAAGGATTTATTCCCCTCATGGCAAAGCAAGCATCATAAGGATTTTGCCACAGGTAATACTCGCCAACCATGCTCTAAATCGAGTAACAATTCTTGATCATGGAATTTTAATAAGCTAGAACGATGACCAACACTAACGTAAGAAATATTACTTTGTTGCAACTTGCTATAAACAATTACCTCATTATCTTCGTCGAGCGCACTAGTAGATTCATCAAGAATGGCATATTTTGGATTATTTAAAAACAGGCGCACGAACATTATGCGTTGTTGTTCACCAAGTGATAATACATCTGCCCACTTTAAAACTGTATCAAAGCCACCAACACGTTTTGGCAGATCAGTTAAATTAACTTCATGCAATATATTATATAGCTCTTCTTTGCTAATATCTGAAGCTAGATTTGGATAAATCAGCTGCTCGCGTAAAGAGCCGAGTAACATATAGGGCCGTTGGGGAAGAAACATCACACCTTGCATGTCTGGAGTGATAATTTCGCCTTTCCCTGCGCACCATAAACCAGCAACAGCACGCAGCAAAGAGCTTTTACCACAGCCACTCGGCCCCCTAATAATTAATTTGACACCTGGTTTAATTGCTAAATCTAAATTTTTAACTAAAGTTTTTTTAAGATCGGGGGTTTCAACAGTGACATTCTTAAAACTAAATTCACCATCTTGGTTATAGCTTATTAAAGGGGTAGTTTCTGCTGGTTTGGCTTCAAGACCTGTAACAAATTTCGCTAAACGTTGAATCTTAGCGGCATAAGTACTTATATCAGGAAATTGCTCGATGATAATCGATAAATCAATCAAAATAACGCTAAATACTTCGATCGCTTGCACTAGCAAGCCAATTGGCGCCTGACCTGATAAAATTCGAGGTGCGAGAATAATATACGGGAAAATCACGCCAAATAAAAGATAGGCTTTTGAAGCAAACATAATGTTACGTTTAATTTTAATTAGGCGAAAAAAGTTTTCAATTAAAATATGGAAGCTGCGTCTTAATAATGACCCCTCGTGGTTTTCGCCCTTATAAAATGCAATCGATTCAATATTATCACGCACATGTACTAAATTATAACGATAATCAGCTTGATAACGAATATTTAAAAAGTTAACTTTAACTAAAAAGCGCATAATCATCACTATCACAAAGTTTCCTACAGTCGCATAAAAAATTACACTCAAGACTAGCCACGGCGAGATTGACCACAATACTCCGCTAAAAGTGATTAAAGTAAAAACACTTGTACCAATTCTCGCAAATAGTTGTACCGAAGATTGGGTAAAATCATTTAAGTCCTCAGCGAGACGTTGATCGGGGTTGTCAACATCAGAATAGAGCCCCATATTATAATATGCCTTGTTTTGAAAGTAGCGTATTAATAAATTCATATTAAACCAACGTCGCCAACATACGCCGAGCTTATCTATAAAATAATGTAACAAAGCCTCCAAGGGTATGGAAATTGAGAGCCCAACAACCCCCAGTAAAAGAAATTGATAAAAAAGTTTGCCATTGTGCGCGGCTAATGCATTGATCATCCACTTAGGGATGAAGGTTTTAAAGGCGTTAATTATAGAGAATGTGATCAAAAAGAGTATTACGACCGACAATAACCTCCATGCCTCAGATTTTTTTTCACCGTTCCAATAAGGTTTTAATATAGACCAAAGTTGTTTTAAGGTGGTGAAGCGCTCTTTGTCAAACATTATGACTTAGCCCCTCGATGGCAGAAAGGAATGTATCAGTTTTGGTAAATTGTGATAAAAAACGTAACATGGTTGCAGAAACCAATAAAAAATCACTGGGGTTACTTAAATTTATTTTGTTGGTAAACATACCTACCATTAGGTAATAAGGTTCGGGTAAATTTTGTTGCTTAATGATATCAACTAACAAATTTTCGCTATCTTGAGAAATCTTTTTTGCTTGTTCCACACCCCAGGCGATAAATTTAAACAAACGTAGGCAATAATAACAAAGTAATTTTTGTCGCATCTTATTGTCGATGTGATCAAAATAATAGTCTAATAAATTATCGTGCAAAGAGAGAGGGAAAAAAATGGCATGCCAAGAAATATCAGCAAATGGATCGCCAATGCCCGCATCAGACCAATCAATAAAATTAACCCTATTTTTGCCAATTAAGATGTTATTGGGATTTAGATCGCCATGTATAAATACAGGGGTAAAGTTTTTTTCTGCACAACGAAGGAGGCTGTTTAATGGTGCAATGAGTCCAAAGGCTTCGAGCTGTTGTTGTAGTATAGCTGCATCAGCTCTTTTTAAAGTATCTTCGATAAGAACAGTTAAGGTAGGGGCTTTGGGCAATTCTAGCGGAGCTGCTTGATGCAGCTTCTTAATATTAGCAATAATCAAATTGCGATTCGGTTCATTTACCATATCATAATAATTTGCAATTCGACCCTGAATAAACTCAGTTATTATAATGCCTTGTTGCGGGTTTTGATAATAGACCTTAGCTCCAACACCAAGCCTACCAGCATATTCTGTAACGCAACATTCTTTTTCATTATTCACCAATAATTGCTTAGTTGGAAAAAAGCGTACAAAATAAGTTTTCCCGCCATCTTCTATGCGATAATTTCTAGCAAAGGAAAACCCTCCGCCTAGCAATGTAGCGGCATCTTCTTTAATGGATTTTTTGAAATAGCAACTCTCAAGTTGTTTAAGGTCTTCTTTTAGGCCTTGCATTATAATTACCTTTAAGCTTTTCGTTATAGTATCAATATGTTTTTGCAATGTCACTATTTATACCGTTCCTCATTTAAGTATAAAAAATTGCAAACCGTGTATGCGTCAAGCTTCATTGGCGCTAGTAAATGATAGATAACACTAACTACAGTTTTGCTGGGCAATTTTAATCCAAGTTGGTCAATGAAAATTGGTTATCGTTTCCTTTATGCTGGGAAATTTAAAACTCAAGATTATGTTACTGATGATCCTGATGGCCAGCATACAGGCATTCCGGGTTCTGGGAATTCTGCAAACCCCTGGAGCGGGACACTACAAACTAACGAAGCTTATGCGAGTTTATCTTATACTTGGTAATCTTTTATTACAGAAAATAAAAATGTAAGCTATTTTAGTCCATCAATCCATGCCTCAACTACCTGATCGAAAAGCTGCTGCTCTTCAAGCATCGGGTAATGGGCGCTGCGATCAAATAAATATATCCGTAATTTTTTTATGGCCTTGGCAAAATCCCAACTATTATATGGTACCGCATAGTCGTACCTGCCTAAAGCTAACAATGTCGGAACATTGAGTTTTTGATATTCAGTTCGGTTATCATATTTAGCAAAGACAGAATCGCTATTAAAATAATGATTAATCATCGCGCCATTAACGTTTATCTCATCCCACATACTTGTGCAATCATAGTTTGGATCAAACCAAAATATTGGCGATTTAGCAGCATATTCTATCGCATAAATTTTGTTGCTTGATAAATTCTCTTTTTGTTTTGCAAATTTTTCTAAATTTGCTTGTAGAATTGTCTTCCTTTCTGCAGAAGCGTCATGCTGAAAAAAAGCATCTCGCACCGCCGCATACTCTTTGGTCCAACAAGGAGGTGTGCCAATGACAATATTAAGTAAATTATGTTGAGGATAATTTAATGCATATTCAAGTGAAATAAACCCCAAAGCAGAATGATTTAAAGTCGCGATTTTTTCATAACCAAGTTGCTGTCTCACTACGTCGATATCGGCAATTATATCTTTGCGTGTTAACTTGGTCACGTCAAAATCACTGTGCTCATTTTCCCAATAAAGCGGGACATAAATAAATTGTATTTTCTCTATCAGTTTCGAAGTAGCAAGCTTAGTATAAAGCGGCGATATCCCAGTAACAATACACGGAACTCCGCTACCAATTATTTTATAAGACCACTCTTTTCCCCGAAGCTTAATTTTATCTAGAGTCTGCATTTTATCCTCAATTTAGTTAATCTTTTTGTTGCCCAAAATTTGTGTCTACAAGCAACAATTATTTAAAATACAACATAAAAGCATCCAACCCTCAACACCTCAACTAGTATCCAGAAGCTGAAACAATTGATGTTTCATATAACAGCGGTTTAATAGCAAAAACCAGCCTGTGATCGGAAGTTTTTGCCATATACCTTGGTATATACTTTTACTAAAAAATATTCTAATAAATTTAGCCAGATTAGTCATGCCTTTTGCTGCATTGCTACCCTATGGTCGTTAAACCATCTCATGCCCGCTGGCTGATTGCGACGGAATCTGTTGCACCACATCCCAGTGCTCCACAATCACCCCGTTTTCTACACGAAAAATATCAACCATAGCTGTGCCAAGGTCATTTAGATCGTCAGGATTATTTTGGGCTTTAATGTGTAACACCACTAGATCTCCATCGGCAATAACACGCTGAATTTGACTTTTGCGTTTCGGAAACTGTTGCAAAAAAGCACCCAGCCCTGTAATAAAACCCTTTCTTCCGTCTGGAATAAATGGATTATGTTGAATATAGTTTTCAGCAAGAAAATTAGCAGCCTCGGCAACCTTCCTCTCATTACAAGCTAAATTATAAAACTTAAGAACAAGGTCTTTATTTGAACAACAACTATTTTGTTTTTGCATAAAATTATCTCCTGTGTATGTATTATCGTATGGTATTATATACATATTTTTATCTGTGTCAAGATACAGAGATAAGTCAAGATTTAGAGATGCTAAAAATAATCACGGAGTGTTTGTAGGCTCTTTAAGAGTTCCCAACGTTACATTTACACGTACCAATCTATTAGGTTCATCCAAAAAGCTGCTATTTATAAATTCTGCTGACGATGTGCGCTTACCGGGATAAAATTCAAATCTATAGCCATTCTTAGATGTTATTAATAAATATATGCACTGCTCTAAAAGATCTAATTCAGCATTTTTAATATACAATGATTTATTTGGAAACTCTTTCGCCCTATCTGCATTATAAGTTTTGTTAGCATCATCTCTAACTCTTAATTTAAATTCAGCGTTTGATTTATACAAATCAAAAATTAGTTTTTTAAATCTTGTGTAATCATCGTCATTTTCAATAAAATCTTTCCAATAAATCACATTGCAACCAATCAAAGCATCTTTGAAAATTGCAATTAAATTATTAGCTTTTTGATAGCCTTCCTTGAATGCTTCTTCAATATTACTTTTAATACTTAAAACATGCATATGAGCTTTTTCGCATAACAGAACCATAACTTTCTCCAAAACTTGTGATTTGACAAGTTTAAGGAGCGCAGAAATCTTAAGCACGCCCGCATTACTCTCATAGATAGAGGAATTAATGCTAAAAGGAAAAATAACTTTTTGATTGGTATTTATCCAAAAAGCCGGCCTGGTTTTAATTGTTAACTTTTTCGTAACTATTTCACCAGTAGCTTGTATACAATTTATAGGTATATAATGGCGAGAATTACGCTTAATTAGATTATTCACAAATCCATCTCCTTTCATAATTGTTATTATTACCTAATACCAGGCTTATGGGAATCCCGAAAAAAGAGTGTGAAGAAAAAATCTAACAACCGACAACTAATGCACTCCGCATCTTTTCAAAAATATCTTCAAAATAACAACAAATTTGTTTTTGCTTAAAAAATAATTAAATAAATCTTTTCACACTAAAACAACAGCGAAGCCATTTTAACCGATTTAATAACATATATTCTCATTAGAAAAAATAGGCTATACTATTATGTATGGGCAAATTTATAAAAACTTTATTTGTAGCTGGAATTATGGTCGCCGTGCAATTATGTTGTAATTCTAGCTATGCCTTAAATTTTCATCCTTTCACGCCCCATGGTTTATTCGGGGCATTACCATCTGGATCAATTAATGGTTTCTTCCCTGAGCCAATAATTGATCTTCGCAATCTCGGTTGGACTGATGCATTTGACAAGATGCACGCAACCCTCCAAAAAGAATATGCCTTTACAAACTATCGCAACATCAATTGGGAAGAGCTCAAGCAAACTATTAGACCTAAAATTCTGCAGGCTGAGCTTAATAATAACGAAATCGAATACTATACGGCACTACGTGAATATATTGTTGCATTGCATGAAACCCATACTGATCTAGTTTATGATTATTTAAACCCTGAGATCGCTAATTTTGTTTTTCAAGCTGTATATCATAATATTGGGGGCAGCTATGGTTTAATCGTTAGTAAACTCGATAATGGAAAATTCATTGCAAGCTATGTTGCTGATGGTGGCGCTGCACAAAGAGCCGGAATTATTGCCGGTGCAGAAATAATTAATTGGAATAATCAACCAATACTTAGCGCCATAAATAATACTTCACTTACTTGGTCATCTGAATACGATCTAGATGGTCTGCCATACCACATCTATCCAGTTTATGCACCATCTACCCAAGCTGGGATTCAATTTCAGCAATTACGTTTGTTGGTAAGAGCATCAATTAAAACTCCCGTTAATATTGTTTTTCAAAACCCAGGGTCACAAACTCAAATTACCAAAACTTTAATAGCCCAAGATGATAACCAAGATACATTAAAACGAACGGCTTTATACCATGATCCAGATCTCGATTCTCATGATGACCCTAGCAAAGCAATCAAGTATCAAATATTGCCTGGAGATTATGGCTACATTCGCGTTCTTAGTGAAGTATACGAGAAAGACAAGGGTAATCGAGAAAAAATTGGATATCTGACATTTAAGAAAGCAATTGATTACCTTAATCAACATGGCATTACAAAAGTAATTGTTGATATTAGAGGGAATAATGGAGGAGATCCGGAGTTAAGCTGTGATTTTTCTGGATTTTTTTCCCACCACAGCAGTTTTTGCACGAAACTTTCTGCTTATCAACGTGCTACTCAAAAATATGATTCATTAGATGGCCAATTAGGTCCTTATTATCATGGCCCACAAGATTCTTATTTCTCAGGCAAAGTTGCTGTTTTGACCGATATTGGAACTCTTTGTGCTGGAGAAATCCTTGCTGCAGGCTTTAAAGAACTATCCGCCTTATACCCTGGTAGGGTTAGGGTTTTTAGCATTGATTCAAATACCACTGGGAGTATCAGCAGTCAATATATGATCGCTATGCCTGGAAATTTTGGGGTCGAATATTCTATTCTTCGAGCTTACGACGAAAACGGCAACATCCTAATTGAATCAAAGCCTGATTCCTCAGGAAAACTGGAAGGTGGTATTGCGCCAGATGAAAAAATCCCTTTAACAACAGAAAATGCACTCGATATTTATTCTTATGCCAAAGACATTGTTTTAGAAAAAGCTGAGAGCTGGTTAAAAAATTAGCTTCGAATTGCGGCTAATTTTCACATAAGAACTAGACCCAGCAGCAGTAGCCCAGTGTGAATGTAGATGTATTATGCGAAACACATAAGTTCCTGCACAGAATTGACCATCCAACCCCTGAGAATTCCTTGGCTATATATTTTTCATATTTTTTGTATTTGTGTTGTATTTAAAAATAAGCATATTATAATACATAAAAAAATATGGTTAATTTTATTTACAGAGAAAAATACGAACAGATCAAAAATCATATTTAAAAAGCAAAATTAGATTTATTAAATTAATTTTTTGGAGAAACAAATGGCTATTATATTTGAAGAAAACTTGCGCACCGCTGGCATTGAAAATGTAGCAGCAAAAATGATGCTGGCAGCGCGAACCGCGCCAAAAGGTCGCGGAACAGATAATCTCGTGATTGCTCTTGCAAAAAAAGATGATATAAAAAACATTGTCCATGAAATGCAACGACTTTCACAACTGTCGGCTGAACCAATAATGGCACAAACATTAGTTCGCGACGCTGCAAATGTTGCGCTCGCTGATGCAGTGGTTCTGCTCGGCACAAAAATTGCACCACTTGGTTTGCCAGAGTGCGGAATATGCGGATTTGCCACCTGCCAGGAAAAAAATCAACATCCAAATTTTCCATGTGCATTTAATACTGGCGACCTAGGTATCGCAATTGGGGCCGCAGCAAGCATCGCCATGGATCATCGTGTTGACAACCGAATTATGCGCTCAATTGGCAAAGCAGTGTTGAGTTTACAACTGCTCGGAGCCGATGTAAAAATATGCTACGGCATACCACTTAGCGCCACCGGAAAAAATTTGTTTTTTGACAGAAAATAAAAATGACTGGTCGCGTATTATCGCGGAGCCAGGTCCTGACGGATCCGCACACTTTGGTGCCGGCAAGAGGAATCGAACCTCCGACCTACTGATTACGAATCAGTTGCTCTGCCAACTGAGCTATGCCGGCTCTTGAAACATTTGCAGCTACGTTACATCTCGGCCTCACGCATCCATGCTAACTATTGTTTCCGGCCACACTTCCTGTGTGGCGTTCGCCGGCGCGAAACGGTGTTTCGCGAAAGCTCCGGCTCACCCAACTGAGCTATGCCGGCTCTTGAAACATTTGCAGCTACGTTACATCTCGGCCTCACACATCCATATCAATTGTTGGGTCCGCGCAAAAAGCAAAAGCGCGCTTGACCCAACCTACCCACTTCGCACATTCATACCAGCTCAAAATATAACATGCGCAAAAAATCAAGGCTATGTTTTTGCGATAAAATGCACCACTTAAACACTGTTTTTTTGCTAACTCTATAACACATTGATTAATAACGAAAAAAATTGCATATTTTGCAACTCTTTGATTTTAAACGTAAATTTTTTTACATGTTTTATACGATATCTCATTGATTTATAATAAATTTTTTTTATTACAATATTTTTAATTTTTAATAAAATGCATTCTTAAGCGCCATAATTCTAACAAGCAACTTGCTAAAATGTAGTATACAATAGCCTTATCTTTTTCTTTATTCGAGAATAAAAAAATGCACAATTTCTTTAAAATTATTATTTGTATATTCATATTTTCCGCAAGCCTTAATTCATCTATTGCCATCGCCACAGACCCAGAATCAGGATCGCAACAATTTCAACCGTCTCAACTATCTCAGCAATCTCAGCCATCACAACCATCGCAATCATCACAGCCACAACCATTCACCAAAGTATATTTCTTTGGCGATAGTTTAACTGATGTTGGCAATAATAGAGACAATCTTTTTGACCAAGCCCCAGTTACAAATAAAATCGAAACCAAAACTGGTGAATTTCATGACGGCCCAGTTTGGGCAGTACCATTCCTTGAATTTATGCGCGCAGATCACCTACTCGCAGATAACGCGTCATTGAATGTAATTCCTTCGGCAAAAATTTCAGAGGCAAAAGACACAGACAGCATAGACTTTGCATATAGTGGAGACCCAAGCGGTGGGTATGACGACACTTTCAAAATAACGACCTATCATCTGTCGCTTTTTAAAAAACTTGTTCCAAATGCAATTTGCTCCATCTTTAAACCAGGTAACACAATACCAAACACAGTAACAGAAAATGATTATTGCGGTATGTATAATCGAGTGCATAATTCTGCGGTAAAACATGACCTCGACAAAGATGCGCTATTTGTGCTTTGGGCTGGTGCAAATGATATTGGGCAATCAATAGATTTGGTTATTGCGGTGGCAAGAGACACCTTGAAAGATTTTGACCCTAAAGGCAAGAAAATTCTCGAAGATGCCGCTAACAGGCTTGGCGATCAATTGAGCGCACATGTTGTCTTGAGCATGCAGGATTTAATGAACAAGGGTGCGCATAATTTTCTCGTAGTGAATCTACCTAAGGTTGGTTACACGCCAGTAGCATATTCCTTAGATAATGATTTTGCACTTTTGCACAAGGGCGAACATAACATAATCATCGATATGTTAAATAATGTTGCACTGCACATAAATACCAAACTAAATACTGCGTTAACACAGCTAGCAAAAGATCACCCAGAAATTACAATTTATGCTCCAGATTTGAATGTAATGTTTGATGCAATGCGTGCCGGCAAGATTGCAGCCTTCCCAACAAAAGTTAATGCTAACCCAACACTTGCCTGGGATACAACTTGCTGCAGCAACCAAGAGTTAAAAATGCCAAACTACATTCCAAGTAATTGCAAACCATCTTGGGGTAAAGCCGAAGTTTGTAATCGCGGCTCAATCGCACTCGCGGATGGCTCTGGATATTACGCGTTTTTTAATTATATTCATCCTTCTACTTGCGCACATCGTTACATTGCGCGCCTGCTTGAATTATCATTGCTCAAGCGAGAATTTGACCCGAGTGAAAAGCTTTGCGATCAAGCTTCGCAGCAATAAACTAGATTTAAAAATATTTCTGCAATATCGGTAAATTTTGGTGTAGCATATATAGATATATAGTGCAAAGAAAGTATGTAGCTTACATAATAATATGTAACACATAATGCAAAATGCAAATTAATTAATGGAATAATTATGCTGAGCTCAGTAATTTTAATTAGCGCAATAATTTTTCAAACTGCTGCGGCAATATTTGCCCTGCTGCTTATTCCTGTTACTGGCAAACGCTTTGCTTGGATAATGATCTCCGCTGCTTTAATTCTTATGGATGTGCGAAGAATTATGGCTTTTTTGATCCTCAAAATAAAAATACCCACACTAATCACCGCGCTTGTTTATTCTAATGATGCCATAGGGCTGCTACTCTCTATTTTTATGTTAATTGGTGTTTCCGGCATTCTAACTATTTTTTCGGACATAAAAAAATCTGGCGAAAACAAAATTCGTACTGTTTTTGATCAAACTTTTGAGTTCATTGGTTTAATGACCACAGATGGCATTCTCGTTGATGCAAATAAAGCAGCACTAAAATCAGCGGGGGTTGAGGAAAGTGCTGTGATTGGAAAACCTTTTTGGGAAACTCCGTGGTGGACGCATTCCAAAATATTACAGGATAAATTGAAAGCCGCAATTAAAGATGCTGCACGTGGTAAATTTATACGTTTTGAAGCAACTCATCCCACAAAAGATGGCGGCCTCATTACTGTTGATTTTTCACTTAAGCCGGTTTTTGATAGTTTTGGGAAAGTTGTTTTGCTTGTACCTGAAGGGCGAGACATTACCGACCGCAAAACACTGTCTATGGAATTGCAACAGCAAAAACTCCTTAATGAAAGCATAATAAACACCATGATTAATGGAGTTATCGCAGTTGAAAATTCAGGCAAAGTTATTCTGCTGAATAAACGCTTTAATGAAATGTGGCAAATCCCTGTTGAAATTTTAAATACTAACGACGTTAATAAATATATAACTTACGCTCTTAAAAACCTAAAACACCCGGGTAAATTTCTTGATGGAATTCGCGAGCTTTATCTGAATAAAGAGAAAAAAAATCGCGATGAAGTTGAATTTAAAGATGGCAAAATATTTGAACGTTATTCAACTCCATTAAAAGATATAGATGGCTTATGTTACGGCAGGGTATGGTTTTTCCGTGATATTACTGAGCAAAGAAAGATGGAAGCTGAAATTCAACATCGTTTGCTTTTTGAAGAAACTATCGGGCAAATTGCCAAACAACTTTCTGCAATTGACTTTTTTGAAATTGACCATTGGGTGCAGGACTCTCTCAATGTGATTGGGGAATTTTTGGGCGCTGATCTTGCTTATATTTACCTATTTTCTGACGACGGTACAATCATGCGTTGTAATTATAAATGGCTTGCAAATAGCAGCTGCGCAAAACCACCGCAAGAATTCCCAAAAAATTCTTTTTCCCTGCTCAATGTGATTCTAAAAAACAACGGCAGCGTACAGATTCATGATGTTTCAGAATTGAACGAAACCTGGGAAAAAGAAAAACAGATTTGGGAAAATGAAAATATTAAATCTATTATTTGTGTTTCTCTAACAATTCAACATAAGCAGATTGGGTTTGCTTGCTTTGGCTCAAGTTGTAAAAAAATAGCTTGGAGCGGCGCAGAAGTTTCGCTCTTAAAAACAATCGGGGAAATTATTGTTGCAGCCTTGATTAGAAAAAAGGCTGGCGAAGAACTTGACCATCTTGCAAAATTTGATGCGTTAACGAATCTACCAAACAAGCATACATTTGAAATGATGTTAGATAAAACGCTGGCGTTTTCTTATCGCCATAATTTACAATTCGCTCTTTTATCATTCGACCTTGATAACTTCAAAGATATTAACGATACCCATGGGCACGACGTTGGAGATGAACTACTTACCGAAGTTGGAAATCGTTTATCAGCCTCGGTTCGCGCTGAAGATTTTGTGGCACGCGTAGGTGGCGATGAATTTTTGCTTATTTTAGCGGGTATTTCAAGTGCTCAAAATGCAAGCGATATTGCAAATAAAATACTGGACAGCTTTAAACAAGAGTTCCAATTGAAAAAGCAATCGCTTGCTATATCGGCAAGCATTGGAATAGCATGCTTTCCTGATCATGGAAAAAACAAAGAAGAGTTAACAAAAAATGCTGATGTTGCTTTATACAAAGCAAAAAATGCCGGTAGAAATTGTTATCGAGTTTTTGCGGAATAATACAACTGCAAAAAAGTGTTTATGAGCGTAAACTATCAATTTTTTCTTTAATTTAAACAATAAACTCCATCGCAGCCAACTGAATTTGTTTCATTAGTTCCTTGTTATTAATTGCATCTGCTTCATTTACAAGATTACACCCCCTAATTAACAGCATTTCTTTAATTCCCAAAAACATTTCAAATAGAGTTTTGTATTTAGGGTAAATATCATCGATTGCTAAAATTTCTTCACCGGATTTTTGTGAGATTATCATAACAAATCTTGTGTTTGGCTTTAGTCGTGATATAGATTCTTTACCGATTTTTTCTTGGTAATCAGGGACAATATAGCTATATGTTCTGTCAATAAAACCTTTAAGTTGTGCAGTTACTTCTCCAAAGTATATAGGTGAAGCTAATACTATGACGTCAGATTCTTTTGCAGTCTCAAGCGTTTCTGCTAAATCATCTTTTAGTACACAGTGGGCGTAGGATTTTTTGCATGCATCGCACGCCTGACAGCCGCGATAATTTAATTTATTTAACTCAACATATTTTATTTCAGCTCCTTTTTCCTTTAAGATGTCACAGAATTTATGTGCCATTGTCGAGCTATTTCCATTGATTCTAGGGCTTCCTAATAAGCATAGTATTTTCATTTTTATTACCTTTAATATTAAACAATTTTACAAATTTATCACTGCCTTTTAAAAAATTCACCAAAAAAATACTTGATTATTCTGGAAAATCAACTGCAAGGAGAAACATATTTTTTATGTTTCTTTATATGGCATGTTTTTTTAATTCAGATTCTAAAGTAGTGGCTGTACAGCAACCTTTGAATTTCTCTTTTAATAATTTCATCTCATTGCGAAGGCTGGCTGTATTGTTATTATATGTTTGCGGTAAAACTGAATAGTCTATAATACCAAAAGACACGCCACCAGATAAATAAATTGACGTAAGATAGTCATCACTTCTAGAACTTTGTAATCGATCGTCCGTTGCCGTTTTAAATTCTTCTTGCCTTGCAATCTCTTGCTCTATCCTTTTAATTTCATTTCTATAAAATGAACTTCCAAGATGCATCTTACACATTTTTACTTGTAAAGGCCTTCCAACAAAACTTTTTAACTCCATATGCTCAACAATATAACTCCGAACTTTTGGTTGCCAAACTAAATCCAGGTTGGCAATTTCAGCGAAGTAACGACAAACCAAAGAAGCATTTGCTAGGTCCCTTATGCTAAGATAGGTTAAAGTGAGAATCAAAGGATCTCTATAAACAGGGGAAAGAATACATGATTCTCGTGCGGACTTCTGTTTGCGCCGCGGTTTTCGTGAAAAAAAACAAAACATATTAATCTCTTAATTTAGTTAATTATTTTGTTACTTGTGCGGTATTGCTGCCCATTTGGAGTAACATAATCATTGTAATTGAAGATATTTCATTGTCAAACTCGGAGTAATGAAAAAAATAGCATTGTGCCACTTCCATCAATCACAAATAATAAGACGTTATACACCTGCCAACCGAAAACATCATACAGAAAAGAGCTTGAGAAACCGATGAGTCAACTTACACTTTTAGATGAAGAATCATTCTCCGAAAAGTATTTTACTTTGCATGAAAAATATAAAGAGTTTTTAAAAAAGCTCTGTGTCATCAAAAAACCATGCCAATTTTTTTCATTAAGCCATTATTTTCGATTGTTACGTAGAGCTCAGCCCTTAAATACATTTTGGCTGGAGTTATGAATAAAATTATGTACAAAATGCGAAACTTTTATGTCCATCAGGCAACGCTGGAGTTAACTTACATAATGCAGCAATAAAATCATAGCAATAACCCGTGCTTACTGAAGTTTTAATAACATCTAAGCCTTCATTTTTTAATATTTCCTTTAACTCAATCTCAGACAATAATTCCCGATACCCCAAATTTAATTCTGGATGAATACTAAAAAAAACTCTTGTCAATACACTATCTAACGGGACTAATATCAACAGATGTCCATCAGCTTTTAAGAATTTTTTGTGGGAGTAAATGATTTCACTCTTGTTCTGAAAATGTTCAATAAGTCCAAAGCTACATACTAAATTAAATTTTTCAGTTATACCAAGTTGGAATATATCTATATTAAGATATTCAATTTTATCAGAATAATATTTTGAGTGGGCAAGAAAACGCTTGTAAGCTGTTATATTTTTATCAACTAATACCCCGGTTCCATTATATCGATCTACCAACAACCTCGTGAGAAACCCTGTCGCCGCGCCTAATTCCAAAATTCTAGGACATTCAAATGCGGTATTATGAAATATCTCATCAACCACTCTACATAAAACTAATGTCATCAGATACTGATTTTCTTGAAAGTTTTTTCTTATATCATGTAAAATTTCATCTTTATCAACATTAGTAAATGCATCTTTTACGTCTTTCGAACTAAAAAAAGTATCCCAATCAAAATCAACATTGTTACCGTTATACTTTTTTGTAATGTACATGGTATTTCCCAAAAAATATTAACATAGGCCTTCAACAAACATATCAAGCTTAATTTTTTTTATCCCCACTAGAGCTGAGTGACATAGTTATTTCTTGATCATCATTTTTTGCAGATTCATCGGACTTCGCGCCTGGTCTAAGTCGTTTGGATGGCCGCTCATTCTCTAATCTTTGCGGCATTGGTGTCGAAAAAAAACTTTGGCCATTATTTGAGATTGCTGAACTAGCGCCAGATTGGCTTAAGCTACTTAAGCCGGACGAAGCGCTTAAGCTAGCCGAAGCAGAGCTATGTGAGATTAAAGTACTTAAGCTAGGCGAAACACTTAAACTAGCCAAACTAGAGTTGGAAGGGGTTAGGCTGGAATTAGCCAAGCTAAAGCTGGATGGAGCTACGCTAGGTAAACTAGAATTAAATATGGAACCAAAAGAGGCTGAAGCTCTAGATATTTTCTGTTCTTTCTGTTCTTTCTGTTCCTTCTGTTCTTTCTGTTCTTTCTCCTCACGAAACATTCTTCTTAAGCATTCGCCTGTCATTGAGTGTGTATCTGCGGCAAGTTGTTCCGGAGTACCTGTAGCAACAATCCTGCCACCTAAAGATCCACCCCCTGGACCAAAATCAATAATTCTATCTGCCATACGAATTACATCTAAATTATGTTCAATCACTACCACAGTATTTCCACTGTCAACTAATCTAAATAGTATTTCTATCAACTTTTTCACTTCGCTCCTATGCAATCCAGTAGTTGGCTCATCCAGCATATACAAGGTATGGCCGCTACTGCTCTTTGCCAATTCTTTTGAGAGCTTAATCCTCTGTATCTCACCACCCGACAGTGTAGCAGTAGACTGCCCTAACTTTAAATAATCCAAACCAACTTCAGACATAACGCTCAAACGTTTATGAATATTTTTTTCTGTTGAGAATAATACAAGAGCCTCGCTAACTGTCATATTTAATACTTCTGCAACATTGTTTCCTTTGTATTTAATGCTTAATATACTATCACTGAATCGCATTCCATTGCATACAGGGCATACTATTTCAATATCTTCCAAAAAACGCATATCCACACTCAATATCCCTTCCCCAGAACATCTTTCACATTTTTCTTCAGAGGTATTAAAAGAAAAATGATCCGCCGTTTTCTTTTGCTCCTTTGCATCAGGCAAAGAAGCAAACAAAGCCCTGATCAAGTCAAATAATCCTGAATATGTTGCAACATTGGAGCGTGTTGTTTTTGTTTTTCCCACAGGTAACTGATCAATAGTAATAACTCGCTTAATATCATGCCAACCTTTTATTGCTTTATGCTCGCCTGGAATTGTGCTGGCCTTATGAAGGTGTTTTCTGGCGGCTTTATCTAAAATGCCAAATAATAATGTTGATTTTCCGGAACCAGACGCACCCGATAACACCACAAATCTTTTTAGCGGAATATTGACATCAATGTTTTGAAGATTGTGCGCTTTGGCGCCACAAATAGTCAGATTTTCTGCTTTACTAGAAGCATGAGAAGAACGCTTAAAATCTCCCAGACCTCCGATCATGTAACGCCCTGTGAGGGATTGTGGGCACGCCATTATTTCAGCAGGAGTCCCTGAAGCTACAATTTCGCCACCAGCTCTCCCACCCCCAGGACCAACATCAATGATATAATCAGCGCTTTTAATCACTTCCATATCATGCTCTATAACTAAAACGGTGTTGCCTAAATCTCTTAGCCGCGTCAATGTCTTCAACAATTTTTCTGTATCTTTTTGGTGAAGCCCTTTTGTTGGCTCATCTAAAATATATAAAACACCAGAAAGGCCGCTCCTTAGGATATTAGCCAATCTAAGTCTTTGTGATTCTCCTAAAGACAGCGAAGGACAAGTGCGGTCTAAACTTAAATAACCCAACCCCACAGCAGCTAATCCTTCAGTGCGTTCTTTTAACGTGTCAAATACAACTTCAACTACAGACAACTCTTCAGCTGGAATAGTTTGTGGTAATGCGACTACCCATTTAATAAAGTCATCCAAAGTACTATGTGATACCTCAACAATACTTTTATCAGATACCGTAGTTTCTCTTCCTACTTTTCCCAAAAGCATCCCCTTACACTCAGTGCATTTTTCATGAGTAATGTACTGTTCGAAAGGTTTTGTAGTTTTATCAGCATGATCCTTATACCTTCTTATTACAAGCGGAACGACCCCTTCGTATAGCCCTTCTTTTACTTTTTTTGGTTTTTTAACCTTTTTATACTTTTCTTTAAATGCTGCGCCAGTTATCCCATAAAGCAAAAAATCCTTTTGTTCCTGAGGTAGCCTGCTTATGGGTAAATCAGGATTAAAATCAAAACGGTAATGTTTGCTAGCAGCGATTATTGATTCTAAATAATACTTAGCAAGGCTCTCAGTCCAAAAATCAATTCCACCATTTGCAATCTTTTTATCCTCATGAACTAAACTCGAAAGATCTACAGAAATAACTTCACCAGTTCCTTTGCATTCAGAACACGCGCCAATTAATGTATTAGGTGAAAAATGAGCTGGCGTCAAACTTTCTATCTTGTGCTCGCATTCAGGACAGGTAAAATATGTGCGCTTATTATTTTTACTTTCTGGTGATACCGATTCACCATCATCCAAATTCTGAACTTCCACTTTTTCTTTTTCATCAAGCGGGCGTTTAAAAATTTCTCCGCAATTTGGGCAAGGCTGACGCCCAATAATTGAATACAGAAGTTTTAAACATGAAAGAATTCCAGTTTTAGTGCCTACAGTTGAGCGTGGATTGAAATCTGCTAACCGTTGTGGTATAGCAATAGATGGCGATAATCCTGTTATAGAAGCAACTTTGGGCTTCATTATGTGATCTGTAGTCATCCCATATGAATCTAAAAATTGACGCAGACATTCGGCATGCAATACTTGCATCGCTATTGATGACTTACCAGAACCAGATGGGCCAGTCAAAACAACCAGATTACACTTGGGAACAGCAAAACAAACATTTTTTAGATTATGTTCTGCTGCCCTATGCACAACAATCGTTTTTGCTTCGTCATGCCTGTGCAAAAGTCCTACCCTACATTTACAGGCTTCTTTTTTACCTTCTTCGCGCGGTACCATGAGCATACTCCTTTTTTGAATTGTACGTTTTTGTTCAAATATTAATTTTGCAAAAAAACGACCACCTACCATCATGTTTCACCAAGCATAAAGTTTCCTGCAAACTTATATATTCAAATCAATCCCTGCCTCTAAAGCAATATAAGAAGAAATTTTTGGAATATTTGTCAATTCATTCTCAAATGTTATTATTTTCCCATCATTTTTTATCTCTTTAAATCCAGAAAATTTATAAGTCATATACATCATGCGATTCTTTTCTGTAGGAATCAATTCTGCTAATAACCGCACTTTTTGTGTTTTGGCCATACTCATAATATGAGTAATCATAACATTACCAACGCCTCGTGACATTACCCTGCACGACATTAAAAGTAATTTTATATTCCAAAACTCTTCATTTTTTTCAATAAGGGAAAGACCAATTTTACCATATGTTCCATATTTATCATCTAAAGATGAAATCAATAGTAAATGTTTATCAGAATTGATAAAATCCCTAAGCTCTTCATAAGAATATGTATATCCGGTAGTATTAAGCTGGTGTGTTCTAATAGTTAACTCTTCGGCTCTTTGTAAATCATTTTCTGTTGCATTCAATATAGTAAATTTCATAGCAAGAGATGCAAGAAAATCTTGCTGTGGTCCTTCAAAATTATCTTCTATTTCTTTGCGCTTAATGTCGCTTTGATACATTTGCCTGCGTATTCTGGAATCTTGCGTAATAAAACGCGGATTCATTTCTGGCATTTGAAGGATATCATCCATATTTTCTGAATTAATACAACAGACTTCAGGTAAACTATGCCTAACCTCATCAAGCTCAAATTCTTGATCATCGATAAATGCTAATGAATCAGCTCCAATGTTTATAGATTCTGCAATTTGCTTTACAGAGAAGTGTTTTGCATTCCAATTGATCTGTGGATAAAGAAAGTAGCTATCTAGTCCAAAATTTTTTAGCTTATCCATAGCTAGGTTATACTCATTTTTGCTTGCAATAGAATTTAAAATACCACGCCCATCAAGTGTCTTGATTATATTTACCGCGTTTTCTTTTAAACTCAACTGATCACCCTCAAGCAAAGTCCCATCCCACAGAGTATTATCCAGATCCCATACCACACATTTTATTTTTTTCTCACCTTGCTTCATGCTCTATCCCTATTTTCTTGTAATTTTTGACTTAAATAAATAATTTTGATATCCATATTGAGATATTATTATTTGTTGAATTTGAGAACTGCCTTCAATAATTTCAGTTATTTTTGCATCTCGAAAATACCTTTGCACTGGATAACTATTACAACATCCATTTGCACCATGAATTTGTATTGCATCGCTAGCAACTTTATTTGCCATCTTTGATGCAAAATATTTGGCAACATTTGTTTCCATAATTGACCCTGGGTCAGCAATTTCTTTTAAACAGCCAGCATGCAAGCATAGCATTCTTGCGGCTTTAACTTCAGTAACCATATCCGCTATCATTTTCTGAATTAACTGATGCTTCCTTATCAATACACCACCCTGCTTTCTGGTGCAGGTATACTCTAAACATGCATCAAGACATGCTTGACCAAGGCCAACACAACCCCAAGCTACGCAATACCTTCCATAATCAAGAGCTGAATTAGCTACATATTTAAACCCAGTGCCAATTCTACCAATAAGATTTTCTTTCGGTACTCTGCAATTATCAAAAAATAATTCACCTAACATTGCCGATCTAAAACCCAACATGCCAGATATTGGTTTGCAAAAGAGTCCGGGGGTATTTTTTTCGACTAAAATTGCTGAGATTTGTTCATCACACCGAGCAAATATCAAAAAAATATCAGCGATTTGTGCGCATGAAATCCATTTTTTTCTTCCATTCAACACAAAGAAATTACCTTCATTTTTTATAGTAGTCTCCAAGCTGCTAGGATCACTACCAGCATCTGGCTCAGAAAGACCAAATGCAGCTAAAATTTCACCAGAAGAAAGCTTAACCAACCATTTATCCTTTTGATTATCCTCACCCCACCTCAAGATAGCATGAGAAACCATGCCGTGGACAGTAAGCAGACTGATTAAAGAAACACTTGCTTTGCCCATTTCTTCACAAAGCAAACCAAAAGTAATAGCATCCATTTCCATACCGCCATACTTTTTTGAAATCATCGCCCCTAAATAACCACTTTTGGCGAATTTGGCAATCAAATTAGGCGGAAACTGCTGTTGCTCGTCGTATTGATCGGCAAATGGAATTATTTCTTTGGATGCAAAAAACCTAAATTCATTCTGCATCTGCTTCTGGTGAAAAGATAGCTCTGTGTTCATTTTCCAAATTTCTCAATTCAAAATTTAGTTAACTTGCGGAAAACCTTTTTTATTATGAATAAACTGTGAAATGGCTTTTATTGAAGAAAAATTTTTTATATCCAAATCTTCTTTGCTCACTTTTATATCGTAATTTTTTTCGATATACATAATAAGTTGCATCGCAAACAAAGAATTAACTAAACCCGGTCCAAATAAGTCTTCATTTTCATCGATTTCTACATCTCCTACAAATCTAGAAAAAAATGCCCTTATTTTTTCTTTAGTTTCTTCAATTTTCATGTGCGCTCCTCTGTCTTTATCATTTTTGTAACAGCTTATCAACGTATGATTTTACAATTTTACATATTTTCTCAACATTTGGAGTATTATTCATTGTGGTATGATTTCCTGATATTTCAAAAAGCTTAAGTTGAGTAGAAGTAATAAACCCACCCCAACCTTTTTCAATATCTTTTGGAATATAGTTATTATTTTCCATAGCTTTAAAAAACAATACTTCTTCACCCAGAAAATTAGTTGGATTCGTATAATTATACATCAATGTTTGATTAATTGTGAATATATCTAATCCCGTCTTTAACAACTTTTTGTCATCAAAACCAAATAATTTATGCTGCACAATATATTCTATTAGCATTTCTTGATCATTAGCATATTTTTCAAGTTGTTTTTTTACCTCCCTACTAACCTCATTCCTTTCATATGACAGCAAATAATAGATAACATCGATGTATGAAGCAAGTTTAGCCGGATACAGTTTTGGCCCAGGACTATCGACCATAAAAATCACAACCTCTTCTCCAGCTTTGATTAAATTGTTCGCCATTTCATATGCCACCATACCACCAAAGGAACTTCCTCCAATAATATATGGACCATTTGACTGTATTTCTCGAAGTCGTCTGAGATAAAATACCGCCATTTCTTCAATTGACGAAATTTCAATCCTTGAAGTTTCAGTTAACCACCCTTGATCGCGTATGCCATAAACACTATTTTCTCCGGGATATTTTTCACTAAAATCTTTATAATACATAACATCCCCACCAATTGGATGGATTAGAAATATCGGGGTTTCAGAACCAGCTTTCAATTTAACAAGGATACCATCAGCCTTCTCTTTCTTGGCGTTTAACAAGTACCTTGCAATCTTATATATCGAAGAATTATCTAAGAAAAAGCTTGGCGTTAGCTTTTGATCGAAAGACTTATTTATTTCATTTATTATCCTTAGGGCACTAAGTGAATTTCCGCCTAAATCAAAAAAATTATCATGAACTCCAATTTTTTCAAAACCAAGAACCTTTTGCCAACACTTTTCAATTATCTTCTCAGTTGCATTTTTTGGTTCTGCATATTCAGTGGTAAGTTTAGGACGCGGATGAAGCCGCTTAACATTGATATCCTCGTCTGTTTTTACATTATTTTTTACATACGGTATCAAAGCAAGTTGAACTTCATTCTGATTGATCACTCGGTTAAAAACCTCCTTACCTTCTTGATTAGAAATTCCATAACGCATATCGAGCTTTCTTTGTTCCTGAATAATTTCAGGAACTTCAAGATCAACAGCAAAGCCAACTTCTTTCCACAAAGCCCAATTGACAGCAAAGATCCTAGATTTATAGTGCTTGTCTAGATAATGAGCAAAAGCATCCTGAAATGCATTCGCACCTGCATAATCAGCCTCGGCAAATGCCCCAACAAGAGAAGAAAGAGATGAACATACAAAAAAGAAATCTAAATTATCATCTGCAAGTGCTTTTTGAAGAGCAACCGTTCCAAACACTTTTGAGGCAAAAATATTTTCTACATAATCTTTGTTCTTCTTATAGATTGCCTGATCAGGGGGCAACCCTGCGCTATGAATCAACCCATTTATTGGTCCAATTGTTTGTCTTATATGATTAAAAGCCTCACAAGTATCCTTAAGATTGCTTATATCAGCTTGTATGTAATGCACTTCGCATCCTAGTTTTTCAATTACCAGCATTCGATTTAATTTCATAACTGTCTTCGAAGTTGGATTATTTTCAATGTAGTTAGCCCAAAAACTTTTCTCAGGTAGCTTAGTTCTGCCAATAAGTACGATCTTAGCGTTTTTCGCTTTTTCTGCAAGATTTTCCGCCAAAACTGACCCAATTCCACCAAGACCACCGGTGACAATATACACACCGCCATCTTTAAGAATTGGAATACTTCGATTCAGATTCTTAATATTAACTTTAGTAAATTTTCTCACCCAGCGAAAAGATTTTCGATAGGCAATAATATTATTATCAAGATCCGGGGCAATCGAGCTAAAGTTTTGGGTAATTTCTATAAGAATATTATTTATCATTACATCATCAAAAACTATTGGAGAATCAATATCAACACACTTGCAGACAATACTAGGATACTCAAACGGAATACATTTTACTAAACCAAGAGCCGTTGCTTTTTCAGGATAAAGCACCTCATCATCTGTCAAAGAATAGATACCATTCGTTATAATAGTTAATCGTAAAGAATCTGTTAAACTATTTTCGGTAATTACTTGTATTGCGTACAATATACTATAAAAACCGATCTGTTGATAATATTCAACACTGGCACTATTTACATCATGAGAATCTACCAATGAATCCAACATCCATAAATGAATAAAATAATCAAATTTTAGATTATGTTGGCCAAGCGATTTTGCAAGTTTAACATAATCATCTTTTACATGTTCTCGAATAGTATATTCCTTATTAGTCTCATTCAAAGAATATTTCTTACCTCTCTTAACTGTATAAACTACATTAGATTGTTTTATTTTATCAACAACTTGGTTACTAATCTCATTTGAATCGACAAATATAAGATATTTTTGACCATTCGTTATTAGTAATTTATCCCGAACTTTATCGTATTCCCATGTAGTTTTTACAAACCATTCATCAAGAGGATACCTTGTCACATTATTTGGCGAGGTCACCGTTTGTGGTTGCGAACCTGCATCGGGCTTAATCCAATAAGCAGTTTTATCGAAAGCATAGGTTGGGAGTTCAACTTTTAGATGTTTCGAGCAATCGTAAAAATTATTCCAATTAATTTTAATTCCCTGTAGCCAGAGTTTCCCTAAATTACTCAATAAGAATTTGTAATCATCAATATCCAGATCTTTATTTCGTATCGAGCTAAACACCCTACCTTTTAAATTAATATTTTTAGTCTGGTGTTGGAGAACTGCGCTAGCAAGATTGCGACCCGGACCAATTTCAATAAAAATTGTTTTTCTATTATTGTTCAAAAGCTCTTTTATTCCATTTGAAAAATGCACTGTTTTACAAGTATGCTCATACCAATATTCAGGGCTAGTCGCTTCTGATGGCTTAATCTCTTTACCAGTCAAATTAGAAATATAAGGTACTAGCGGTTTTTCGAAATTAAAAGTTTTAAAAAGATTCAGCAAGGCGTCTTTTTTTTCTTTCATAATTTCAGAGTGGTATGCAATTGTAACGGGCAATCTGCTGCTAGCAGAGCCACTAGCGTCAAGTTTTTTTTCAATTTTTTCGATCGCTGAGTTTTCGCCAGATACTACACAAAGCGAAGGCCCATTGACGCTTGCAATTGACAAACCATCCTCAAGCAATGGAAGGATCTCAGCTTCACTTAAAGGTACTGCAAGCATAGCTCCAATCGAGCTACTATCGATTATTTCCGCGCGTTTTACTACAAGTCGCAGCATATCTTCAAGAGACAAAACTCCAGCTAAACATGCAGCAAGATACTCTCCGGTGCTATGTCCAATCAATGCAGTTGCTTCAATTCCCAAGCGCATCCACAACTTGGCTAAAGCATACCCCATAATAAAAACCGCAGATGCCATATATTTTGTTTGCTCCAGAAGTTTTGCATTATTTTCATTATTCCTAAAAAGCACTTCGCGAAGATCTTTCTCCAAATACAGATTAGTGATTTCACAACAACGATCAACCTCTTGACGAAACTTCTCAGCTTTCTCATACAAACCTTTTCCCATGTTCAGGTAATGCTCACCAATACCTGAACATAAAAACACAACCGACGGAATTTCATCTTTATTGATTTCATTACGGTCACAATCGATCGGAGAATATTTTTCGCAATTATCTTGAAGTTTTTCAATTGCATCATTGATATTTTCGCATAGAAACATTTGCCGACAACAGAATTCTTCTCGAGTTGTATGTAGTGTAAATGCCACATTTGCAAGATCAGCATCATCATGAACTTTTAAGTATTCAGATAGCCTTGCCCTGCTTTCATCAAGCGATAACGATGATTTCGCTGAGATAGATAAAAGATATGGCCGAGAAAGAGTATTATTTTCCACAACTTTTTGATTTACAGCTGATGCTTCTTCTAAAATTAGGTGAGCATTAGTTCCCCCGATGCCAAAAGAACTAATGCCTGCTATCCGAGAGAATTTATTATTTTCCCATTTTTGTTGTTCAGTAATAATTTTAAACGGTGTTTGTTCTAGAAATAGCTCAGAATTTGCAATTGTATAATTTATTTGTTTAGGAAAAATATTGTTCTCTAACATCTTGGTCACTTTAATCACACTCGCGACTCCTGCGGCAGAATCTGCATGCCCAATATTTGATTTTACTGATCCAATAATACAACTAGCATTTTTGATTATACCTTGATTTATTGCAAATGCTTCTTTTAGCGCGGATATCTCAATCGGGTCACCTATTTTTGTTCCCGTGCCATGACATTCCACATAATCAACTTGATCAGACGTAATATTTGCCATGTGCTGTGCATTAAGAATACATTCAATCTGCCCGCTAACACTAGGAGCAACATAATCTGTTTTACGATTACCATCATTATTAACAGCATAACCTTTAATAATACATTTAATGTCATCATGGTCTTTTAATGCATCGGATAATCGTTTAAGCAACACAACCCCAACGCCAGCGCCCCTTACGATTCCATCAGCATTTTCATCAAAGGCCCTACACTGCCCCTGCTTTGACATAACCATTCCTTCTGACCACACATAACCATCATTTTCTAGTAAGATTAATGAAACCCCTCCAGCAATTGCTAAATTACAATTACCTAATACTAAGCTTTTGCAAGCTTCAATAATTGTAATCAACGATGTTGAGCATGCGGTATTGATATTAATTGCGGGCCCTGTTAAACCAAGATAATAACTAACTCTTGTTGCCAAGAAATCTTTGCCATTCATAGTATAGGAAGAAAAAAAATCAAAATCATTGCTGCGCTTGCTTTGTAATATATTTTGCATTAAATAAGTTTGATCACCAGGCCCAGCAAAAACCCCAATCTGCTGTTGAGTTCTATTCTTGCTATATCCAGCCTTTTCCAAAACATTCCAGCAATGCTCAAGGAATTTCCTAATTTGTGGATCAGCTAATTCAGCCTCATTTGGCGGAATATTCCAAAAGTTTGCATCAAATTCTTCAATACCTTTTACCCTGCTAATAACTGGGATGAAGTTTTTATCGTAAAACACTTTATCTGTTTTGTAATAGCCTTCCTTACCATCAATAATTTGTTGCCAATAATCATCAATGCTTTCACCGCCTGTGAAAGCTCCTGAATAACCAATAATTGCAACATCATTTTCAATTTTCGGCATCTTTTTTTGAATGTGATATTGTGCTTTATCAACAGATTTGTTAGATAACAAGTAGTCAGAAAAACTTTTGATATCAATATATTTGAATAAATCAGATATTTGTAAATGAGCAATTTTCAGGGTCTTTTTTAATTTGCTTTGTAGTTGCATCGATAAAATACTATTTCCGCCTAGTTTAAAAAAACTATCGTTAATGCTAATTTGATTTTCTGGTATTTCCAATACTTCTGACCACACATGACGTATAATTTCGTGAAGGTCATTCTGCGGTGGAATATAGTTATTGTTATCGGTGTTAAATTCAGGCTCAGGTAAACTTTTTCGATCGATTTTTCCATTTATCGTCAATGGAATTGTATCTAATGCGATAAATTTATCAGGAATCATATAATGCGGCAAAAAATTTTCAAGATAATGCTTTAGGTCTGTGTTTAACTCGGTTAGGCTAAACCATTCTTTTACACAGTGGTTGTCATTATTTGCAAGATTCCATGACACGTCTTTCTGAAATGCATAAATATTGTAAATATTGGTTTGAGATAAATCTGCGCTTTGTTGACAAAAAACTTCAAAGTGTCGTTTTTTTAAAAAATGCTTGATTTCGTCACACTCAAATTCCCCGTTATGAACCTCAAGAACAATTTGTTTTATTTTAGTCCAATCTGAATCAATGATTCCATCAAGTACTGCACGTTCACATTTTTCAACGTCAATTTTTAGCAAATCAATTCGTTCAATATTGTTGTCGTAAATAAATTGTGAGATAGTTTTAAGTTTAACCTCAACATGTTGTTGTTGCAGAACCTCTCCTAATAAATCATTAATCTCATCATCATTTGTTTCCTTAAGATTTGATTTTAAGTTATTTTTTAAATATCTTTTTAGAGTTTCTGATTCACCGCCAATATTCGCATATCGCCCTGACAAAATAGTTGCTTTAGGATAATAGGTAAACGATACTTTTTCCTCTTTATCGGAAAAACCAAAGGCAAATGTTTTAATATCTTTTTGAAATAATGAGGCATTGCAAGAAAGCAACTCAAATATTTGAGGGACTGGTTCAAAAGAATATACTTTTACATTTTTTGCAGTCAAACATGCATAAATAGAAAACATGCCAAGGTTTGCGCCAACATCAAAAACACAACCACCTTCAGGTATGGTTATCCCATACTTAGTATAGGTAGAATTGACAAATATTTCATCATAAAGAAATTCAAGTTCAGATTTATTATACGAATAAAGACTTAATCCGGAGGGAAGTTCATATAATCTAGAGCTAATAGGATTACCGCCATTTTTTTGATACTCAACTATTTTTTTAACCGTAAAAGCGTATTCAAGATTTGGAACATAATATGCAATTATCTGGGCAATGTTTTTTTGCTTCTCTATATTCGTTCGTACTACACAGCCACTAACAGCATCATGCTTTAATAATTGTAACTCGATTTCACCAAGCTCAACCCTAAAGCCACGAATTTTTACCTGAAAATCATTGCGCCCAATGTATTCAATGCCACCATCTGGTAACCATTTTGCCAAATCGCCGGTTCTATATATTCTTGCAGGCTCTTTAGACTTATCATCTTCTATTATAAATGGAGATGGAATAAAACTTTTGAATGTCAAATCATCGCGGTTTAAATAGCCTCGCGCCAAACCAACGCCACCGATATAAAGATCACCAATGATTCCAATCGGCTTAGGCTTTAAAAACTTATCGAGGATATATAACTTAATATTTGAGATTGGTTTTCCAATCGGAATTGCATGGTACGTTGCTTTTGGATCGACGTAGTGAAATGAAACATCAATCGCCGCTTCAGTTGGTCCATATAAGTTATGGACATCAACACCAGGTAAAACCCTTAAACAATTATTAACCAAAGGGGTAAGCAATGCTTCACCGCTACAAAATATTTGTTTCAATGGAAAATTATTAGGGTTAGTGTCTTTTACCGCTTGTAAAAAAGGCTCCAACATTGAAGGAACAAAATGAACTGTGTTGATACTTTTATCTTTGATCAAATCTACCAAGTAAAAAGGGTCTTTATGTCCATTAGGTATCGCAAATACTAATTTGCCACCCGATATCAGCGGTACAATCAATTCCCAAATTGATATATCAAAAGTATAAGGCGTTTTTTGCAACACCACATCTTCATAGCAAAATTTATATTGTTTTTGCATCCAAAATAAACGATTGATAAGAGCGCGATGCTCGACCATGACCCCTTTTGGGTTTCCAGTAGAACCGGATGTGTAAATGACATATGCTAAACTTGCAGGATGATTTATGATCTTCGGATTTTCATCAATCTCATCACAAAATAACTCAAAGTCTTTAATATTTACTAGCGTATTTTTATTTACCGAATGTAGTTTATCGGTTTTATCGTCTTGAGTTAACGTGAATTTTGCAGCAGCATCGTTGATAATAAACTCTAAACGATCACTTGGATAATCAGGGTCCAACGGCACATAAGCTCCTCCGGCCTTTAAGACACCTAATATGCCAATCAACATCTCAAAACCCCGATCTAAATATAAAGCTATCAATGTATCTGGTTGAAATTCTTTTTTATAGATCTCCTTGTGCTTGTTACGCAAATAATTTGCAAGTTTATTAGATTTTTTATTGAGCTCATCATATGTTATATTGCTTTGTTCAAAGACAGCGACAACTCTATCAGGGGTATATTTTACTTGCTCTTCAAACAACTGGCTAATTATTTTATCGCTTGGAAAAGCTCCGTCAGTTTGGTTCCAATCATAGATTACCTGCTGGTATTCTTGAGGCGACAAAATATTTATTCTTTCAACAAATCCGTCGGTATTTTTCGTTATGATTGTTAAAATATTTTTATAGTGAGCAATCATATGATCAATTGTTTTTTGTTGAAATAACGACGTATTAAATTCAAAGATAAATCCAATTTTTTCATTGTAATCACTAACATAAATCACCAGATCAAACTTTGCGCGAGCATTTTTATAACTTTGGCTATTATTAATCGATTGATTAAACATTAACTCACTTTTTGGTATATCAGCTCCCTGGGTAAATACAATTTGAAAAATTGGGTTAAGTTTAGGATCGCGTTCAACCTTCAAATGTCTTACTACCAGCTCAAAAGGGGTGTCATTGTAGGCTGAAGCCTCTAGGCAGGTTTCTTTGACTTCTTTCAACAAAGCAGCTATGGTCATGTCTTTGATATCAATCCTAAACACTAGCATGTTAACAAAAAGACCAATAATATTTTCGATTTGAGAAAAATTTCGATTTGCTGAAGTTGAACCGATAACAATATCGGTTTGATTAGTGTATTTATTTAGTAATATATAAAAACCCGCCAATAAAGTTTGAAAAACAGATAATGAATAACATTCAGATAATTTTTTTATTTTATTCGATAACTCACCATCAAGGACAACATTTATTGAAGAAGCGATGTTCGGTTGATTTGAAGACCGTGGCATATCCAAAGGTAACTGTAGTTCTTCAAAACCAGATAATTTATTATTCCAATAATCAAGCTTTTTTTGCAATACCTCTCCATTTAAAAAGCTACGCTGCCAAATAGCATAATCAGCATATGTTATACCTTGGATTGGTAATATGGGTTGAGTTTGAGTGTTGCTTAAAAGCTTCTCATAAATATCATGGCACTCTTTTATGAAAATGTAAAAAGAGACACCATCAATTACAATATGATGCACTGTAACACAAAGAATATATACCTTATCGTCATTGTGAATAGTCTCAACTAAATCACATTTCAACAACAGCTCTTGGTTAAAATCAAAAACATAGCTGTTTTTATCTAACAAATATTGGTCGAGATTTTCATGTACTGTATCCAGGGTTAGCTTAACACGCAACTTATCATCAAATGGCAAAATCATCTGGTATGGAACGCCATTTTCATCCTTGCGAAAAATTGTTCGAAAAACAGAATGTCGTTCAATTAAATGATTTAAAGTCTTTTCAAGAACGCCAATATTGAGATTTTTATCAAAAAAGATGCATGCCATTTCACTGTAGCTATTATCACTATTTCGATTGTATTCATTGATAAAAAATAAACTTTCTTGCTGAAAAGATAGTGGTATTTTTTGAATTTTATCATGCAAATTAAACACAAACGGTAAATTGTATTTTTCCACGCGTTTATTGTTCTTTAAGATCTCTAGAATCTCCTCTCGATTCTTTTGTATCTGTTCTTTTATATCTTCACTGATCGCTTCGTGACAAAACACGCCAATCTTTCCGCCATCTTTTAGCCAAAGAACAATATTCAACCTTTGTAGTTTATATAATAAATTAACTACTGGTGACAATTTTTCAATATTATAATTCATATTCCACTCCCGTTTGTGACTTTGTTTTCTCTGCACCATCACCGACAAAAGCTGCAAAAGACCTTATCGTAGGCTTCTTGAATATATCTGCAATGGAAATACTTACATTAAACATTTCTTTGATTTTTGATATTAAGAATACCCCAGCGAGAGAGTTCCCCCCTAATTTAAAAAAGTCATCATCAATTCCGATTTTATCTATTTTTAGAATATCCCTCCACAGCTCTGTCAACTTGATTTCATATTCATTTTCTGGGGGAGCATAAAGTGTTGGTAGCTCTGGTCTTTCATATGTATTTTGTGGATATAATTCTTGCAAATTTTGGTCAAGAAATTTTAATTTCAGTGATTGCTCAACATGCTTATCAAAATCATCAGATGATATTACGATGTGTTTTACTTCAGGGATAAAATAAAAACATCTATCAAAAAATTCATTTATTTTTTCTTTTGATTCAGGTCCGATAAATAAAGCATGATTCCCAATGTCATTAAAATCTATACTGAAATTAAACCATTTATTATCATCCATACTATTGAGTTGCTGTTCATTAATAAAGGCGTCAATAAAAGAGGTAAAGGCAGCATAAGCGCTGAGAGATAGTCCTCCAAGAATTGAGCTAAGGGAGGAAAATACTACACAAAAATCTATAACAGTATTCTGTACAACTTCGCTAAATTGTATAAACTCATGAATCTTCGCATTAAACTGTTCCTGCATAGAAAAGTGCACTGTATCTTGAATATAGATACTTTCTTTTTCTGTATCGTTAACAGCAAAATAAATAATTCCATCAATTTTTGGGAAGAGATTGTATGCATCTTTAAAAGCATGCTGCAATTGGCCTTTGATGTTTGAAGTAAAATGTATATAGGTAATTTGATTATTTTTTAATTTAAGTTTTCTTAAAAACATAATCTTTTTACTTATAGCATCATCATTTCCGTGTCCAATCAACCAATTATCCCATGTGTTTTCTCTGGGAAATTCAATAGAATCAATTATAACAACATTTGCGCCTACCTTATCTATCAGGTACTCAGCCAATAATAAACCAGTATTCTGCAAACCACCGCGTATTATATAAGATCCATTTTGTTTTAAATTAAGGTGTGCGACGTTTGACTGCTGCTTATTATAATCCATCAACCATCTGTTCTGATTCCTGTATACTATTTGAGTTTCATCTACTGAAGAATCTATTTCTTTAATCAAAGGCTGGTAAAATTTATTATTTTCAAAAACTACATCAATATATCTGCACTTGAGCCCAATGAACTCCTGGGGGGCGCATTTTATTAGCCCCTGAACAGTGGCTTTTCCTGGATATAATTTTTCATTCCCATATACTGAATACACTCCGCTTCCAATAACTGTGATTAATGGCAAACAATCAATATATGACAAATTTTGTAAAATATGCAGCACACTGTAATAACCTATATTTTGATATAACTCGAAAGTATTACCATAAGTATCTTGCTCGCGCATTAGCCACATATGGATTATTTGATCTAATTTAACGTTTTGCTGTTTTAGTTCATTAAATAATTCAACATAACCTTCTTTGTTACCCGGAAGAATAGTAAATGTATTGTTTGTTTGATTATAAGAATATTCATTACCTAGTTTCACACACCAAAATAATTTACCGTTACTCCTGAAAAAATTAATAATGCCTTTATCTAACTCAGAATCATTAATAAAAATTAAAATATTATTTAGAACCTTATGAGAACTGTTTGCGCTAAACGCCATCTGTTTCCAATATGGAGTATAAAACCATTTCTCAATCAATTGCTTGCTATTCCGTCCTTGTTGCGTAATAAACTTAGAATCTTTTTCCAACCAATAACGTTTTTTATCAAATGAGTAAACAGGCAAACTAATTTTTGTATGAACACAATAATCATAAAATGAATTCCAATCGATTTTCACATTATATAACCATAGCTTGCTAATAATATTAACAAGATATTCGTAGTCATTGTTTTTGTTATTTACATTACATATAGTGCTATGAACCTTATTTTGGAGATCAACATTTCCCGTTTTATGTTGCAATACACTACTCGACAAACTATGACCAGGTCCTATTTCTATAAAAATCAAATCATCTGTTAATAGTTGACTGATTCCTTTTGAAAATCTCACTGTTTCGCAAGTATGACGATACCAGTACTGCGGATTCACGATTTCTTCGCTCAATACCAACTCACCAGTAATGTTTGATATATAAGGTATTGCTGGTTCATTATACTTTACAGACGAAAATAACTTTAAGAGTTTTTTTTCTGCTAATTTCATCATGTTTGAATGAAAAGCATGAGTTACAGGAAGTCGAATCGGAATAATATTTTTTTCCTGCAGCAAATTTTCAAGCGCATCTATTCCTAATTTCGTTCCTGAAACTATGCATTGATTAGGACTGGTTTCAGCAGCTAAAGAAACGTCACTATTCAAAAGTGGAACGATCTCTTTTTCCTTAAGTGGAATAGCGAGCATAGATCCTTCTGGCAAATCTTGTATTATATTTGCACGGTGAATCAATAAATACAGTGCATCTTCTAATGACAACACCCCAGCTAAACATGCAGCTAAATATTCTCCCGTACTAAAACCGATTAGTTTGTGAGGTTTTATGCCCCATTTTTGCAGAAGCATTGCTGTTGCATAACCAATTGTAAAAACTGCAACCTGAGCAAACTCGGTGCGATTTAATTTATTCTCCGGTTTTATAGCTGATACTGTCTGATTTGATTTGTTTTTTGAATTAATCCAGTGAGTAAAAACATCCTCTTTCTTAGCCTCATCTGTGAAAGAATCATTATATAGCACATTAAGGAGGTCATCGCTAAGATACTTACCAGCTATATTGCAACATTTGTCTATTTGTTCATGATAGTATGGCTCAATATCATAAAGATCTTTTCCCATATTAGTATAGTGTTCACCTACCCCAGAGCACATAAACACTATTAAAGGGTGTCTGTCTGTTTTTAAAATATTTTTATACTGCTTAAACGACAATGAAGAATTACATGCTTCTAATCTTTTTATTGCCTCGGCATTATCTTTGCATATAAAAGCTTCACGATGACTAAACTCCTCACGAGCCACATGCAGGGTATATGCAACATCACCAATTTCAATACCAGAACTATTCCGCATATGATCAATCAACTTTTGGTTCACACTTTCCAATGAATATGCAGATTTTGCTGAAAGCGACAAGAGATAGCACGGACGTTTATCAATTTTTGTTGTATTTTCTTTTTTCGGCGCCTCTTCCAATATTATATGAGCGTTGGTGCCACCAATACCGAAAGAGCTCACGCCAGCTATACGTGGTTTATTATCTTCAGTTTCCCAGGGTCGGCTTTGTTTGAGAATTTCAAAATGACTCATTTCTAAACCAAGCTCAGGATTAGATTTATTGTAATTGGCTTGCGGCGGAATAATTTTATTTTCTAACATCTTACACACTTTAATAAATGCGGCGATTCCGGCGGCGGTATGCGCATGACCAATATTTGACTTCACTGAACCTATGACACATTTATTATTGCTTGAAGATTTGGAGTTTTCTTTAAAGACCTGTTTCAGCGCCTGTATTTCAATAGAATCACCTAAAGCTGTTCCGGTACCATGACACTCAATATAACTAATATCATTAGCTGATATCCCTGCAGCTTTTTGTGCTTCAAGAATACACTCTTTTTGCCCAAGAACGCTTGGCGCAGTAAAACCTACTTTACGATTTCCATCATTATTTATTCCGTATCCTTTAATTACTGCTATTATATTATCATTGTCACGACAAGCGTCAGAAAGGCGTTTTAGTACAACAACTCCTACGCCTCCTGTAAAAATTGTTCCAGTAGCAGATACATCAAATGCTCTGCAATAACCATCGGAAGACTCTATTCCACCATTTTGATATACATACCCAAAATTATCAGGTAAAGATAGTTGAGCAGCTCCAGTTAAAGCAAGATCACATTCATGCGCAAGTAGCTTGGTACAAGCTTCTACCATAGCAACCAAAGAAGTTGAACATGCGGTATTTATATTTAAAGCCGGCCCTTTCAGATTTAATGAATAACTTGCTCGAGTAGCAAGATAATCCTTATCTCCCAGAGTAAAAGATTCAAACGATCCTCTTCCGCTAAATAAAATATTTTGTGCAAGATATTCAGAAAACCCGCTGCCTGCAAACACTCCGATATTAAGCTTATCTCTGTAATTGATATAACCCGAGGATTCAAGAGCCATCCATGCATGTTCAAGAAAAAGTCTGGTCTGAGGATCCATTAATTCTGCATTCTTTGGAGATAACCCCCAAAATCCGGCATCGAATTTATCTACATCCAACAAAAGACTGCCAGACAATATATAGTTCTCGTTACTTAAAAGATCATCCGATATACCGAGACCTCGACCCTCTTCACGACTAAGTCTGACAAGACAATCTTTGCCGGAAAGTATATTTTCCCAATATTCATTGCTGTCACTGCTGCCAGAGAACATACCAGAATAGGAAATTACTGCGATATCATCATCTATTGTATGAGTTGCCTTTTGCTGTTCTACAACAGATTCTTCTTCGCCAAACATATACGCGGAAAGTTTAGCGATCGTAGGATAGGTAAAAATATCAACTAAATTTATACTTGCATCAAAAGCATCATTAATTGATTTACGAAGATCTGCTGCAATCAACGAAGTTCCACCAATCTCAAAAAAATTATCTCCGATATTTATTTCATCGTAGCCAAGTATTTCGCACCAGATTTCCGAAAGTTTTTGTTGATTTTTAAGCTTAGAGATAGCTTCATGTTTATTGAAACTTTTATCTTTGGTACTTTTCTTACTTTCTGTAGTGGTATTGATATTCTTAAACGAATAATCCTTTAAAAACATGGTGGATGTTAAAACCTGAATGTGGCCATCATTTATTATTCTTTTGAATGTTTCTAATCCTTCTGTAGGTTTTATTGCTAATTGGTAGTTAGATTTATTTAATAAGTCGAGTTGACTCAAGATGTCATTGGGAATCTCTGGGGTCATATGATCTGTGCCAACTTCAGCTAAGGTAAATTCATCTATGTCAACTAATATGTTCCCTAGCGTATCTGTAATAGTTATTCTAAAACTGATCTTGGAATCTTTTTTATCCAGATATTCAGCATAAGATATTATTTCTGGCTTAAATGGACTGTAGATCTTTATGTTTGTATAGGAAGATGGAAGATAGCTTTTTCCAGCAGAGAACTTACTTGCAAGGAAAGCTGTTGCGATATCGAGAAGGGCGGGATGTAATTTATATTGTTTTGTATCAGAACTATATTCTTCAAGTGCAAGATGTACAATACCAACATTCTTTCCAAGACTTATACTCTTAATATTATTCCAACGTGGTCCAAATTGGACTATACTTTGTTGATCATCTATTTTTTGTTGTACAAAATCCTTAAAACTATTTAAGTATTCGTTATCTATGACCGTATTTTTTTGTATAGCTTGAAGTCTTTTTGTATCGGATGGCGCATCGTTGGAACATGAGATAACACCGCGCGCATGTTGTTTCCATTCTTGATTTGTGTTGCTTATTACTGAACATTCAAACCCTGATTCTTTGTTTCTGAGGACTGTATAAACTGTGCAGGTTTCACCTTCTTTGACCCTAAGAGGCATAACAAATTTTAGACTTTCTATAACTATAGTTTTGTCAGGACAATTAATCTCCGCTGCATTTCTTAATAACTCTGCGTATAGGGTGCCTGGAGCTGTTGGAATCCTGCTCATTCTATGTTCGTTCAAAAACCAATTCTTATCTGAAGCAAAATCAGATATGTAGTAACTAATAAGTTTTGAATTTAAATACTTATTAAAGAGATGGTTGTTAAGTTCGTGATATTCTATATTTTGTCTTTTTAGTTCTTTGCTATATTCGTTAACAAGAATTCCAACATCTTGCCAACCGCTCCAGTCTATTACTTTCACATTTTTGTTCTGTTTTTGACAGTAATAGCCGAAGGCGTCAAGAAAGGCATTGGCTCCAGCATAATCACTTTGACCGGCTGTTGCATTTACAGACATCATAGAAGAAGCAAAAATAAATAAATCGACTTCAGCAAACACTTTATAAAGATTTAATGAGCCTTGTAGTTTTGGAGCAAAGATTTTATCTGCATAGGATTTATCTTTATTAAAAATAAGCTGACCGGCAGAAACTCCAGCACAATGTATTATACCATTGAGTTTACTGAATTTTTTATCAATAAAATCATGTATTTTTTGAATATCAGTGTAACTTCCTACATCAGCG